>DASXOK010000557.1:0-24402 GCA_036494425.1 Pseudolabrys sp.
GCGGGCCGTCGCCGACCTCGAGGCCCGGCTCGGCGTCCAGTTGCTTACTCGCACCACGCGGGCCGTCGCGGTCACCGAAGCCGGCCAATTGTTTCTCGCCGGTGCCAGGCGGGTGCTGTCCGATCTCGAGGACATCGAGCAGGCGGCGGCCGGGCGCGGCCATGCCGCCATCGGCGAATTGCGCACCACCGCGCCGATCGTGTTCGGCCGCCTGCATGTGTTGCCGCTCGTTACGGACTTCCTGGTCCGCTATCCCTCGGTGTCGGTGCGCTTGTTCCTGACCGATCGTCCGATCGATTTGGTGGAAGAGGGCTTCGATCTGGCGCTGCGCATCGGTGATCTCACGGAGCAGTCCGCGATCGCAACGCGCGTCGGCGCCGTCGGCCGCACGGTGGTGGCGGCCCCCTCCTATCTAGCGAAGCGCGGCACGCCGCAGACGCCGGACGATCTGGCCGCGCACGGCACGATTTCCTTCGCCGGATCGTCCGAGGGCCCGCGCTGGATATTCCGCCGCGCGGCGGAGCAACGCTCCGTCGCCATCACACCGCGGCTGATCGTCAACACGGCGGAGGCGGCCCTCGACGCCGCGGTGAGCGGTCTCGGTGTGACTCGCGTTTTCAGTTACCAGGCGCAGTCGGCACTCGGCGCCGGATCGCTGGTGTCGGTGTTAGACGCGTTCTCGGACGAAGAATTGCCGGTGCATTTCCTCTATCCCGCCGGCTTGCATCCGGCGCCGAAGCTGCGCGCGTTTCTGGATTTCGCCGTGCCCCGCCTGCGCGCCCGCTGTCAGAGCGCGGTAGTGTGAGCGCTGAGCAGCGACACAAACGCACACCCGCTCCAGCCGGGAAGAGCTGGAGCGGGGCAGGGTGCCGTGACGCTTGCGGGCAGGTCACTTCTTGGCGTCGGCGACCACCTTCTTGCAGGCGTCGGAGAGTTTGTCGTTGTTCTTGCTCAGGCAGGCGAGCACGCGCCCGCCACCCGGCATGGTGCCTTTGCAAAGCGTCTCATAGTCGCTCTTGCAGGCGGCGCGTTGCGCGGCGGTGAAGTCCTGCGCCTGCGCGGCCGTGAACGAGAGCGCGCCGAACGTGAGCGCGGCGATGAAGGTGCGTGTCATGGATCGTCTCCCAATGCGTGTCAGACTTGGCCGCCCCGGCGACCCCTGGTTGATGACGGCGCGCAATCCACCCGATCCGCGCCGCGGGCGCAATTGTAGAAATTTGGGCGGATCAGTACAGCGAAGGCTGGTCGGCTGTGGAACGCGACGGTGCAGTCCTGCGGTGTAGACCCAAAGGACGCGCGCGTTTTGACCCGTGGCTGCACATAAAATCGGCACCGGCATTTCGGCAACACCGATAAATTATCAGGCAAACGACCTACAATGACCGCAAGATCGTCACGCTTCGTGCCTTGCGTTCGGCCGTCTCGATTGATTTATACGGCGCGCGGCGGCGAGAGCTGTCGCAGCCCTCCTTGGGCGTTTCCTCCCTAGACTTGGGCCGCTTGCATTCGCGAGCGGCTCTTTTTTTTGTGCGCCCAGCATGGGCGCCCTCTTGTGGGTGAAAGTCCCATCGTGAGTTGATCACAACGAGCGAAGCGAAGCGCAACTGCATGAGGGCGACCGAATGTGGGGAGGAAGCGTGGAGCGAAGCTGCGGGCCGATGAACGAGAACCGGATAGAAGGCGTTGCTGACTAGCGCTGGTGGCGCAACAGCGGCATGCTCCTCAACGCCGTGTTGACCCTAAAATGGTCGGATCGACTGGGACTGCCCCGTCTCTCATGACCTCAACTTCTCGAACCGCCCGGTGCGGACCCGCATGCCTGGTGGTGTGGCAGGGGTGCGACCCACAAGGTCGCCCCCTATGCCGATCGCGTCCCTCACTCCCGCGTGAGCAGGACCGATGTGGTCAGCGCGCAGAAGCCGGCAAAGGTGAGCACGGCATCGACCGCATGCGAGATCTCCCATTCGAAACGCACCTGCGTCCAGTCGGCTGGCACCTGGGTCCAATTGCCGGTCACCTGGTTGGCCGGAAAAGTGAAGGCGAAGAAGATCACCAGCGTCACGGCGACACAGAGGAAGGCGATCACGGCGCAGACAAAGGCGAGGCCCTGGCCGCGCAGAAAGACGGCGTGGATTAGGTTGGCCAGCATGGCGCCGATGGTCACGACGCCGAGCATCGCCCAGCCGCTGTAGATAGTCTGGACGACGAAGTAGTCGCGTTCGGACAAATCGATCTTGTTCGGCAGTTCGAGCAGATGCGCACCGGCCGGCACGAGCGCCAGCGCGGTGAGGACGAGGGCGAGGAACTGCAAGACCTTCATGGCGGTTTCTCCGCCGGTTTTGCCGCAATGCCGTTCAACAGACGTGGCAGGCTACGGTTCCATTAGCCGGAAAGTGCCACCCGCGCGCCATCAATCACGTACTGTACCGCGAGGGCCGCCAGCAGCACCCCGAGCAGGCGGGAGAGTACCGTATTGCCGGTGACGCCGAGCAGACGCTCGATGCGCGCGGCAAGCACGAATGACAGGAAGCATAGAGCCAGCACCACAGCGATCACCGCGAGCAACATCGCGAGTCGCGTTGGATCGCTGGCGCCGCGGCCGGCGAGCAGCAGCGTCGCGGTGATGGCGCCGGGGCCGGCCATGAGCGGGATGGCGAGCGGGAAAGCGGCGATGTCGCGCACACGTTCTTCGATGGCCTCCTCGGCCTCATGCGATTGCCGTTCAAGACGCACGCCGAACACCATTTCCGAAGCGATGGAGAACAATAAGAGCCCGCCGGCAATGCGGAAGGCGGGCAGCGAGATCGACAGCGTGCGCAGGAGCCAGTCGCCGATCAGCGCACTGCCGGCGAGGATCGCGCCCGCGATCAGGCAGGCGCGCAGCGCCACGTTGAGGCGGGCCTTCGACGGCAGGCCGTAGGTGATGCCGATGAAGGTCGGCACGAGGCCGATCGGATCGACCACGACGATGAGCGTGACCAGCGCGGAGATGAGGAATTCGAGCGGCATGACGCGGCCACGCTAGCCTGTTCGGGAGGCGCTTGGCAGGGCCAAAGGCCCCTAAAAAAGGGGCTTTGCGCCCCGCCGGGAAAGCGCCGCGAAGAGCGCCGATAAACTATTGAAAATCCGAAAGAAATAACCATCTGAAAGATGCGCTTAGGGGTGGCATAGGGCGCATGAATCGGTTAGAAAAAACGGTCATATCGAGCCGTTTAGGAACATTTCTTGGCAGACACTGAAAATCCCAGATCGGGGGATGGCCATCCCTCCGATATGCGCCCCGTCTCTATCACCGACGAGATGAAGCGTTCGTACCTCGATTATGCGATGAGCGTGATCGTGTCGCGGGCGCTGCCCGATGTGCGCGACGGCCTCAAGCCCGTGCACCGGCGCATCCTCTATTCGATGCACGAGCAGGGGCATACACCCGACAAGAAATACGTGAAGTCCTCGCGCGTCGTCGGCGACGTGATGGGTAAATATCACCCGCACGGCGACCAGGCGATCTACGACGCCTTGGTGCGCATGGCGCAGGACTTCTCGATGCGCCTCGAGCTGATCGACGGGCAGGGCAATTTCGGCTCGGTCGACGGCGATCCGCCGGCGGCCATGCGATACACCGAATGCCGTCTCGACCACGCCGCCATGGCGCTGCTCGACGACATCGACAAGAACACGGTCGATTTCCAGGACAATTACGACGGCCATGAGCGCGAACCGGTGGTGCTACCGGCGCGCTTCCCCAATCTCTTGGTCAACGGCGCCGGCGGCATCGCCGTCGGCATGGCGACCAACATCCCGCCGCATAATCTCGGCGAGGTGATCGACGCCTGCACGGCGCTGATCGACGATCCGGCGCTGTCGATCGACGATCTCAACAATATCGTGCCGGGGCCGGATTTCCCCACCGGCGGCATCATCCTCGGCAGAACCGGCATCCGCAGCGCCTATCACACCGGCCGCGGCTCTATCGTGATGCGCGGCAAGGTCGCCTTCGAAACGATCCGCAAGGAACGGGAGGCGATCATCGTCTCCGAGATTCCTTACCAGGTGAATAAGGCGACGATGGTCGAGCGAATCGCGGAACTGGTGCGCGACAAGAAGATCGACGGCGTCTCGGACTTGCGCGACGAATCCGACCGCGACGGCTACCGCGTGGTGATCGAGCTCAAGCGCGATGCCGAGCGCGACGTTGTGCTCAACCAACTCTACCGCTTCACGCCACTGCAGACGAGCTTCGGCGCCAACATGGTGGCGCTCGACGGCGGCCGTCCGCTGGTGATGACGCTCAAGGATATGCTCACCGCCTTCATCGCCTTCCGCGAAGAGGTGGTGTCGCGGCGCACCAAGTTCCTGCTCAACAAGGCGCGCGACCGCGCGCACATCCTGGTCGGCCTTGCGATCGCGGTGGCCAATATCGACGAGGTGATCCGGCTGATCCGCGCCTCACGCGACGCCAAGGAAGCACGCGAGGCCTTGATGGCGCGCGACTGGCCGGCCAAGGACATGATCAACATGGTGCTGCTGATCGACGATCCGCGGCACACCGTGTCGGACGACGGCAATACGCGGCTGTCGGCCGAGCAGGCGCAGGCGATCCTCGATCTGCGGCTGCAGCGCCTCACGGCTCTGGGCCGCGACGAGATCAAGGAAGAGCTGGACAAGCTCGCCGCCGAGATCGCGGACTACCTGGACATCCTGCGCTCGCGCGCGCGCATCCAGGGCATCATCAAGGACGAGCTGGCGGCGGTGAGGGCGAAGTTCGCCACGCCGCGCCGCACCGTCATCGCCGAGCAGGAAGCCGAGGTCGAGGACGAGGACCTGATCCAGCGCGAGGACATGGTGATCACCGTGTCGCATCTCGGCTACATCAAGCGCGTGCCGCTCTCGACCTATCGTGCGCAACGGCGTGGCGGCAAAGGCCGCTCCGGCATGCAGACCCGCGACGAGGATTTCGTGTCGCGGCTGTTCGTCGCCAATACGCATACGCCAGTGCTGTTCTTCTCCTCGCGCGGCCAGGTCTACAAGGAGAAGGTCTGGCGGCTGCCGTTGGCGGCGCCGCAGGCGCGCGGCAAGGCGCTGATCAACATCCTGCCGCTCGATCCGGGCGAGACCATCACCACCATCATGCCGCTGCCCGAGGACGAGAAGACCTGGGCCGATCTCGACGTGATGTTCGCCACCACCAAGGGCACGGTCCGGCGTAACAAGCTCTCCGACTTCGTCGAGGTACGCCGCTCAGGCATCATCGCCATGAAGCTCGCCGAGGGCGAGGCGATCGTCGACGTGCAGATCTGCACCGAGAAAGACGACGTGCTGCTCACCACTGCGGGCGGGCAGTGCATCCGCTTTGCGGTGCCGGAGGTGCGCGTCTTCACCGGCCGCACGTCGATGGGCGTGCGCGGCATTGGGCTCGACAAGGACAACAAGGTGATCTCGCTGTCGATCCTGCGCCATGTCGAGGTGACGGCGGATGAGCGCGCAGCTTATCTCAAGCGCGCGAGCGCCATCCGGCGCGGCAGCGGCGCCGAGGCCGATGCGGCGGCGCCCGAGGTCGAGGAGGTGCAGGAGAACGGCGAGAACGGAACCGCGGACGCCGCCAATATCGAGCTCGGGGAGCAGCGTTATGTCGAGCTCTCGGCGGCGGAGCAGTTCGTGCTCACGCTGTCCGAGCGCGGCTTCGGCAAACGCTCGTCGTCGTTCGAGTACCGCACGACGGGACGCGGCGGCAAAGGCATCGTCGCGATGTCGCTGACGCAAAAGACGGGGCGCATCGTCGGCTCGTTCCCGGTGGAGGAGGGCGATCAGATCATGCTCGTCACCGACGCCGGCAAGCTGATTCGCACCACCGTCGCCGGCATCCGCATCGCCGGCCGCTCGACGCAGGGCGTCATCGTCCTCGACACGGCGGACGACGAGCGCGTGGTGTCCGTGGAGCGGTTGAGCGAGGTGGAGGGGGAGTAGGGCAGTCGTCCTCATGGTGAGGAGCGCGGCGAAACCGCGCGTCTCGAACCATGAGGCCGAGACGCCCTCCTTCGAGATGGCGCTCCGCGCCTCCTCAGGATGAGGCTTATCGGGTCGGAGAAAGGTGAAGGAAGCAGCACATGAACACCCAGCTCTTCTCCGCCTTTCTGCTCATCACGCTCATCCTGGTGCTCACGACGGGGCCGATCGTGATGCTGATCATCTCGACCGGCGCGACGCGTGGCACGCGCGCGGCACTGATCACCGTTGCGAGCAGCACGCTCGGCAATGCGATTCTGATTTCGGCGATCGCGCTCGGGCTCAATGTCGTCATCCGCTACACCGATGTGATCTTCGAGGTGCTGCGCTGGGCGGGCGCGGCTTATCTCATCTGGCTCGGCATCCAGGCCTGGCGTCACGCCGGCAAACCGGCGGAGACGCTCGCCGTGCCGAGCCGCGGCGTCTATTTCTGCCGCGGCATCATGGTCGCGCTGTCGAACCCGAAGACGATCGCATTCTTCACGGCCTTCCTGCCGCAGTTCATCGATCCCGCGCTGCCTGCCGGCCACCAGCTGTTCGTCATGTGCGCAGTGACTGTGCCGCTGGCGGGGTTCACCGATGCCGGGTGGGCCTTGGCGGCCGGGGCCGGGCGGAGCTTCTTTCTCAAGAGCGCCAATGCGCGCTGGCTTGGCCGCATCTCCGGGCTCGCGCTCATCGGCGGCGGCGTCTGGCTGTCGCTGGCGCGGCGGCCAACTTAGCGCGCCCACGATTACTTAGACAAAAGCGACGGTTGTCAGCGCGTCCGCGAGGCCGTAAACGGGCAATAACTCACAAGACGAACGCGAGCTCAATTCGCGTCGATATCGGAGGAACAATCTTGGAAATTCTACGCCGAGACTTTCTGCAGCTCGCGGCGGGCGCCGCCGCGCTCCCCATCTTTGCTCGCGATGCCTGGGCGGAAGCCTATCCGGCGCGAGCCGTGCGCATGGTTGTTGGGTTTCCTGCCGGCCAGGCGGCCGACAGCCTCGCCCGCATCGCCGCGCAGTCCCTGGAGCAGCGGCTTGGACAATCGTTCCTCGTCGATAACAGGCCGGGCGCCGGCGGTAATATCGGCACCGAGGTGGTCGTGAAGGCGCCGGCCGATGGGTACACGATCCTCATGGAGGTCGTGACGGCGAACACGATCAACGTCTCGCTCTATCCGGACCTCAATTTCAATTTCATCCGCGATATCGCGCCGGTCGCGCTCATCGGCGGCGGCGGTTACGTGATGGCGGTCAATCCCGGTGTGCCGGCCAAGACGATCCCGGAGTTCATCGCCTATGCCAAGGCGCACCCTGGCAAGATCAATATGGGCTCGGCCGGCATCGGGACGCCGCCGCATGCCTTCGGAGAACTGTTCAAGATGATGGCCGGCGTCGACATGGTGCACGTCCCCTATAAAGGGAGCTACGTGCCCGATCTGCTCAGCGGCCAGGTGCAGGTCGTGTTCAGTCCGATCCCGACGACGGTCGCGCAAATCCGCGCCGGTCAGTTGCGCGCGCTGGGCGTGACCACCGCCAAGCGCTCGAATGCGCTGCCGGACGTCCCGAGCATCGGTGAGTTCGTGAAGGGTTACGACGCGACGGGCTACTTCGGCGTCGGCGCGCCGATGAACACGCCAGCCGACATCATCGACAAGCTCAACAAGACGATCACGGCGAGCGTCACCGATCCCCCGATCAAAGCAAAGCTCGAGAACCTGGGCGTCGAGCCAATGCCGATGACGCCGGCGGAGTTTGGCAAGCTCATTGCCGAAGAGACCGACAAGTGGGCCAAGGTCGTCAAGGCCGCACACATGAAGGTCGATTGATCGACGGCCTGGAGAGTTCCTTTGAAGAATGACATCAGTTTGCGCGAGCGCTTCGTTCGGGGCGACACCCTGACCGGGATGATCGACTTCATCGGTGCGCCCATGGTGATCGAGATCCTCGCCCGGGCGGGCATCGATTTCGTCATCATCGACATGGAGCACTGCCCGATGGATATGGACCGCCTGGCCCATCTCATCCGGTCCGCGGATGCGGCCGGCATCGCCCCGCTCGTGCGGGTGCCGGAGGTCGATCCGGGGCTGATCAAGCGCGTGCTCAATCTCGACGTGGCGGGGATCGTGATTCCGCACGGCACGCGGCAGTCGTCGGAGGCCTTGGTGCGCGCGGCGCGTTACGCGCCGGAGGGCGAGCGCGGCGCCTGTCCGATCGTGCGCGCGACGGGATACTGGCCAGACGAATGGGCCGCCTACGCGCAAAAGGCCAATCGGGACGTGCTGGTCCTGCCGTTGATCGAAGATCAGTCGGCGATCGACGACATCGAGGCCATCGCCGCCACGCCTGGCGTGGATGGGCTGTTTATCGGGCCGTACGACCTCTCGGTCTCGGTCGGCGCGCCGGGCGCGGATTTCGACCACCCCGCCATGAGCGCCGCGCTCGACCGCGTGTCGGCGTCGTGCCGCAAACATTCCAAGTTCGTCGTTACCACCGTCGGCGACCGGCAGGAACGCGACTACAGCCGCAAGCTTGTGCAACGCGGCGCGCGGGGGCTGGTGTTCGCCACCGATGCGCTGGTGTTGCTGCAAGCCTGCAAGCGCATGGTGGCGTTTACGCGTTGAGCGTTTCTTGCCGGTTCACTCAGGCTTCAAATTCAGCCCCTCGACCACCGGCTTCCATTTGACCGTCTCGCCCGCGAGGTGATCGGCGAGGTCCTTCGGCGTGCCGCCGCGCGGCTGCGCACCGAGCTTGGCGAGCGCGGTCTTCACCGCATCGGTGCCAAGCGCCGCGTTGGTCGCTGCGTTGAGCTTGGCGACGATCTCCGGCGGCGTTCCGGCGGGCACCAGCAAAGCCGTCCAAGCGCCGGTGGTGACAGTGTTGTACCCGGACTCCGGCATGGTCGGCACGTCGGGCAGATCGGCGGCGCGCTTGGGACCGACCATGGCCAGCGCGCGCAGCCTGCCGTCGCGCACCAACTGCAACGAGGTGGCGATGGTGTCGAAAGTCATCTGCGTTTCGCCGGCGACCACGCCCATCAACGCCGGGCCGCCGCCTTTGTAGGGCACGTGCACGATCTGCGTGCCGGTGAGGCGCTTGAAATATTCGGCGGTGAGATGCGGCAGCGTGCCGATGCCGCCGGTCGAGTAATTGAGCTTGCCGGGATTGGCCTTGGCGTACGCGACGAGTTCGGCGACGGACTTCACCGGCAGGCTGGGATTGACCACGAGCACTTGTGGCGTCTCGGCGATCAACGCGACGGGCGCGAAGCTCGACGCGTCGTAGCCGGCGTTCTTGTAGATCATCGGGCTCATGATCAGCCCGCTCGCCGCGGAGACCATCAGCGTGTAGCCGTCGGGGTCGGCGCCAGCGACGTATTTGGAGCCGACGATGTTGCCGGCGCCGGGTTTGTTCTCGACGATTACGGCCTGCCCGAGCGAGGCGGGTAGCGCGTTGGCCAGGAGCCGCGCCATGACGTCGACCGGGCCACCGGCCGGCGTCGGCACGATGATGCGGATCGGACGGCTGGGATAGGTTTCGGCGGAGGCGGGCAGAGCGCACAGCAAAGCAAGTGCAGCGAGGATGATCCGGCGCATGAAAGCTCCCTAGTCGCGCCGGTCTCTTCTTGAACTGTTTGCGTTATCGCGTGGCCGGCGCCGAAGCGGGGAGACTAGCGCGTCGGCGGTGCGCGGGTAAGTCCGGCGTTAGCGCGGGAGCTGGTCGGTCGTCACCAGGCGGACGCGCTGGTTGCCGTAGCGGGTGCCGACACAATCGATATAGGGCCATGGACGGTGGGCGCAGGCATTCAGCGCGGCCTCGTCCTGCTGCGGCAAGGCTCCGGCGACCACTTCTGCACCAGGGGCGGTGAAGATGGACACGACGGCGGCCACGGCGGCTGCGATCAAGATGGCATTGAGTATTTTCACCATGACGGCCCCCCCGCTTCTCGGTCTCCCCCTGTGGGTCGCGGCAAACAACGGTTTGGCCCAACGTGGGGCCGGGGCAAAAGTTCGCCGTCGCGGCGGGGGTACGCCTTGCGGGGCGGCTAGGGCCGGGTTAGACCGGCGCGCATGCCGAGAACCGCCCTTTACGCAGGCTCTTTCGACCCCGTCACAAACGGCCATCTCGACGTCGTGCGCCATGCCGTGCGGCTCGCTGACAGGCTTGTGATCGCGATCGGCGTGCACCCGGGCAAGGCACCGCTCTTTTCCGCCGAGGAGCGGCTGGCCATGCTGGAGGAGACCTGCGGGCCGCTGGCGAAAGCCGCCAAGTGCGAGCTCTCCTGCGTCACCTTTTCCGACCTGGTCATCGAAGCCGCGCGGCGTTTGGGAGCCGGCATGCTGATCCGCGGCCTGCGCGACGGCACTGACCTGGACTACGAGATGCAGATGGCGGGGATGAACGAGACCATGGCGCCGGAGGTGCTGACCGTGTTCCTGCCCGCCTCGCCGATGGTGCGCCCGATCACCGCCACATTGGTGCGGCAGATCGCTGGCATGGGCGGTGACGTTTCCGCGTTCGTGCCGGCCGCAGTTGCCGCACGATTGAAAAGCAAATTCGCGCACATCAAGCGCGCCTGATTTTCCCGACACCCGAGGAGCTTCGATGATACGCCGCCGCTCGATCCTGACGCTCGCATTGCTCGCTGCCTTGGCAACGCCAGCCTTCGCGCAGTCGCCGAACTTGTCGAACCCGGCCGCGCTTACCGAGCAGGCGCCGGCGACCTACAAGGTGAAGTTCGATACCACCAAGGGCGCCTTCGTCGTGCAGGTCACACGCGCCTGGGCGCCGATCGGCGCCGACCGGTTCTACAATCTGGTGAAGAACGGCTTCTTCGATAACGACCGCTTCTTCCGCGTCATCTCCGGCTTCATGGTGCAGTTCGGCATCAACGGCGATCCCGGCATCATGGCGAAATGGCGCGAGGCCTCGATCAAGGACGACCCGGTAACGCAGAGCAACAAGCGCGGCTATATCACCTTCGCGACCGCCGGACCGGACACCCGCACCAGCCAGGTGTTCATCAACTTCAACGACAACACCCAGCTCGACCAGATGGGCTTTGCGCCGTTCGGCCGCGTGATCTCCGGCATGGACGTCGTCGACAAGCTCAACGCCGAGTACGGCGAGGGTGCTCCGCGCGGCCGCGGTCCCGACCAGAGCCGCATGCAGCGCGAGGGCAACGTCTATCTCGCCAAGGATTTCTCGCGCCTCGATTATGTGAAGAAAGCCACGATCGAGCGCTGACGCTGAGAGGGCCGGCGCACCATGCGGTTTGGTGTTGTTGCGTTCGGAGTGGCCGCGCTGGCGACGACAGCCAGTTTACAGGCCGCCTGCGCCGAGAGCGCTCCGCCGGTGCGCCAGCTCAACACGCTGGCGGACGTGGGACGTGCGATACGGGGCTGCTGGGTCTGGCCTCCGATCGACCGGGTGACGACCGGCATGGAGCTTACGTTCATGCTGAGCTTCAAGCGCAACGGCGAGATTTTCGGCGGGCGCATCACCCATGAGAGCCACAACGTGTCCGACCAGGAGCGGACCGTCTATTACGGCGCGCTCGCCGATGCGATCCGGCGGTGCTCGCCGCTGCCCGTGTCCGAGAGTCTCGGCAACGCGATTGCCGGACGACCCTTCACCTTCCATATCACCGAAAACCGAAAACAGAAGAAGGCATAGACCATGGCCAAACCAGAAGACACACTCACGCTGGAAACCACCCAGGGCAACGTGGTGATCGAGATGCGCCCCGACCTCGCGCCCGGCCATGTCGCGCGCATTAAGGAACTCGTCAAAGAGGGCTTCTACGACGGCATCGTCTTTCACCGCGTGATCGACGGCTTCATGGCGCAGACCGGCTGCCCGCACGGCACCGGCACCGGCGGCTCGGGCAAGAAGCTCAAGGCCGAGTTCAACAAGGAGCCGCATGTGCGCGGCACCGTGTCGATGGCGCGCGCGTCCAACCCGGATTCGGGCGACAGCCAGTTTTTCATCTGCTTCGACGACGCCACCTTCCTCGACGGCCAGTACACCGCCTGGGGCAAGGTGATCGAGGGCATGGAGAACGTCGACAAGATCAAGCGCGGCGAGCCGGTGCAGAATCCCGACAAGATCGTCAAGGCGACCATGGGGGCATAGTTTCCTTCTCCCCGCGTGCGGGGAAAAGGTGGCGAGCCAACGGGTCCGCGCGATGGGCGGCCCGATGATAAACTCCGCGAGCCGGGTGACGGCCAGCCACATGCTCAGGTGCTTGGTAACGCCCCCTCACCCGACGTCCTCGCTGGCGCTCGGACGTCGAACTCTCCCCGCAAGCGGGCAGAGATGAAAGAGCCATGCGCACCGACCTCTTCGACTTCGACCTGCCGCCCGACCGCATCGCTCTGCGGCCGGCGAGCCCGCGCGAGTCGGCGCGGCTGATGGTTGTGCGGCCGGGCGGGGGGCCCGAGCTGGATGACCGCACGGTGGGCGACCTGCCGGAACTGCTTCAACCCGGCGACTGCCTGGTGGTCAACGACAGCAAGGTGATCGCCGCGCGGCTGAAAGGGCGGCGGATCGGGCGAGGGGACGCCGAGCCATCAATCGAGGCAACTCTGATCAAGCGGGTCGACGGTTCGACCTGGAAGGCCTTCATCCTGGGTGCGAAGAAGGTGCAGGTCGGCGATACCCTGCGCTTCGGCAATGAAGGCAAGGTCTGCTTTCTCGGCCAGCTCGATGCTCGAGTTTCACATAAAGATGAGGGTGGTGAAATCACACTCTCATTTTCCTTCCACGGAGCGGTGCTGGACCAGGCCATTGCCGAGCGGGGCGACATGCCCCTGCCGCCTTACATCGCCTCCAAGCGGGCGACCGACGCGCAGGACAAGACCGACTACCAGACGGTCTTTGCGCATGAAGAGGGCTCGGTGGCGGCGCCGACGGCCGGGCTACATTTCACGCCGGATCTGATTGTCCGGCTCATGCGGCGCGGCATCCACGTGCGCAAGGTGACCCTCCACGTCGGTCCCGGCACCTTCCTGCCGGTCAAGGCCGAGGACACCAGTGGCCACAAGATGCATTCCGAGTTTGCCGTCCTCCCGGCGGAGGTGGCGGATACGCTCAACGGCATTCGCGCCGAAGGCGGCCGCATCGTCGCGGTGGGCTCGACGGCGATGCGCACCCTGGAGAGCGCAGCGGCCAATAACGGTATGCTCAATCCGTTCGCCGGCGAGACCGACATCTTCATCACGCCTGGCTACCGCTCCAAAGCAGTGGACGTGATGCTGACCAATTTCCACCTGCCGCGCTCGACGCTGTTCATGCTGGTCTCGGCCTTCAGCGGGCTCGAGACGATGCAGCGCGCCTACGCCCATGCCATCGCCGACGGCTATCGGTTCTATTCCTACGGTGACGCGTGTTTGCTGTACCCCTCCAAGGGCGCGGTATAGGGTCACTCCCCAGGGGCAACACCGCCCGGCCATTCAAGAAGTCGGGTGCACCATGTCACTGGGAAGGAAACCGCGATGCCGACCATTGGAGAGCGAAGCCGCCGACAATTCCTGAAATTCCTGTCCGCCAGTCCCTTGCTCGCCGCGGGGACCGTCGAAGCTTTGGCTGGCGAGGGGCCTGCCAACCCGATGCCTGGCGTCAAGCTGCCGGACCCGATCATCTGGGCGCCGCTCAAGACCGATCCGATCATCAAGAGCCCGGCCGCCGCGATCAACGTGTTCGACTTCGAGCCGGCTTGCCGCGCGGCTGTGCCGCCGGCGCATTTCGGCTACATGGCCTCTGGCATCGACGACGAAGTGACGCTCCGCGCCGACCGCGAAGGCTTCCTGCATTTCCAACTGCGGCCGCGCCGTCTCGTCGACGTCAGCAAGGTCGACATGAGCGCCGATATCCTCGGCGTGAAATACAGGACGCCGATCGTGATCGCGCCAACCGGCGGCAACATGTTCTTTCATCCGGACGGCGAGATCGCTGTGGCGAAAGCGGCCAAGGTGGGCGATCATCTGCAGATCCTGTCGACGATGACGGACTCCAGCGTCGAAGACGTCATCGCCGCACGCGGGGCGCCGATCTGGTACCAGCTCTATCCCACCAACAAATGGGAGGTCGCGGAAGCGCTGGTAAAGCGAGCCGAAAAGGCCGGCTGCCTGGCCGTCGCGGTGACTGTCGACCGCGCCGGCGGACGAAATCAGGAAACACTGTTCCGCCTGCGGCCGACCGATACGCGCGACTGCAATGCCTGCCACGACAACAGTACCTTGACCTCACGTTTGTCGCGGCGGCCGATGTTCGAAGGTGTGGACCTTACAGGCCTCCGCAGCACAGAGGCCTCGGCGTTGACATGGGACTTCATCAAGCGCCTGCGCGCCACCACCAAAATGAAGATCGTGCTCAAAGGCATCCTCGCCTATGAGGACGCGGCGCTCGCCGCCGACAATGGTATCGATGCCATCATCGTGTCCAACCATGGCGGCCGCAGCGAGGACGCTGGCCGCGCCACCATCGACGCATTGCCGGAAATCGTCGCGGCAGTGAAGGGGCGCATGCCGATCATGATCGACAGCGGGTTCCGCCGCGGCACCGATGTCGCCAAGGCGCTTTGCATGGGCGCAACGGCGGTGTGCATCGGGCGGCCGTATTTGTGGGGGCTCGGCGCGTTCGGGCAGCCCGGGGTGGAACGCGTGCTCGACATCTTGCGCACCGAACTGCACGTCATCATGCAGCAGATGGGCGCGCCGACAATCAAACAGCTCGTGCCCGCCATGGTGTTGCGGGCTTAGATTTGCTATCTGCGGCCCAGTCGCGCTAATCGGTTTGTGTCCCGGGCGCAGCGCAGCGTGCAACGGTGCGCTGCAGACCCGGGACCCCGGTTATCTCCAAAGCAAGCTGGGTCCCGGATCAGCAGTGCAGCGCTCCCCTTCGTTATGCGCTGCACCGCATCCGGGACACGATGCCGTGCCGCGCTCACGAAAGAACTGATGACAGAAGCTTTCTCCTTCACGCTCAAAGCCACCGACGGCATGGCCCGGCGCGGCGAACTCGTCACGCCGCACGGAGGCGTGCAGACGCCGGCTTTCATGCCCGTCGGCACCGCGGCGACGGTGAAGGGCCTGCACCCGGAGGCGGTGCGCGAGACCGGCGCCGAGATCGTGCTCGGCAATACGTATCACCTCATGCTCAGGCCTGGGCCGGAGCGCATCGCCGCGCTCGGCGGCCTGCACAATTTCATGAACTGGCCGCTGCCGATCCTGACCGACTCCGGCGGCTTCCAGGTGATGTCGCTCTCGAGCCTGCGCAAACTGACCGAGCAGGCCGTGAGGTTCCGCTCGCATCTCGATGGCACCATGTTCGAGCTGTCGCCCGAGCGCTCGATCGAGATCCAGGCGCTGCTCGGGACCGACATCACCATGCAGCTCGACGAGTGCCTGAAGCTGCCAGCGACGCGCGGCGAGATCGAACGGGCGATGCAGCTTTCGTTGCGTTGGGGCGAGCGCTCCAAGCGCGCCTTCGAGGCGCGGGCGCGCGAGGGCTATGCGTTGTTCGGCATCGTGCAGGGCGGCGACGACATCCCGCTGCGCATCGAGAGCGCGCGCAAGCTCGCCGAGATCGGCTTCCATGGCTATGCCATCGGCGGGCTCGCCGTGGGCGAGCCGCAGGCGGTGATGCTCAAGGTGGTCGAGGAGACGACGCCGGTGCTGCCGGCCGATTATCCGCGCTACCTGATGGGCGTCGGAACGCCGCATGACCTCTTGGAAGGCGTGAAGCGCGGCATCGACATGTTCGACTGCGTGATGCCGACGCGCAACGGCCGTCACGGCATGGCCTTCACACGCTTCGGCTCCATCAATTTGTCGAACGCGCGCCACGCCAACGATCCGCGCCCGCTCGACGAGGCGAGCCGGCATCCTGCGGCGCGCACCTATTCGCGCGCTTATCTGCACCACCTCACCAAGGCCAACGAGATCCTGGGCCAAGTGCTGCTCTCGACGATCAACATCGCCTACTATCAGGAGTTGATGGCGGGCATGCGCGAAGCCATCGCGGGTGGAAAATTCGCCGATTTCCACGCGGCGACGATGGCCGGCTGGGAAAAGGGGGACATTCCAGCGTTGTAGGTGGTGGGCTTGTGTCGCCGGACGGGCTTGGCTATCCCACCGCCCACGACATCATGAAAAGGCCGTGCCGAAAATGAATGTACACCCCGGATTTCTGAGTGATCGCCGCAAGCCGCGTTTCAAATTGCCGCCGGGGAGCACCGATGCCCACTGCCACGTGTTTGGGCCGGGCGACAAGTTCCCCTATGCGCCAAACCGCCGCTATACGCCGGAGGATGCGCCGAAGGAGATGCTGCGCGCGCTGCACGATCATCACGGCATTGAGCGCGCGGTGATCGTGCAAGCGAGTTGCCACGGCAAGGACAACGCGGCGATGCTCGATTGCATTGCTTCCGATCCGAAGCGGTACCGCGGTGTCGCCATCGTCGACGACACGTTCACCGACGCCGATTTCGACACCCTTGATCGCGGCGGCGTGCGCGGCGTGCGTTTCAATTTCGTCAAGCATCTCGGCGGTGCGCCGGACACGGTCGTGTTCAACCGGGTGCTCGACCGGATCAAAGGCCGCGGCTGGCATGTGGTTCTGCACGTCGACGCGCCCGATATCATTCCGCTCTCGGACATGATCCGCAAACTGCCGCTGCCCTTCGTCATCGACCATATGGGTCGCGTGCCGGCCGCCGCCGGTGTCGATCAGCCGCCGCTGAAGGCGCTCATCGAGATTGCCAAGCAGGACAATGCCTGGATCAAGGTCTGCGGCTCGGAGCGTATCGACATGCCGCCTTACGCCAAGGCCGTGCCGATCGCGCACGCGCTGGTCGAGGCGGCGCCGAACCGCGTGCTCTGGGGCACCGACTTCCCGCATCCGAACTCGACGCATGATGCGGATGAGGCCGATCTGGTCGATCTCGTGCCGCAATTCGCACCCGAGCCGCAGCGGCAAAAAGCCGTCTTGGTCGACAATCCGGCCCGGCTCTATGGGTTCTGATTCAGCAGATACAACACAAAGGATCGTTTGATATGGGCGAGCGTATGTTTGGTGGGGCGCGGATCGCGCGCCGCGCCGTTTTGTCAATGTTGCCGGCGGCTTTGGCGCTGGCGCTGATGCCGGCCGGGCAAGCGCAGGCGAAGTGGCCGGAGCGTCCGATCCGCTTTATCCTGCCGTTCGGGCCCGGCGGCGTTGCCGACGTCACCGCGCGCATCGTGGCCGATAAGCTGAGCAACAAGCTCGGCCAGCGAATGGTGGTCGAGAACATGCCGGGGCCGGGTGGCATCAATGCCGCGCGCACCGTCGTGAATGCGCCACACGACGGCTATACGGTCGGTCTCCTGAGCAACGGCACGGCCATTAGCGTCGGCCTGTTCAATCACCTGCCGTTCGATCCCGTGAAGCAGTTCCAGATGGTGTCGCTGATCGGCACCTTCGACCTGGTCTTCGCGGTCAACGCGGAGTCGAACTACAAGACGCTCGATGACGTGATCAAGGCGGCGAAGGCCAATCCCGGCAAGCTGAACATGGGCACTATTGCCGTGGGTTCGACCCAGAACCTCGGCGCCGAGCTGTTCAAGTCGATGGCGAACGTCGACATCGCGATCGTGCCGTACAAGAATTCGCCGGACATCGTCGTGGCGCTGTTGCGCAATGACGTCGACATCCTGCTCGAATTCCCGCCCTCCATCGAAGGCCAGGTGAACGACAAGAAGGTGCGCATTATCGCCGCGTCGCAGATCAAGCGTTCGCCCTTCATGCCAGACGTGCCGACCGCCGCGGAGAGCGGCGTGCCCGGCTACGACGTGAGTTCGTGGAACGGCATCTTCGCGCCGCAGGGCACGCCGAAGGAAGTGGTCGACACCTTGAACAAGGCGGTCGCCGAGGTCGTGGCGATGCCCGACGTGAAGGAGAAATTCGCGCGGCTCGGCGTCGTTGCTCAAGGCAGCACGCCGGATGAACTGATGGGCCGGGTCAAGTCCGACATCGCCAAGTGGGACACGGTCATCACCAAGGCCGGCATTCCGAAGAAGTAGGCCGGGAGCGCAACGTGTGGATGTGTGGGCCGGTGCGCGAGCGCCGGCCCTTGTTGTTGGTAAGCGCGCAGGCTGCGAAACACGGTGGCAGATCGTCCGGCAAGGCCCTATGCTCACGACAAATAACAATGGCCGAACAGGCTTTGGGGGAGGACACAGATCATGCTTGAGGGGATTTACGCCGGGGGTGCGCGCATTGTTGCGATTGCACGCGGGCTCGTTGCGGCACTTCTGATCGGCGGCTTTGCGGCTGCACTACAATCCGGTGCAGCGCAGGCGGCGTGGCCGGATCATCCGATCCGCTTCGTGCTGCCGTTTGGGCCGGGTGGCGTCGCCGACGTGACCGCGCGGATTGTCGCCGACAAGCTGGGGCAGAAGCTCGGCCAGCGCGTTGTGGTCGAGAACATGCCCGGGCCGGGCGGCATCAATGCCGCGCGCACGGTCGTCACCGCGCCGTCGGACGGATACACGCTCGGGCTCATTACCAACGGTACGGCGATCAGCGTCGCTGCGTTCAATGCGCTGCCGTTCGATCCGGTGAAGCAGTTCGAGATGATCTCGACGCTCGGCCTGTTCGATCTGGTGTTCGCGGTGAACGCTCAGTCAGACTACAAGACGCTCGGCGATTTCCTCAAGGCGGCGAAGGCCAATCCAGGCAAGCTGAACATCGGCACGATTGTGGTCGGCTCGACTCAGGATCTCGGCGCCGAGCTTTTCAAGTCGATGGCCAATATCAATGTGATCATCGTCCCGTTCAAGAACTCGCCGGATGTTGTTGTCGCGCTTTTGCGCAACGACGTGCAGATGCTGGTCGAGTTCCCGCCGGCGATCCAGGGCCAAGTCAATGACAACAAGCTGCGCGTGCTGGCGAGTTCCTCGCCGAAGCGTACGCCGCTGGCACCGGACGTACCGACCGTCTCGGAGTCGGGCGTGATGGGCTACGAGGTCGAGTCATGGAACGGCGTCTTCGCCCCGAAGGGCACGCCGAAAGAGGTGGTCGACAAGGTGCACAAGGCGATGCACGAGATTCTCGCGCAGGACGATATCAAGGCGAGCTTCGCCAAGGTCGGCGTCATCGCCCGTGCCAGTACGCCGGAGGAACTCATGGGCCGCCTTACGTCTGACATCAAGAAATGGAACGCGGTGATCGACAAGGCGGGATTGCCGCGCAAGTGATGAAGCGGGTGACGATAGCAGGGTAGGAGCGACCATGAGCAAGAAGAAGTTATCCGTCGCCGTGGTTGGCGCCGGCATGGGCGGCCTGGCGGTTGCGGCGACGCTGCGGCAAGTGGGCATCGACGTGCAGGTCTACGAGCAGGCCACGCGCTTCGGCCGCATCGGCGCCGGCATCCAGATGATGCCGAACTCGATGAAGGTGCTGCGCGGCATCGGTGTGGAGGAGCGGCTGCGTCAGATCGCGTTTGCGCCCTATTCGCATCTCAACCGGGATGCCTATAGCGGCGAGCTCCTGCGCGAACTTCCGATGCCGGATAACCTCTATGGCGCGCCGTATCTGTGTATGCACCGCGCTGACCTGCATGACGCGCTTGCCTCGGTGCTGCCGGGCGACATCATCCACCTCAACAAGAAGCTCGTAGGGCTCGAGCACAGCGGCGGACAGGTCACGCTCGCCTTCACCGACGGCAGCAAAGCCAAGGCGGACGCCGTGGTCGGCGCTGACGGCGTGCATTCGATCGTGCGCGACCTCATTGTCGGGCCGGATGCGCCGATACACAAAGGCCGTATCGCCTATCGCGCGGTGTTCGATGCCAGCCTGATGGGTGGTTTCGACATCGGTCCCTCGCGCACCAAATGGTGGGGCACGGACCGGCATATCGTCATCTATTACATCACCCGCGTGAAGAGCGAACTGTACTTCGTCACCAGCGTGCCGGAGTCCGCCGAGTGGATGACCAAGGAATCCTGGTCGGCCAAAGGCGACGTGCATGAACTGCGCGCGGGCTACGAGAGCTTTCATCAGGATGTGCGCAATGTGCTCAACGCCTGCCCCGATTGCCACAAATGGGCGATCCTCGAACGCGAGCCGCTGCCGCACTGGAGCGATGGCCGCGTGGTGCTGCTCGGCGACAGCGCGCATCCGATGACGCCTTACATGGCACAAGGCGCGGCGACGTCGATCGAGGACGCGGCGATCCTGGCGCGCTGCCTTGAGGCGGTCGAGGGCGACGATATCGAGTTCGCGTTCAAGCGCTACGAAGCGCACCGCAAGCCACGCACCTCGGTGATCCAGGCGATCTCCAGCGCCAATAGCTGGATGCAGGGGGGTGATGCCGACACGAGCTGGCTCTACGGCTACGACGCCTGGGGCGCCAATCTCGATCTGCCGGCGTCGAACCCGCGGGCGAAAGCGGCGTGATTTAACCCTCCCCCGCGAAGCGGCGGGGAGGGTCGGTTCGCATTGCCTTGCAATGCGAACCGGGGTGGGGGGCGATGTTTAGTATTGCGCTTCCTTCGCGCATTGGGCTTCCTTCCCTCCACCCCCGACCCCTCCCCGCCACTCGCAAGGGCTCGGGGGGAGGGGAGAAAACGAGGCCCCATGGACTGGTCGCGTCCGATCGATCTCTACTGCGAGCGGACGGACCCGTCCTTCTGGGCGGAGCCCGTCAATGCGATCAGCAACGTCGCGTTCGTGATCGCTGCCGTGGCCGCCTATATGCAATGGCGGCGCGCCGGCGGCCGTGACGTGCCGCTGCTGCTGCTGATTGTCCTCACAGCGGTCATCGGCGTCGGCTCCTTCATCTTCCATACTGTTGCGACAAGCGGCGCCGTGCTGTTCGACACGATTCCGATCGCTGTCTTCATCTACGGCTATCTGTTCTTCGCCCTGCGGCGTTTCCTCGGTCTGTCGCTCCTGGCCGCGCTGGCGCTGCTCATCGCCTTTGTTGGCGTCTCGTATGCGGAGTCCGCCATCGTCCCGGAGGGCGCGCTCAACGGTTCGCATGCCTATCTGCCGGCGCTGGCCGCGACCTTGTTGATGGGCGTGATCACAATAAAGCGAACGGCGGGGCCGCTCGTTCTCGGCGCGGGCGTTGTGCTGGCCGTGTCGCTTGTCTTTCGCAGCATCGATCAGGCGGTTTGCTCGTCATTTCCGCTCGGAACGCATTTCTTGTGGCACTGCCTGAATGGCCTCGTGGTCTATCTGCTCCTGCGCGCCGCGCTGATCGATCGCGTGAATGCCTCCAAAATAGCCTGAGGCCGACGCGTGTGCACGACGGCGGCCTAACAGGCGTGCATCCACGCTGCATTTGAGAGCAGGCGCGGACCTGCGGTTCTGGTCCGAGCGATCTCGATTTCAATTTCCCTCGGAAAATGAGGGCTCCCAGCTCCTGGCACGTCGCTTGCTTACGAGTATTACGCTTTGCCGGTTTCGTAATACTCAACCCAGGAGCTCGCGATGAGTCGCAGAGGGATCGGTTCAATCCTAGGCCTCGTGTTATTCGCCACTTTGGGGCTGCGGCCTGCGGCCGCCGCGCCATTGACCGTCGGTTACAGCGACTGGCCGGGCTGGGTGGCGTGGCAGGTGGCCATCGACAAAGGCTGGCTGAAGGAGGCCGGCGTCGATGTCACGTTTCAGTGGTTCGACTACTCGGCATCGATGGATGCTTTCGCCGCCGGCAAGATCGACAGCGTCGTGATGACCAATGGCGACACTCTCGTCACCGGCGCGGGCGGCGGCAAGGGCGTCATGGTCATGCTCACCGACTATTCCAACGGCAACGACATGATCGTCGGCAAGCCGGGTATCAAGTCGCTCAAGGAGCTCAAGGGCAAGAAGATCGGCATCGAAGTCGGTCTCGTCGAGCATCTGCTGCTGCTGCACGGCCTGCAGGCGAACGGCATGACCGAAAAGGACGTCACGCTGGTGAACTCCAAGACCAACGAGACGCCGCAAGTGCTGGCCTCGGGTCAGGTCGACGCCATCGGCGCCTGGCAGCCGGTCTCCGGCCAGGCGATGAAGTCGTTGCCCGGATCGCGGCCCGTCTACACCTCCGCGCAGGCGCCCGGCCTGATCTACGACGTGCTCACCGTCAGTCCGTCGAGCCTCGCCAGCCGCAAGGCTGATTGGGTCAAACTGATCAAGGTCTGGGATCGCGTCGTGCACTATATCGACGATCCGAAGACGCAGGATGACGCCGTCAAGATCATGTCGGCCCGTGTCGGCTTGACGCCGGAAGCCTACAAGCCGCTGTTGAAGGGCACCAAGCTGCTCGACCTCGCGGCCGGCAATAAGGTGTTCAAGAAGGGCGATGGTCTCCCCTCGCTCTACGGCTCGTCGAAGATCGCCGATGACTTCAACGTCGCCAACGGCGTCTACAAGGAGCACCAGGACATCAACGCCTATATAGACCCGTCGCTGACCGCGGCTGCGAAGTAACCGGCCTTGGCACGGACGGGATATGACACGATGAAGCGGACAAGGTGGTTCCAGGTTCTCAGGCCCATCTCGCCGCGCGCCAGGCTCATATTCGGCACGCTCTCTTTCGTGCTGCCGATCCTGCTCTGGAGCTTCGTGAGCTATGTCCCGTCCGTGTGGCACCCGCAGATTCTCGTCACCGATCCTGGGTCAATCGATTATCTGCAAGTCGGGATGCGCATGAACAAAGACGCCTTCGCCGATGCCGTGGCGGAGGCGGAGGGCGAGCACAAGGACCCGCCCAAGGGCATCCGCTGCAATCCGATCTATCTGCCGGCGCCGCACGAGGTGGCGATGGCGTTGTACACCGCATTCGTCACGCCGCCGGCGACACCGGATAGCCCGTGGCTTTATCAAAGCCTGTGGCACAGCATCCAGATCATCTTTTGGGGCTTCGTGATCTCGTCCGTCATCGGCGTGCCGCTCGGCATTCTCTGCGGCACCTACGCGGCCTTCGCCCGCGTCAACGAGCCTTTCATCGAATTCTTCCGCTATCTGCCGGCACCGGCCTTCGGCGCCTTGGCCGTGGCGATCCTGGGCATCTATGACGGGCCGAAGATCACCATCATCGTCCTCGGCACATTCTTCCAGCAGGTGCTGATCATCGCCAACACCACGCGGAAACTGGACGTCGCATTGGTCGAGGCGGGCGCTGACGCTGGGCACCAAGAAACTCAAGCTGCTCACACGTGTGGTCATCCCCGGCATCCTGCCCGACCTTTATCGCGACCAGCGCATTCTGCTCGGCTGGGCCTGGACCTATCTCATCGTCGCCGAACTGATCGGCACCACCTCCGGCATCACCTGGTTCATCACCCAGCAGGCGCGCTACCAGCATTTCGCCAACGTCTACGCGGCGATCATCATCATCGGCATCATCGGGCTCGGCACCGACATGCTGCTCGCAAGGGCTGGACGGCGGCTGTTTCCCTGGGACCGCGGCCTGGCCAAGACGGCGTGATGGAGCATCCCATGAACAAATTCGTCGCGCCCGTTTCGCTGCCCTCTTATCTCGACCAGGAGCCCGCGGTCCGCGTGCGCTTCGACAAGCTCAAGCGCCGCGACGTCATCCTCTCGGTCGAGCATCTGAACAAGGTCTTCGGGGCCGGCGACAAGAAGACCGTCGCGCTCAACGACATCAGTTTCCAGACACACCGGCGCGAGTTTCTCTGCATCGTCGGGCCATCCGGCTGCGGCAAGTCTACGCTGGTGCGCATTCTGGCGGGGCTGGAGGAGCATACCTCGGGCGACGTGCTCCTGCTGGGCAAGCCGGTGTCCGAGCCGGGCAGCGACCGCGGCATGGTGTTCCAGGGCTACACGCTGTTCCCCTGGCTCACGGTGAAGAAGAACGTGATGTTCGGTCTGGAGGTGAACGGAAGCGGCAGGTTCGAGGCGGAACAGCAGGCGCTGCAATGGCTGGCGCTCGTCGGCCTGGAGAAGTTCGCCGATGCCTATCCGCATCAATTGTCGGGCGGCATGAAGCAGCGCGTCGCCATCGTGCGTGCGCTTGCTAATCAGCCGCGCATCCTACTGATGGACGAGCCGTTCGGTGCGCTCGACGCGCAGACACGCTGCCGCATGCAGGCGCATCTGCTGGAAATCTGGCGCAAGATCGACATCACCATCGTCTTCATCACACACGATCTCGAGGAGGCGATCTTCCTCGCCGACCGCATTCTCGTGCTGTCGGCGCATCCGGGCCAGGTGCAGGAATTGATCGAGGTGCCGGTGCCGCGGCCGCGCAGTACGTCGCAGATCATTTCGCCGGAGTTCCTTGCCACGAAGGCGCGCCTTGAGGAGCTGATCCATGGCGGCGAGGCGGAAGAGGACGGCGAGGATGCCGGCACCTATCAGATGGTCGCGCGGCTGACCGACGTTACCGACGAAGTCGAATGACTATGCTTTGGGCGCAGCGGAC
>DASXOK010000558.1:0-2339 GCA_036494425.1 Pseudolabrys sp.
CCGACATGTGCTGGATTTCCAACGCCGCCGGGCCTTCGACCCGCAGCACCAGGGTCGCCGGCTCCGGGGGCTCCTCGCCCAAGGTCCCGGCACCATTTTGGCGCGGCCAATTAATCTTCATCGGCTCGCAGTGGACGGCGATCTCCGGGCCGACGATATCCGCCCAGCGGGCGAGGATCTCGCTCGAGGCAAAGCCTTGCTGCTTGAAGGCGCCGCTCAGCGTCGCGCCGAGCAGGTCCGACAGTGGCCGGGGAAAACTACGCGAGGGCTTGTTCATGTCGGGGCGTCTCATGCCATCGTCGGCGCCATGACCCTAGCAGTCCGCCTGCCGCGGCGAAAGAAAGCCGCCCCCGATCCGGCCGATCTCCTGGCCTGGTACGACCGCCATGCCCGCGTGCTCCCTTGGCGGGCGCGGCGCGGCGAGCGCAGCGACCCCTACCGCGTGTGGCTCTCCGAAATCATGCTGCAGCAGACCACGGTGAAGGCGGTCGCGCCCTATTACGCGCGCTTCCTCACGCTGTGGCCGACGGTGACCGCGCTCGCGCAGGCAGACCTCGACGACGTGCTGCGCGCCTGGGCGGGGCTCGGCTATTACGCGCGCGCGCGCAATCTGCACGCCTGCGCGATCGCCGTGATCGAACGCCACGCCGGCATCTTCCCCGACACGCTCGATGGCTTACGCGCATTGCCCGGCATCGGCGACTACACCGCCGCGGCGGTGGCGGCTATCGCCTTCGACGGTGCGGCGGTGCCGGTCGACGGTAATGTCGAGCGCGTCGTCACGCGCCTCTTTGCCATCGAAGAAGAGCTGCCGGCGGCGAAGCCGACGATCAAAAAGTTCGCCGCCTCGCTCTTGCCCCAACAGCGCGCCGGCGACTTCGCGCAGGCGCTGATGGATCTTGGCGCCACCATCTGTACGCCGAAGAAGCCCGCCTGCGCCCTTTGTCCGTGGAACGACGTCTGCGTGGCACGCGAACGCGGCGACCAGGAGGCCTTCCCACGCAAGGCGCCCAAGCGCGAAGGCAAATTGCGGCGCGGCGCTGCCTTCGTCGCATTGCGCGCCGATGGCAGCGTTTTGCTGCGCACACGTCCCGACAAAGGCCTGCTCGCCAAGATGACGGAAGTGCCGGGGAGCGAGTGGTCGCACGGCTTCGATGTGAAAGATGCGCTCGAAGCCGCGCCGCTCAAAGCGACATGGGGCCGTCTGCCCGGCATCGTGCGTCACGTCTTCACGCATTTCCCGCTCGATCTCACCGTGTTCCTGGCGCAGGTGCCGCGCGCCACGCCCGCGCCGAAAGGCGCGCGCTGGGTGAAGCTTGACGTAGCCGCCGATGAGGCGCTGCCGAACTTGATGCGCAAGGTGCTTGCGCACGCGCTCGATCATCATGCCGCGAAAAGCAAAGCTGCCGAGGACCGCTATGTCTGATCACATGTCTGATCAATGGACGCCGAGCCTGCGCTATCCCGATCCGCACATCGTCACGCTCGATAGGCGCTTCGACAAATACCGGCTGTCGCTTGCGAGCGTCGAGCGCCTCTACACCGGCGCGCGCTGGAGCGAGGGGCCGGTCTGGTTCGGCGACGGCCGTTATCTGTTGTGGAGTGACGTGCCCGGCGACTGCATCCGCCGCTGGGACGAAGAGACGGGCAGCGTCAGCATCTTCCGCAAGCCCTCCAACAACGGCAACGGCAATACGCGCGACCGGCAAGGGCGCCTCGTCACCTGCGAGCATCTCACGCGCCGCGTCACCCGCACTGAATATGACGGCAGCATCACCGTCATCTGCGATCGCTTCGACGGCAAGCGATTCAATTCGCCCAACGATGTGGTGGTGAAATCGGACAACTCGATCTGGTTCACAGATCCGCATTTCGGCATCACCTCGAACTACGAAGGCGATATCGCGGGGTCCGAACTGCCGATGAACGTCTATCGCGTCGACGGCCAGACCGGCGTGGTGACGGTGGTAGCCGACGGCATCAATGGGCCGAACGGCCTCTGCTTCTCGCCCGACGAGAGCAAGCTTTACATCGTCGAGTCGCGCAGCGCGCCGCGTCGCATCCTTGTCTATGACGTGGCCAGCGCGGGCGACACAATCGCCAACGGCAGGATCCTCATAGACTCTGGGCCGCAGGGCACGCCGGACGGTATGCGCTGCGATATCGACGGCAATCTCTGGTGCGGCTGGGGCATGACGCCCGAGCTCGACGGCGTGCGCGTGTTCACATCGCAAGGCGAGCCTATCGGCCACATCTCTTTGCCCGAGCGCTGCGCCAATCTCTGCTTCGGCGGACGCAAGCGTAACCGCCTGTTCATGGCCGCTTCGCATTCGCTCTAT
>DASXOK010000559.1:0-2171 GCA_036494425.1 Pseudolabrys sp.
CCGAGATCGATGCCGTTGACGATGTTGCCCCACTGATCGGAGCCGCCCATCTGCAACGCGCAGCCGTAGCGCTTGTTCAGCTCGACGAAGTCGTAGGCCTGCAGCAGCATGTAGTTGAATTCAAGAAACGACAATTCGTGCTGCCGCTCGAGCCGCAGCTTCACCGAGTCGAAGGAGAGCATGCGGTTGACTGAGAAATGCCGGCCGACGTCGCGCAGGAAGTCGATGTAGTTGAGCGTGTTCAGCCAGTCGGCATTGTTGGCCATCACGGCGTTGCCGCCGTCCGACTCGAACTTGAGGAACTTGGAGAAGATCGCGCGGATGCCGACGAGGTTCTGCGCGATCATCTCGTCGGTGAGGATGCGGCGGCTCTCGTCCTTGCCGGACGGATCGCCCACGCGCGTCGTGCCGCCGCCCATCAGCGCGATCGGCCGGTGGCCGGTCTGCTGCAGCCAATAGAGCATCATGATCGGCAGCAGCGAGCCGATATGCAGCGAGGCCGCCGTGCAGTCGAAGCCGATATAGGCGGTAACGGTGCCGTCCTTGGCGCGCGCGTCCAAGGCCTCGGGTTCCGAGACCTGGTGGATGAAGCCGCGTTCGGCGAGAATGTTAAGGAAATCGGACTTATAGGCGCTCATTGACGTTACTCGATGCGGCGGGTCGCTTCCCGCGCGGCGGTGGTGTAACAGGTCCAGTACGGGATTCAAATAACGGGGACGGGCGTTGGGGGTTGTGCGGGCGATCGGCCTGATGAGCGGGACTTCGCTCGACGGCGTTGATGTGGCGATGATCGAGACCGACGGCGAGCGCATCGCCGGTTTCGGTCCGACCGGATATCGGCCTTATTCCGACGCGGAGCGCGACCTGTTGCGCCAGGCGCTCGCCGAGGGCGTCAAGCTCACCGAACGCGCGCAGCGGCCGGGCGTGCTGACGGAGGCCGAGGCCTTCGTCACCAGCGTGCACGCGGAGGCGGTGGAGACCTTCCTTGCCACCGAGCGCATCGACAAAGGTAACGTCGCGATCGTCGGCTTCCACGGGCAGACCGTGGTGCACCGGCCGCAGGCGCGGCTCACGGTGCAGATCGGCGACGGAGCCGCGCTGGCGCGGCGGTTAGGGCTTCCGGTGGCTTACGATTTCCGCGCGGCGGATGTCGCGGCCGGTGGGCAGGGTGCGCCGCTTGTGCCGGTCTTCCATCAGGCGCTGGCGCGCGATCTTGACCGGCCGCATCCGATCGCGGTGTTGAATGTCGGCGGCGTCGCCAACGTGACCTGGGTCGACGGCGGCGACCCGATCGCCTGCGACACCGGGCCCGGCAATGCGCTGATCGACGACTTCATGCGCGCGCGAACGGGCAGCCCGCTTGATCGCGATGGCGATCAGGCGGCGCGCGGCAAGGTCGATGAAGACTTCATCGCGCGCGTGCTTGAGCATCCCTTCTTCAATCAGTCGTGCCCGAAATCGCTCGATCGCAATGCGTTTGCGTTCACCAATATCGGCTTGCCGGATTTCTCCGTCGCCCATGGCGCGGCGACGCTGTCGGCGCTGACCGCGGCTTCGGTTGCGCGCATTGTGCGGCATCTGCCGGTGTCGCCGAAAGCCTGGATCGTCGCCGGCGGCGGCGCGCGCAATCCGACGCTGATGAAGATGCTCAGCGAGCGGCTGGCGCCGGCCACCGTAGAGACCGCCGACGCGGTCGGCTGGTCGTCGGCCTCGATCGAGGCGCAGGCGTTTGCTTATTTGGCCGTGCGCACGCTCAACGATCTGCCGATCACGTTCCCGAAGACGACGGGCGTGAAAGAGCCGATGCGGGGCGGAGTGGTGGTGAGAGCTTGATCATCGGTCATTCCGGGGCGCTCGCGAAGCGAGCGAACCCGGAATCCGGAAACAAGCTCAGCATGCTTTGCTGGATTCCGGGTTCGCGTGCTGCGCACGCGCCCCGGAATGACAGTTAGGCCGCCGCGGTCGGCTTGCGCTCCGGCGGCTTGAGGCGCTTGTCGAGATAGGCGCCGATCGAGGTGAGCAGCGGCTCGACCTTGCCGTCGAAGAAGTGGTTGGCGCCGGGCACGACCTTCTGCTCGATGACGATGCCCTTCTGCGTCTTGAGCTTGTCGACCAGCGTGTTGACGTCCTTGTGCGGCACCACGGCATCCTTGTCGCCATGGATGATCAGG
>DASXOK010000560.1:0-12081 GCA_036494425.1 Pseudolabrys sp.
TGTGAGCGTGCGCTCGGTGCCCAGCGCCTGCGGATTACCGGGGCAGGGCTCCGCCACGGCGGCGAGGGGGAGCATGGCCGCGACGGCGAAGAGGGCGAGGTAGCGAATCATGACTTCGTCCAGGGATTGAGACTCGTCCGCAACGGTCCGGCGGCTAGGCGTCACATCATGCCATCCTTTATGCGTCAATCAGGTGCGGGTCGCAAAACCAGGGCCATACAAGCCCCGCACCTCATGATCTTATGGCCGGTATGCTCGATCAGAACACGCATGCTGCGCAGCATCCGGTCGAGCGCCACCGCACCGAGGAAGTGGCTGGCCTCGTCGACCACGTAGAGTTCGTAGAACCGCTCCGGCAGATCGGAGGTCTCGCGCATGTAGCCGATCGCCTGACCGACATTCCAATTTGGCGAGGAAGAGGCGGAAGCTGATATCAAGGCGTTGGGCGGCGTCCCCGCCGACGAGGAATTGTCCGATTCCGTCTGGACGATTGCGCGCGCGTTTCAGTTGGCTGCTGGTCAATCTCGGGACGGCCTTCCTCGCATCCCCGGTGCTCGGGCTGTTCGAAGGCCAATTGCAGAACATGGTCGCGCTCGCGGTGCTCGCGCCGATCGTGGCGAGCCAAGGCGGCGACGCCACCACCCAGACCATGACGGTGGCGGTGCGTGCTTTTCGTCACCACGGTCACCGATGTGGTCGGTTTCTTTTCATTCCTGAGTATCGCCACCCTGTGGTTCGGCCTGCGTTAGGCGGCCGTACCCTGGTAAGTCAGGATTTGTTCACCTTGTTTGCTGACTGCACATTAATGGTGAATCTCTAAGCCTGGAACCGGGAATAACCGCAGCGTACCGCGGGGAGTGACCGGTGGACGGCGAGGCGAAGACGAAGGCGAGTGGCGGTCCGGCCCGGCGCGGGCTCCTTGCCTGGGCAGGCGGGGCGCGCGGATCGCGTGGCTCAAGTCCTCCCCGCGTGCGGGTCAGACGCACATTCGCGGCCTCGCGGACGATCGTTCTGGTGGCCGTGGTCGCGCTGGGCGCGACCATGGTCAGCGCTGCCATTGGCTATGGCCTGGCGCGCCAGTCCGACGAGCGGTTGTGGACCGAGCAGCGCGCCTCGCTGCGCAATGCGGTGGCTGAATTCCGCGCCGTATTCGGGCAAAGCAGCGGGGTCGATCCGCGCTTTGTGCACATGGTCGAACAGAGCGTCGGGCTCAAGGGACTCAAATTCGAGGTTGAGCCGGAGAAGCTGGGCCGCGAGATGCAGCCCGTGATCGATGCGCAGGGGCGCATCCTCGGCTTCTTCACGTGGGAGCAGGCGCACCGCATGACGGACGCGATGAACCGGCTGGCGCCGCTGGTCGCCGGCGTCGCGCTCATGCTGGTGGCCTTTGCGGTGTTCGCCCTCTGGCAGCTCAAGCGCGCGCGGCAGGAGCTTGCGGCGAGCGAGGAGCAGGCAGCCCGCGCCGCCGACCAGGATAAACTCACCGGCCTGCCGAACCACGCCAATACGCTTGAACTCCTCGATCTCGCGTTAGCCGAACGCATCGGCGACGACGTGACGACCTTCGCGCTGATCGCGCTCGACGGCATGGAGGACATCACTACGCATTTGGGCGTGCTCGGCAGCGACGAATTGATCGTGGCCGTGGCGCGAAGGTTGAAGGAAGCGCTGCCGGACGAGGCCATGTGCGGCCGCATCAACAGCGATGTCTTCGCCGTGACGCTGACGGCAGGCCCGGAGACCGACGCCGAAATGGTCATCCGCGACGTGCTCGATGCGATCGCGCGGCCGCACTGGATCGATACCGTGGTCCGCATCAGCGCGCACGCCGGATTTGCTCAGGCGCCGGCACATGCCGACACGCGCGGCGAGATGACGCGTAAGGCCGAGCTCGCCCGCCGCGCGGCCGCCAAGAAGGGCGCCGGCGCGCTCGTCGCTTTCGCGGCCCAAATCGATACTTTGTCGGCCGACCAGAAATTCATCCAGCGCGAATTGCCGCGCGCCCTGACGGCCAACGAGCTGGAACTGCATTACCAGCCGATCGTGTCAGCCAACGGCGGACGGGTCGTCGGCGTCGAGGCCCTGCTGCGCTGGACCCATGGCGTGCGCGGCGCGATCCCGCCGGCAACCTTCATTCCTGTCGCGGAGCAGATGGGCCTGATGGATACGCTCGGCGCCTTCGTCCTGCGCCGGGCGCTGGTCGAATCCAAGCGGTGGCCCGATCTTTATGTGGCGGTGAACCTCTCGCCGGTTCAGGTGCGCGACCGTGCCATCATCGACCTGGTGCGTTCGGCACTGACTGAGAGCGGCGTGCCGCCGTCACGGCTGATGCTGGAGATCACCGAAGGCGTGTTGATCGACAATCCGGACGAAATGGTCAAGCGCATCGACGACCTGCACAAGCTCGGTGTGCGCATCGCCCTCGATGATTTCGGCTCCGGCTATTCCAATCTCGGTTATCTCCAGCGCTTTCCGCTCGACAAGCTCAAGATCGACCGCAGCTTCGTCGCCGCACTCGGCTCCTCGGCGAATGGCGGCGTGATCATCCAGGCGATTGTCGCGCTTGGACGCGCGCTCGGCCTGTCGATCACCGTCGAGGGCGTCGAGACCGAGCAGCAGCGCGTTCTGCTGCGGCTGGCCGGTTGCGACGAGATGCAGGGATATTTGTTCGCCAAGCCGGCGCCCGCCAAGGTCATCGACCGGCTCTTCAGCCAGGCCGCGTCAAGCGGCGGGCTCAAGGCACTGCCGCCGGACGAGGCCCTGACAGCCTGAAACGCAGCCTATAGAGTCGCCTTCGAGGATGGCGCCCGGCCGGGCGTAGCGAGCGGAGGGCGGCGCATGATCCCCAATGCCTGGGCGGGTTTCGATTTCGGCCTTGGGTCCGACGTCGACATGCTGCGCAAGACGGTGAGCGACTTTTCCCGCGACCAAATCGCCCCGCGCGCCGACGAGATCGACCGCAGCAACGAATTCCCGCGCGACCTGTGGCCGGAGATGGGTGCGCTTGGCCTGCACGGCATCACCGTCGAAGAAGAGTATGGCGGATCGGGCCTCGGCTACCTCGAGCATTGCGTGGCGATGGAGGAGATTTCGCGCGGCTCCGCCGCGGTCGGCTTGTCCTATGGCGCGCATTCGAACCTGTGCGTCAACCAGCTTCGCCGCAACGGCAACGAAGAGCAGAAGCGCCGATATCTGCCCAAGCTGATCTCGGGTGAGCACGTTGGCGCGCTGGCGATGTCGGAGCCCGGCGCCGGTTCGGACGTCGTCTCGATGCGCACGCGTGCCGACAAGCAGGGCGACCGTTATGTCCTCAACGGCTCGAAGATGTGGATCACCAACGGGCCGCTCGCCGACACCCTGGTGGTCTACGCCAAGACCGACCGCACCGCCGGCGCGCGCGGCATCACCGCCTTCATCATCGAGAAGGGGATGAAGGGCTTTGCGCCGGCGCAGAAGCTCGACAAGCTCGGCATGCGCGGCTCCGACACCAGCGAGCTCGTGTTCACCGATTGCGAGGTGCCCGAGGAGAACGTGCTCGGCGCGGTCGGCAACGGCGTCAACGTGCTGATGTCGGGCCTCGACTACGAGCGCGTGGTGCTGGCGGCCGGTCCGCTCGGCATCATGCAGGCCTGCATGGACGCGGTCGTTCCTTATGTGCACGAGCGGCGGCAGTTCGGCCAGGAGATCGGACGCTTCCAGTTGGTGCAGGCCAAGCTCGCCGACATGTATGTGACGATGAATGCGGCGAAGTCCTATGTGTATGCCGTGGCGCGCGCCTGCGATGACGGCCGTACGACCCGCGAGGATGCCGCCGGCGCGATCCTCTACGCCGCCGAGCGGGCCACCTGGATGGCGCTCGAAGCCATCCAGTGCCTCGGCGGCAATGGATACATCAACGACTTTCCCACGGGCCGCCTGCTCCGCGATGCCAAGCTCTATGAGATCGGCGCCGGGACGAGCGAGATCCGCCGTATGCTGATTGGGCGGGAGATTTTCGAGAAGACCAGGTGAGGAAGTGTCACTATTTTCATCAGTGACACCACTCTCCCTGTGTGTCATATTTCTGATCGAAGGATGATTGGCATGGCGCGCAGATCGACCGCCAAAGGGTTTTCCGAACCTAAGACGCCCTACACCCCCCAGCCGCGCAAGGGCGGTGAGCGGGTCAAAGAGATCGCTCGGGCCAAACGCGGGCTGCCTGCGCCGGAAACACTGCCTGACGGTACGACTCGTTATTTCCTTGTGCTCGGTCCGAAAGGGCGCGTTCTGCTCCCTGCCGAGATGCGCGTTGCAATGGGCTTGGAGCAGGGCGATGTCATCACGGCTTGGCTCAAAGGTGGCGAATTGCGCCTGCACAGTCACGCCCACGGCCTACGGAAGATTCAGGCCGGGGCTTCGGCGATGGCGAGTGGCAGCACGCTCGCCTCAGACGAATTGATTGCCGAGCGACGGGCGGAAGCGCGCAGAGAGGCGGAAGAGGCGCTCATCTGGCTGCGCGACTGCAAGCCTAAGAGGAAGCGCCGCTGATTGTTGCAGTCCTCGATGCGTCCGCGGTGCTTGCCGCCTATTTCGACGAACCCGGCGCGGGGCGGGTTCGCGAGGCTTTACCCGGCTCGTTGTTGTCGGCGGTGAATTACACCGAAGTCATCGGCAAATGCCTGGAACGTAGCGAATTGTATTCTGGGGCCCTGCGTAAACTCGCGGCTTTGGGCTTGGTGGTCGTTGCACATGACGCGCGGCTGGCGCGGCGTGCAGGTGAGTTGCGGCCGCTCACCAGAAGGCTGGGGTTGTCGCTCGCCGACCGAGCCTGCTTGGCGTTGGCCGAGCAGGAGCGGTTGCCCGCTTTGACCGCCGATCGATCGTGGGCATCGCTTTCGCTTGAAATAGAAATCAGCCTCATTCGCTAGTCCAATCGCGCCCTGGCATTGACGGTTGGTTCCCCATTAACTTTTGCCCGTCCCGAATCGCGTAGGTCTTTGACCGACCAGCAACGGCGTGGGGAGTTCCGGCCATGATGCGGGTGCGGCTGAAGGCCGACGGACGGATCGTGGAAATCCTGTCCGACGGCAGCGAGAAGACCATCGAGCACAACGACCCGGCCGCCTTCGTGCGGCAGGTGCGGGCGCGTTGCGGCCTGACCCAGGCCGCCTTTGCCGAGAAGATCGAAGTGCCGATCGAGACCGTGCGCAACTGGGAGCAGGGAAAGCGCAACCCGCGCGGTCCGGCCCGGGCGCTGCTCAAGCTGATCGACAAGGCTCCCGAGATGGCCTTCGCCGCGCTCGGCGGCGCCCGCCGCTGAACGCCTCGCACGAGGCGCCAGCCTGCGGCACGCTCACGAGAGCGTGACCCAACCATTCGCCGGCCGCCTTGCACCGGCTCTGTTTATGGGCAACCCCGGTTGGCAGCGCCGCTCCGACCGGGCATTCTCCCGCCGCCCGCCTGCCACCCCAATACGAAACGTCCTGCAAGGAGAGTGCATATGCAATTCGTTGAAGCCCATGGCGCCCGCATTCCGACCATCGGCCTTGGCACCATGACCCTCAAGGAGGACGTCTGTGTGCAGGCGGTGAAGACAGCCTTGCAGGTCGGCTATCGCCACCTCGACACCGCCGCTTTCTACGGCAACGAGGTCGAGAATGGTGAAGGCCTGCGCGCCTCCGGCATCAAGCGCGAGGAGGTCTTCCTCACCACGAAAGTGCGCGAGAACAACCTGCTGCCGGAGAATTTCAACAAGTCGCTGGACCAGAGCCTGAAGAACCTGCAGCTGCCTTACGTCGATCTCCTGCTGATCCACTGGAACAACAAGGACATCCCGTTCTCGGTCAGCATCCCCGCGCTGTGCGCGGCCAAGAAGGACGGGCGGGCGAAGCACGTCGGCGTCGCCAACTTCACCACCAAGATGCTTGACGAGGCCTGGGCGGTGACGACCGAGCCGCTCGTCTGCAACCAGATCGAGATGCATCCCTTCATCAACCAGGACAAGGTGCTGGCGGCGAGCAAGAAGCACGGCATGGCCGTGGTCGCTTATTGCCCGATCGCGCGCGGCAAGGTGCCAGGGGCGGAGGTGCTCGAGACGATAGCCAAGGCGCATGGCAAGACCTCGGCGCAGGTGTCGCTGCGTTATCTGGTGCAGATGGGGGTCATCTCGATCCCGCGCACGGCGACGCCCGACCATCTCAAGCAGAACCTCGACGTGTTCGACTTCAAGCTCAGCGATGCCGAGATGGCCGAGTTGAAGAAGCTCAACGCCACCAACATGCGCGTAGTGAACCCGCCGCACGCGCCGGTCTGGGATACGCCGTAAAGGCGGGGCTGAGTTCAGCCGACGACACATGAGCCGACGATGGACGCTTTAAGGACATTCGAGGCGCAGGGCTTCTCGATCCCGATCGTCGGGCTCGGCACCTGGGAGTTGCGCGGGCGTGACTGCGCGCGGCTGGTCGAACAGGCGATCCGCATCGGCTATCGCCACATCGATACCGCGCAGATGTACGACAATGAGCGCGAAGTCGGGGAGGGCGTGCGCGCCTCGGGCAAACGCAACGAGGTGATGGTCACCACCAAAGTGCAACCGTCGTCGCTGGCGCCATACGACCTCGAGCGTTCGGTGAAGGAAAGCCTCGCCAAGCTGCGCATCGACCACATCGACCTCTTACTGATCCACTGGCCGAACCCGCGCGTGCCGCTCGCCGAGACGCTGGGCGCCATGGCCAAGATGAAGCAGGCGGGCTTCGTGCGTCAGCTCGGCGTCTCGAACTTTACCGTCGCGCTGCTCGACGAGGCGAAGAAGGTCTCGTCCGAGCCTCTGGTCTGCGACCAGATCGAGTGCCATCCGTTCCTCGACCAGCACAAGGTCATCGCCGCCTGCCGCGCGCAAGGCATGGCCGTGGTTGCCTATAGCCCAATTGCGCGCGGCAATGTCCGCGGCAATGCGGTGCTGGAGCGGATCGGCAAGGCGCACAAAAAGAGCGCGGCGCAGGTGTGCCTGCGCTTCCTGGTGCAGCAGGGCATCGTGGTGATCCCCCGCACCAGCAAGATCGAGCGGCTGGAGGAGAACTTCGCGCTGTTCGATTTTGCGCTGTCGCAAGCTGAGATGACCGAGATCGGCAAGCTCGCAGGTCGCAATGACCGCATTGTCGACTGGTCGTGGTCGCCGAACTGGGATTAACCGACGTGACGCTCGCTGACGACACAGCCCTTGTTCTCTTCTCCGGCGGACAGGATTCCACCGTCTGCCTCGCCTGGGCGCTGGAGCGCTTCGCGCGCGTGGAAACGGTGGGCTTCGACTACGGCCAACGTCATGTCATCGAGATGGAGGTGCGGACGCAGCTGCGAGCGGGCATGGCGGCGCTGAACCCAGATTGGAAGGCGCGCCTGGGCGAGGACCATATCGTCAAACTCGACGCGCTGGCCTCCATTTCCGACACCGCGCTCACCCGCGACACCGCGATCGAGCTCGCCGAGAACGGCTTGCCGACGACCTTCGTTCCAGGACGCAATCTCGTTTTCTTCTGCTTCGCCGGCGCCTTCGCCTATCGCCGCGGTGCTCGGCACGTGATCGCCGGCATGTGCGAGACCGACTATTCCGGCTATCCGGACTGCCGCGACGACACCGTGAAGGCGATGCAAGTGGCGCTCTCGCTCGGCCTCGACAAGCCGATCACGCTGCATACCCCGCTGATGTGGCTCGACAAGGCCGACACCTTCGCCTTGGCCGAAGAACTCGGGGGCCAGCCATTCCTTGATCTCGTCATTGAGGACAGCCATAGCTGTTACCGGGGCGACCGCACGCACCGGCATGCGTGGGGCTACGGGTGCGACGATTGCCCTGCCTGCGCGCTACGGGCGCAGGGCTTCGCCAAGTTCATGAGCCGAAATACGAAATGAGTCGGATCGACAACGAGAAACGAAAGGTCGTCGAGGGCGCGATCTTTCTGGTCCTCTTCTGCCTGACAATCCCGGCCGCCAACTGGATGATCGAGCACGTGGGGACGGCCTGTCCGAGCGGCAGCCCATGCGTCATTCCCGTCGCGCCGGGCATCATGGCACCGTCCGGCGTGCTGACGGTCGGCGCGGCTCTGGTGTTGCGCGATCTGGTGCAGCGACGGCTCGGCGTCGCGTTCGGTATCGGCGCTATTTTTGCCGGCGCCGCGCTGTCTGCTGCCCTGTCGTCGCCCTCGCTGGTGATCGCGTCCGCCACCGCCTTTTTGCTTTCGGAGTTCGCCGACTTCGCCGTCTACACGCCGCTCGCCCGCCGCCGTCTCGTGACCGCGGTGATCGCGTCATGCGTCGTCGGACTGGTGGTGGACTCGATCGTCTTTCTGTGGCTCGCTTTCGGCTCGCTCGATTTCCTCATCGGGCAAATCGTCGGCAAGCTCTGGATGGTTCTGCTCGCAATTCCGCTGATTGCCTATCTCCGCCGCCGCGACGAACGGCTCGGTCTTCAACCTGCCTGATTGGACTCTTCCCATGACCTCGACTCTCGAAGCGCTGCAACACATCACCACCGGCACCATCACCACGATGCTGCTGAAGAAAGGCATCCGCCGCTCCTGGATGGCCGGCGCCATGCCGTTCGGCTTCTCCGGCAAGCGCGTGGTGGGGCCTGCCTTCACGCTGCGCTTCGTGCCGGTGCGCGAAGATCTGGCGACGCCGGAGAGCTGGTCGAAGCCGATCTCGACGCGCAGTGCCATCGAGGCCATGCCGGAGAATTGCGTCGTCGTTGCCGACGCGATGGGCGTCACCGGCGCCGGCATCTTCGGCGACATCCTCTGCATGCGTATGGTCAAGCGCGGGGTCAGCGCGCTGATCACCGACGGCGTGATGCGCGACAAGCACGGCGTGCTGGCGACCGGCCTGCCGGTCTGGTGCCAGGGCGTCGCCGCGCCGGCCTCGGTCAATCAGCTCACCTTCGTCGGCTGGAACGAGCCGGTCGGCTGCGGCGGCTGCGCCATCTTCCCGAACGACATCATCGTCGCCGACGACGATGGGGTCGTGGTCATTCCGGCCGCGCTCGTCGATTATATCGCCAGCGAAGGCGCCGAGCACGAACTGCTGGAAAGCTGGCTGGTGCAAGAAGTCGAGAAGGGCGCGCAGCTTCCCGGCCTTTATCCGCCGAACGAAGAGAACAAGAAGCGCTACGAGGCGTGGAAGAAGACGCGCTGATGTTCTTCCTCTTCTCCAAGACCGCCGGCTTTTTCCTGCTGCCGTCGAACCTACTGGTCGCGGTGGCGCTCGTCGGCTTTGTCATGATGGCGACGCGCTGGCGCCGAGCCGGCACGCGACTCATGGCGGGCGCGCTCGTCGTCCTTATGCTGGCGGCCTACCTGCCGCTCGGCCGTGCGCTCGGGCATATTCTGGAGAGCCGGTTCCCCTCCTGGGATCCCAGCCGCGGCGCGCCGGACGGCATCGTCGTGCTCGGGGGCGCCATCGATCCACTGCTGTCGCGCGCCCATGGCGATGTCGCGCTCAATGAGAGCGCCGAGCGCGTGACCGCGATTGCCAAACTGGCGCGCGCCTATCCCAATGCGCGCATCATCTATTCGGGCGGTGATGGGACGCTGCTGGAGCAGGGTGGGGCGGAGGCCGACGTGCTCTATCCGCTGCTCGATGACTTTGGCATTCCGCGCGCGCGCGTGACGTTGGAGGACCGCTCGCGCAACACCGCCGAGAACGCGGCTTTCAGTTTCGCCATCGCCAAACCGAAGCCGGGCGAGCGCTGGCTGCTGGTGACGTCGGCGCAGCACATGCCACGCGCGATCGGCTGCTTTCGGCGGGTCGGGTTTCCGGTCGAAGCCTATCCGGTCGACTGGCAGACCGGCCGGCGCTTTTCGTTATGGCCGAATTCGGCGTTCTCGCTTGGCCTATCGAAGCTCGACGACAGCGCCCACGAATGGATCGGGCTGATCGTCTATTGGCTTAGCGGACACACCAGCGCGCTGCTGCCGTCAGCGTGATTTCTTCTGCTTACGGCAGAAGACATCGTAGACCGCACCGATAATCGTGCGCGCCTCGTCGCTGGCGAGGCTGTAGTAGACGACCTTGCCGTCGCGCCGCGTCGACACCAAGCCTTCGCTGCGCAGCCGCGCGAGCTGCTGCGAAACGGTCGGCTGGCGTAGCCTGAGGATCTCTTCCAGTTCGCCGACCGACCTTTCACCCTCGGCAAGGATGCACAAGATCAGCAGCCGGCTCTCGTGTGCGAGGGCCTTCAGGAAGACGCTCGCGTGCTTCGCATTGTCGAGCATGCGGTCGAACTCTTGCGAGCGATTGCGATTGTCCGGACGCGGCAAATCCATCAGTGCACCAATGGTCGCAGTCCCGAACGGTGCCGAATACAGACGATCACTCGGCAAGGCGCAATTGCTTTTTTGACAGCTGTGCGTGTTCCCGGCCGGACTCCTCGAGCGTTTTCATCATGGCGTCGAGGAGGCCCCAAAAATTATCCTCGCCGGGATAGCCGCGGATGCGGCCGATTTCGCGGCCATTGTCCACGAGAACCAACAACGGCGTCAGTCGCTCAACGGCGATGAAAGCCAATTCACGCGGTAGCGGCTGTGCAATATCGAAGCGGCGCAGCGGCGCGCGCCGGCCTTCGTCGGTTTCCGGATAGATTGGTGCTATCTCGCGATCAAATGCCGCGCACCATTCACAGCCGGCCTGCTCAAACATGATCAGTTCCGCCGCGTGCGATAGTGAGGATGCAAACAGCATGAGCATCGCGCCAGCGAACGCGATAAGAGAAGGAAGTTTCCGGGCATGCGAACACAACAGCAAACTTGTACCTTCGCGTGATGTTGGGGACGAATTGCACATATTGAAACTCCGCGAAATATATCACAGTACATGAATATGTCGATGCAACGAGGCTGCCGATGAGTCTCGACGTGAGCGCTGGGGGCGCCTTCTTTGCCGGCTTGTTGTCGTTCGCATCGCCCTGCGTGCTGCCTTTGGTGCCGCCGTACCTTGCGTATATGGGCGGCATCTCGATCGATCAACTGCGCAGCAAGGGCGCGGCGCGGGGACGGGTGCTTCTTGCCGCTCTGTGCTTCGTCGCTGGCTTCAGCACGGTGTTCGTCGCCCTCGGTGCGACAGCGTCGTGGATCGGCCAGGCGGTGAGCGCCTATCTCGGCTGGCTCGGTTATGCGGCCGGCCTCCTGATCGCGGCGATGGGTCTGCATTTCCTCGGTGTGCTGCGCATCCCGTTCCTGGACCGCACGGCGCGGTTCGGCGTCGTCGAGAAGCCAGCCTCGCTCTTCGGCGCTTATGTGATCGGACTGGCTTTCGGCTTCGGCTGGAGCCCCTGCGTCGGGCCGGTGCTGGCGGCGATCCTGCTCATCGCCGGCGCGCAGGACAGCGTGGGCGAGGGCGCGCGGCTGCTGCTGATCTATTCGCTTGGTATCGGCTTGCCGTTCATCATTGCCGCAGGCTTTGCCTCGGCCTTCATGCGCTGGAGCGTGCGCATGCGGGCGAGGCTCGGCGCGATTGATAAGGCGATGGGTGCGTTTCTCGTGCTCGCCGGCGTGCTGATCTTTACCGGGCAAATGCCGACGATCGCCAATTGGTTGATCGAGGCGTTTCCGACGTTGGGACGGATTGGGTGAGCTTGCTTATCCCTCCCCTGAAAGGGAAGCCGGCAAACGGAAAAAGCGTAATGATTTCAAAGCGTAGGCCGATCCGTATCCGGTTTGTATCCAAATCAGGTGGCAAAAGCCGGGTATAGCCGCATATAGCGGCGTAGGATGGCGCGCGGGGGGTGACCCGCGCCTATCAGCTCATCGCCCAGGGCGGCCGGTGCCGCGTGTCCTCGAATCCATCGTCTCTCGGGGCCGGGCTCGATGCCCAAAGCCTCCCACGGCTCGCCCTGGCGCCGGCCACGACCATGTCCTGCGATGTCGCTGCGCACGTTGCTGAGCTCATCCGGGCTAGGATTGCTCATCCGGGCTTCTGTAACGGGCCTCGATTGGTCAATCCCTTTTTTGCGTCATCCACTCGCCGGGGACTTGCTTCTGTCCGGGGTCGGCGCGAGGCCGCCGCCTGATGGGGTGCGATGAGGATAGGTCGGCCAATCTACGGAGGCGTGGT
>DASXOK010000561.1:0-1543 GCA_036494425.1 Pseudolabrys sp.
GTAGATTCCATGGGGTGGTGAGCGTGGCCTTTCCGGTAGGTTTGGGTTTCCACACTCGAACCATCGGAGAGTCAGATGCAAGCATCGACCGCAGTCACGCCCACCACCGGCCATTGTGGCACGATTTTCGTTACGATCGAACTGAGTCAGAAGACCTGGCTGGTGACGCTGCACAGCCCGGACCGGGACCGGATTTCACGTCACAAGGTTGAGGGCGGCGATCATGCCGAGTTGTTGGCATTGATCCAGCGCGTCCAGGCGCGGGTGGCCGACAGGCTCGGGACGGCGCCAAAGGTCGTGAGCTGTTACGAAGCCGGCTATGACGGCTTCTGGCTGCATCGGCTGCTGATGGCGGCGGGGATCACCAATTTCGTGTTCGATCCCGCGAGCATTGCGGTGGAGCAGCGGTCGCGGCGGGCCAAGACAGATCGGATCGATGGCGAACTGCTGCTGCGCACGCTGATGGCCCATCAGCGCGGTGAACCGCGGGTGGTCCGGATCGTGCGGGTGCCGAGCGTGGAGCAGGAGGACGCCCGGCGGGCCAGCCGGGAACGCGATCGGCTGGTCAAGGAGCAAACAGGCCATACCAACCGGATCAAGGCGCTGCTGCGGCTGGTCGGAATGGCGGTGGGGAACCCGCGGCGAGGTGACTGGCTGGGCTGGCTGGAGCGGCAGCGCGACCGGCAAGGGGATCCGATGCCGTCCCATCTGCTGGCCGAAGTCAAACGCGAACACGCGCGGCTGATGCTGGTGCGCGAACAGCTCGCGGCGCTGGAGCAGGCTTCCGCCACTTCAGCGGCTTGCGTTCCGGCGCAAATGGCCGAGCGACAGGAACTGCTGCAGCGGCTCAAGGCGCTTGGTCCAGTGTTCGCCGCGACGCTGACCAACGAGGTGCTTTACAAGGACTTCCGCAATCGGCGCGAGGTCGCCAGCTATTGCGGATTGACACCCAGTCCGTGGCGCAGCGGCGGCATCGATCGTGAACAGGGCATCAGCAAGGCAGGCAATCCGCGCGCCCGTCTCAAGGCGGTCGAACTGGCCTGGCTGTGGCGGCGCCATCAGCCGGACAGCAAGCTCAGCCAGTGGTTCGCCGCGCGCACCGCCAACGCCGGCAAGCGGGCCAGGCGCGTCGCCATCATCGCCCTGGCACGCAAGCTGATCGTGGCGCTGTGGCGCTATCTCACCACTGGCCTCGTTCCGGAGGGCGCCGTGATGAAAGCATGACAACGTAACAAGCTGACGCGCCGGCAGTTCGCGGCCTCGCCGCGGCCAGTGCGGGATGGATGATGACCGTGCCACCCTTGGGCTGAACAAACAGCCGTTTTGTAGATGGGTCTCATCCTCATGGCTTCCTCGCCGCAAGCATGCGGAATGTGGGTACGGATCAACGATCCAACCGGATATGAGGTGATGCAGTGAGAAGCTGCAGCAATCTTCGGAAGCCAATCCTCGCCCGGAACACGGTCGCCGCGCTCCGCTTCGCATGGCTGCGCGCGCCGCCCTCGCACCGTGCCAAACCTACCCCGGACCTATCAAAGGTCTT
>DASXOK010000562.1:0-12286 GCA_036494425.1 Pseudolabrys sp.
CAGGTGATCGACGAACTCACCGCGATCTTCGCCGACATGGGCTTCGCGGTGGCGGAAGGTCCCGACATCGAGACCGACGACTACAACTTCACCAAGCTGAATTTCCCGGAAGGCCATCCGGCCCGGGAGATGCACGACACGTTTTATTTCAATCCCAAGCCCGACGGCTCGCGCCTGCTGCTGCGCACGCACACTTCGCCCGTGCAGGTGCGCACGATGCTGAGCCAGAAGCCGCCGATCCGCGTCATCATCCCCGGCCGCACCTATCGCAGCGACTCGGACCAGACGCACACTCCGATGTTCCACCAGGTCGAAGGCCTGGTGATCGACAAGGGCTCGCATCTCGGCCACCTGAAGTGGATCCTGCAGGAGTTCTGCAAGGCCTTCTTCGAAGTGGACAACGTCAACATGCGTTTCCGCCCGTCGTTCTTCCCCTTCACCGAGCCGTCGCTGGAAGTTGATATCCAGTGCAAGCGCGACAAAGGCGAGATCAGGTTCGGCGAAGGCGAGGATTGGCTCGAGATCCTCGGCTGCGGAATGGTGCATCCGAACGTGCTGCGCAATTGCGGGCTCGACCCGGAAGAGTACCAGGGCTTCGCCTGGGGCATGGGCATCGACCGCATCGCGATGCTGAAATACGGCATGCCGGACCTGCGCGCCTTCTTCGAGGCTGACGTGCGCTGGCTGTCGCATTACGGCTTCCGCCCGCTCGACTTCCCGACCTTGGCGGGGGGATTGAGCCCGTGAAATTCACCCTGCCCTGGCTCAAAGAGCACCTGACGACCGACGCCTCCCTGCCGGAGATCGTCGACAAGCTCACCATGATCGGCCTCGAGGTTGAGCGCGTCGAGGACAAGGCGAAAGAGTACGAACCTTTCAAGGTCGTCCAGATCATCTCCGCAGAGCAGCATCCGAATGCCGATCGGCTCCGCGTCTGTCAGGTCGACAATGGCACCGGCAAGCCGCTGCAGATCGTCTGTGGCGCGCCGAACGCGCGCGCCGGTCTGAAGACCGTCCTCGGCCTGCCGGGCACCTACATTCCGGGCAAGGACATCACGTTGTCGGTCGGCAAGATCCGCGGCGTCGAAAGCCAGGGCATGATGATCTCCGGCGCCGAGATCGGCTTGGACGATGACCACAGCGGCATCATCGAACTCCCGGCCGATGCGCCGATCGGCAAGCCCTTCGCCGAAGTACTCGGCCTCAGCGATCCTGTCATCGAGATCAACCTGACGCCGAACCGCCCGGACTGTACCGGCGTCAACGGCATCGCGCGCGATCTCGGCGCCACCTTGATCGGCGACTTCAAAGAGAACACACCGACGCCGGTGAAGGGCACGTTCCCCTGCCCGGTGTCCGTGAAAATCGACGCGCCCGAACTGTGCCCGGCCTTCGGCCTGCGGCTGGTGCGCGGCGTCAAGAACGGCCCGTCGCCGGAGTGGCTGCAGAAGCGGCTCGCGACCATCGGCCTGCGTCCGATCCATGCGCTGGTCGACATCACCAACTTCATCACCTTCGACCGCGCCCGGCCGCTGCACGTGTTCGACGCCGCCAAGGTGAAGGGCAATCTCACTGTGCGCCGCGCGCAGAACGGCGAGACTTTGCTTGCACTCGACGGCAAGACCTACACGCTCGACCAGGGCATGTGCGTCATCGCCGATGAGCGCGCCGTCGAATCGCTCGCCGGCATTATGGGCGGCGAAGAGTCCGGTTGCGACGAGAACACCACCGACGTCCTGATCGAATCGGCGCTGTGGAACGAACTCAACATCGCGCAGACCGGCCGCAAGCTCGGCATCAACACCGACGCGCGCTATCGCTTCGAGCGCGGCGTCGATCCGAACTTCATGCTGCCCGGCCTCGAGCTCGCAACCAAGATGGTCATGGACCTCTGCGGCGGCGAGCCGTCCGAGATCGTCGTTGCCGGCGATCCGACGCCGAAAGAGAAGATCATCGACTTCCCGCTCAGCGAGCTGCCGCGCCTTGCCGGCCTTAAGCTTCCTTTGCCCGACGTGCGCCGCGTGCTGGAGAAGCTCGGCTTCTTCATCGCCGGCCAGGGCGAGCGCGTGAAGGCCGCGGTGCCGTCGTGGCGGCCGGACGTGCATGGCCGCGCGGATATCGTCGAAGAAATCGTGCGCATCGTCGGCGTTGACAAGGTGCCCTCGACGCCGTTCCCCCGCGGCGAGGATGCGCGCAAGCCCGTGCTCACGCCTATCCAGACGCGCACCCGCAAGGCCAAGCGCGCGCTCGCTGCGCGCGGCATGGTCGAAGCGGTGACGTGGTCGTTCGTGTCGAAGCGCGAGGCCGAACTGTTCGGCGGCGGCCAGCCCGAACTGGCGCTGGCCAATCCGATCGCGGCGGAACTGTCCGACATGCGGCCGAGCCTCATTCCCGGCCTGATGATCGCGGCCCAACGCAACGCCGACCGCGGCTTTGCCGATACCGCGTTGTTCGAGGTCGGGCAGATATTCAAGGGTGACAAACCCGAGGATCAGTTCACCGCCGCCACCGCCATGCGCCGTGCGCTCGCGAAGCCGGATGGCAGCGGCCGCCACTGGTCCGTCGCCGCCAAACCGGTCGATACCTTCGACGCCAAGGCCGATGCCTTCGCTGTGCTCGCGGCCGCCGGCGCACCGATGCAGGCGTTGCAGGTCGTGGCCGGCGGGCCCGCCTGGTTTCACCCCGGCCGCAGCGGCACCATCCAGATGGGGCCGAAGAACATCCTCGGCGTATTCGGCGAACTGCATCCGCGCATCCTCGCCGCGCTGAAGGTCGAAGGCCCGGTGGTCGGTTTCGAGGTGATCCTTGAGAACATTCCCGCCGCCAAGGCGCGCGCGACGCGCGCCAAGGCAATGCTGGAACTGTCGCCGTTCCAGCCGGTCGAGCGCGATTTCGCGTTCGTCGTGGATGCGTCGGTGAAGGCCGCCGACATCGTGCGCACCGCGCAGGGCGTCGACAAGAAGCTGATCACCAACGTGAGCGTGTTCGACGTCTACGAAGGCAAGGGCATCGACCCCGGCAAGAAGTCGATCGCCATCGCGGTCACCTTGCAACCGCGCGAGAAGACCATGACAGACGCCGAGATCGAGGCGCTGGCGGGCAAGATCGTCGCCGAGGTGCAAAAGCGCACCGGCGGGGTGTTAAGGGGGTAATCTCTCAACTGTCATGGCCGGGCTTGTCCCGGCCATCTCGCTTAGGTGAGCACAGTGCCTTCCTAAGCGAGGTCACCGGGACAAGCCCGGTGACGACAAGATCGCTCAAGCCATCACCAAATCCGCATACGCGAATCCATTCCGCTCGACCGTCTCGCCGACGCTCACCGCAATCCTCCGCTTCAGCATCGGCCCCGCCGAGACGAACGAATGAAACTCGCCGTTCTCGCCGCAAGGATCGGTGCCGTCGGGCAACTCATCAAGCAGGCGCGAATCGAAACGACGCCCGACGAGCCCTAAAGGCAGCTTCTTCAAATCGATCGTGGCGAGATGCGCCTCGACACCATCCGCTATCATCTTGCGCGCTAGCGTATCCGTCGATCGCAGCCACAGCGGAAACACCGGCGTCATGCCGATCGCGTGCAGGTTCTTCTCGCGATAGGCGCGAATATCTTCGAGGAACAGGTCGCCGAAGATGGCATGCGTGATGCCGCGCGCCTTCGCCTCCTGCATCGCCGCCGCCATCGCCGCTTCGTAGATCTCGTTCGAGCACGGATACGGAATGCGCACGATGGTAGGCGGCAGATCGGCCGCATCAAGCTGCGCCAGCAGCAACTCCTCGCGCACGCCATGCACACTCACGCGCTGAAACGTGTCAGTTACCGTCGTCAGCGCGCCGACGATGTCGTATTCGCCGGATTGCCGCGCCTCATGCAGAGCCCAGGCGCTGTCCTTGCCGCTCGACCAGGCGACGAGCGCCTTCGGCTTTGCCACGATCATTCACCCCCACGGCGGCGCTTACGCGGGCGACTCGCCGGCGTCTCTTGGCGCTCGATCTTGATGGCGCCGATCCAGCGGAGCACCCCCTCCGCCGCGCGCGTGCCCGACTCCCAGGCCCCGTTGACCGTGCCCCATTGCGTGTCGTGCAGCGCCTCGCCGGCGAACCAGACGCGGCCTGCGACCGGCTCCTGCAGAACCTTGCGCGCGTCGGAGTTTGCCGGCCCGGCCGCCGACATGGCGCCGAGCACATAAGGCTCCTGGCTCCAGCGCGTCGCGTGCGTGCGCTTGATCTTGCTCCTGACGCTGGAGCCGAACAGCGACGCAAGCCACTCGCCGGCGAAATCGACCATCGCCGCCTCGCCTTTGGCGGACAGCGCACGCCCGAACTCGCCGCCGACCTCGACCACATGCAGGCTCGTGCCGCCGATGTTCGCGAGCAGCGCCGCCGTGCGCACACCGTTCGACTGCTCGAACACCAGGTCGTCCTGTTGCAAGAGCATCGGATTACCGGGAATCTCCAGCGCGATGTGATCGAGGCTGCCGAGCGAAAGCTTCGCCGCGGCGTCGAGCTGCCGCTTCGGCAGCGGCGGATTGAACTCGATCTTGTCGCTGGTGAGCATATCCGTCGACACGGTGACGATTGCCGCGCGGGCCCGCACTTGGCCGCGCGGCGTCTCCACCACCAGCCCGCCCCCCCAGGCGATCATGCTCACCGGCGTCGACAGCCGCACCGGCAGATCGGCGGCGAGCTTCGCCAGCAACACGCCATAGCCCTGGCGGCAGAACGCATCACTGTCGCGCTCGGCCGCGCGCGCGAGGTCGAGCGCTGAGACGTTGGCGAGGTCCTTGCTCAGCGCATAAGGCCCGATCATGAACTCGATCGCCGATTGCCACTCGCCAAGATCCTTGGGCAGCGCGCGCGAGGCCGGTATGTCGGCCTTTCCGCGCACGGCATCGGCGATGGCGCGGCGCGCGCGCACCTGCGCAGCGAGGAAGCTTTCCATCTCCGAATCGCGCGCCGGACGCGGCCCGACGCGCACCGTCTGTGCACGCGGTGCCGCGTAAATATCGATGCCGGTCTTCGGCGCCGCCGCGAGCAAAGGATTGGTGTCGGGACTATGAATCCAATGCGCGCCGAGATCGAACGGCACGCCGAACATTTTGGTGTCGGTCGCGCAGCGCCCGCCGATACGCGGCGACGCTTCGAACACCGCGCAGCTTCTCTTGGCCGCCAGCACGCGCCTGGCCGCCGCGACACCTGCCGCCCCCGCGCCGACGATCACCACATCGACCTCCGCGCCCGCCGGCGCGGCAATCGCGGGCGCTGCGACGAAAGCAGCGGACGCGGCGAGGAAGGAGCGGCGGTTCAGTCGCGACATGGTATCCGAAGTCTTTCCGGGTCGGGCGGCGAAGATGCCTGAACACAAGCAACGCCGCAGTTTCTATGGCTAATGCTTAGTGACTCACCGTGCGCCGAAGATGAACCAATTTGCAATGAGTCTTCATTAAATTTGTCGGCAACAAGACGCGCGATACAAGGTGCGCAAGATAAACAACACGCGTCGCTGGCAAGCCGAGAGAATGGCGCCAAGGGGCCGGTCATGGGACGGATCGTCGACGGGGTCGGGCGCGTTCTCGCCCATTACCTCGAAAAACCAGCGCAGGGCTATCAGCCCTTCACGCCGAGCGTTCCGGAGGCGTTGCGCGCAACGCTCAAGCCCGGCGACGTGCTGCTCGTCGAAGGCAACAACCACATCTCCGGCGTCATCAAATATCTTACGCAATCCACATGGTCGCATGCCGCGCTCTATGTCGGTCCGATCGGCGACCGCGTTTCCGCCGGCGGCGAGCCGCTGGTGCTGGTGGAAGCGAACATCGGCCAGGGCGTCGTTGCCGCGCCTCTGTCGAAGTATGCGCGCTTCCATACGCGCATCTGCCGCCCGACGCGGCTCACCGACGACGACCGCGCACGCGTGTGCGCTTATGCCGCCGAGCGCATCGGCTTCGATTACGATCTCAAGAACATCATCGATCTCTTGCGCTATCTCTTGCCGCTGCCGGTGCCGCAGCGCTGGCGAAGGCGCATGATCGCGCTTGGCTCCGGACACCCGACGCGCATCATATGCTCGGCGCTGATCGCGCAGGCCTTCGAGACCGTGCGCTATCCGATCCTGCCCAAAGTGACGCATGTCGAGAGCGAAGCCGCGCGCCAGGAGATTCTGGAAATCCGCCACTCGTCGCTCTACGCGCCGCGCGACTTCGACATCTCGCCTTATTTCGAGGTCGTGAAGCCGACCATCGTGCAGGGTTTCGACTACAAGGCCATGGCCTGGGCGGATATGCCGGTGGTGGATGCAATTGGTTTGGTGGCGAGCCAACACGACACGCTGTCGCCGGTGGTTTAGTCGCAACATCGCAACGCGCGCTCTTTCCCTCTCCCCTGAGGGAGAGGGGAAGGAAGAGAGTTCGCGGCTCGCTCTTGCCCGTTCTCAAATCTCCCCTTACCTCTCCCCCATGCTCGCCGCCGCCGCCGACGCCCTCACCGACATGTTCGCCCCGCCGCTGCGCGCGGTGCTGATGAAATCCATCGCGTTGGCGCTCGCCGTCATCGTGGTGATCGGCATCCTCCTGCACCGCGTGATCGCGGCGCTGGCCGAAAACGGCACGAGCTGGGCCGAACAGGCCACCGGCATGGTCCCGCATACCGCCTGGAGCGTGCTGCTCTGGGTCCTCACCATCATGACCAGCCTCGGCATCATCACCGGCGCGCTGTTCCTGATGCCGGCGGTCACCGCCTTCATCGGCAGCTTCTTCGTCGACGAGGTCGCCGACGTGGTCGAGCGCGCGCATTATCCGGCCGAGCCGCCCGGGCGCGCGCTGCCGCTGACGATCGCCATCTCGGAAGGCATCGTCTTCGCGCTGCTGTCGGTGGCCGTATATCTCGTCGCGCTGCCCTTCGTGCTCTTCGCCGGCTTCGGCGTGCTGGTGCTGTTCTTCGCCAACGCCTATCTGCTCGGCCGCCAATACTTCGAGTTCGCCGCCATGCGCTTCTGGCCGCCTTATGACGCCAAGGCGATGCGCCGCGCCAACGCCGGCTACATCTTCCTCGCCGGCATGGTGATCGCCGCCTTCGTGTCGATTCCCGTGGTCAATCTGGCGACGCCGATCTTCGCCATGGCCTTCATGGTGCACATCCACAAGCGCCTGACAGGCAAGCGCGTCACGTTGATCGAGCCGGCGCGATAGCGCGGACGTCGCGGCGTGCTATAACCCCTGCCGAACTCGCCGGGAGTACGCCCCTATGAACACCACCCCGCCAGCCGAACGGCCCGCCGGCAGCGTCGATCCGAAGCTTGTCGACCCGAAGCTTTTGGAAATCCTGGTCTGCCCGCTGACCAAGGGCCCGCTGGAATACGATTCCGCGAAGCAGGAGCTGATCTCGCGCAAGGCCAAGCTCGCCTATCCCATCCGCGACGGGATTCCGATCATGCTGCCCGAGGAAGCGCGCAGGTTGGAGTAGGTGAGTCGTGTCCCGGACGCGGTGCAGCGCGTTAGCGGTGCACCGCAGATCCGGGACCCAGCTTCCTTTCCCTTAAATTCAACCGGGGTCCCGGGTCTGCAGCGCACCACTTCGTGCTGCGCTGCGCCCGGGACACGATCCAGAAAGTCAGAGGAAAACACACATGTTCAAAATCTGGGGCCGCAACACCTCCGTGAACGTGCAGAAGGCGATGTGGGCGATCGACGAGCTCGGCCTTGAATGCGAGCGCATCGATGTCGGCGGCGCTTTCGGCAAGACGAAAGAGCCGCCTTATCTGGCGATGAACCCGAATGCGCTGGTGCCGACTCTGGAAGAGGAAGACGGCTTCACGTTGTGGGAGTCGAACTCGATCGTGCGCTATCTCGCCGCCAAGTACGACAAGGCCGGCGTGCTCGAGCCGAAAGACCCGAAGGCGCGCGCGCTTGCCAGCCAGTGGATGGATTGGCAGCTCTCGGTGGCTGGCCCCGCGATCCGCGATGCCTTCTGGGGCCTGATCCGCACGCCGGCGGAAAAGCGCGACATGGCGGCGATCAACGCCTCCAAGAAGAACATCACCGAAGCCATGGCGATGGTCGATACCCGCCTCGCCAAGGCAGCTTACGTCGCGGGTGACGCCTTCTCCTACGGCGACATTCCGGTCGGCCTCATGTGCTACCGCTTCGTCCAGCTTGTTCCCGAGCGTCCCTCGATGCCGAACCTCGATCGCTGGTACGCCGCCGTCTCCGCGCGCAAGGCGTTCAAGAATCAGGTCGCCAGCGTGCCGCTGTCGTAACGGCCTCGTGTCCCGGACGCGGTGCAGCGCGTTAGCGATGCACCGCTGATCCGGGACCGTAACGAGTTCGGAATTTTTGGCGATCCCGGCTCTGCATCGCAGCACCATAGGCCGCCTTCGGCGGCCGTAAGCACGCTGACGCTCCGCGTCAGCTATGGTGCTGCGATGCGCCCGGGACAAGGAGCGCTACAACACCTCACCCTTCAAGAGCTTCGGCACATCGCCGGTAAATCCCGCCGCCTCGCGGATGAACATGCGTTTGAGCGGCGGCAGCCGCTCGACCATGCCGAGACCGATATCGCGGACGAGCCGCAGCACGTCCGAATGATTTGAGAACAGCCGGTTCAAGCCGTCGGTCGCGACGCCCATCGTCATGGTGTCGAACCGCCTCCAGCGCTGATAGCGCTCGAGCACATCTACGCCGCCGACATCGAGCCCGAGCCGCGCCGCATCGGCGACCGCCTCGGCCAGAGCCGCCACGTCGCGCAGGCCCATATTGAGTCCCTGCCCGGCGATCGGATGGATGATGTGCGCCGCATCTCCGATGAGCGCCAGACGCTCGGCAATGAACGAGCGCGCCGTGAACAGCCCGAGCGGAAACGCGCGCCGCGGCCCGATCACCTCGATCTCGCCGAGATGCAGACCGAAACGCTTCTCCAGCTCGTCATGGAATTCATCGTCCGGCAACTCCACCATCCGCTTGGCTTCGCGCGCCGTCTCGGTCCACACGATCGAGGAACGGTTGCCGGTGAGCGGCAGGATCGCGAAGGGGCCCGACGGCAGGAAGTGCTCTTCCGCACGCCCATTGTGCGGCCGCTCGTGGCCCACGGTGGTGACGATCGCCGACTGGTCGTAATTCCAGCCATGTGTGACAATGCCGGCCTGCTCGCGGATCGCCGATTTCGCGCCGTCGGCGCCGACCAGCAGGCGCGTCGATAGCTCGCCGCCGTCCGCAAAGCGCACGCTGACAGCCTTCGGCATCGTGTCGAACCCTGTGACCGCCGTCGCGCGCAGACCGACGCCCAATTCCTTTGCCTTCTCCACCAGCGCATCGACCAGATACCGGTTCTCGATCATGTGGGCGAAGGCTTCGCCCGGCTCCACCTCGCCGCCGAAGGTCAGGAACGACGGCCGCACCGCGTCGTCGACTTTGGAATCGGTCACCACCATGTCGAGCATCGGCTGCGCCTGATCCTCCACCGCATGCCAGACGTCGATGGCCTCGAACAGACGCCGCGCCGCCGCGGCGATCGCCGTGGCGCGCGGATCGCGCGACTTCGCGTGCGCCAGCGCCGGATCGGCCACCGTCACGGCGAAGTCCTCGCCCAGCGCCTGGCGCAAGGCGATGGCCAAGGCCAGACCGGCAAAGCCGCCGCCTCCGATCACCACCTCGGCACGTTCTCGCTGGGAACCCGGCTTTTCCATGGGCATTCCTTGTAAATCCTGCCGGAGCATAGCAGGTTGGGGGCGTATTTTGACCATTGCAGGCCCTGCCCAATGTCCTCCGCCGCCGTCAAGGAATTGCTCGACATCCTCGACCTCGAAACGCTCGACGTGAACCTGTTTCGAGGCCGCAGCCCGCAAGTCGGCTGGCAGCGTGTGTTCGGCGGCCAGGTGATCGGCCAGGCTCTGGTCGCTGCTGTGCGCACGGTCAACAGCCGCCCGCCGCACTCCATGCACGCCTATTTCCTACTTCCGGGCGACCCCAAGGTTCCCATCATCTACGACGTCGACCGCATGCGCGACGGCAAGAGCTTCACCACCCGCCGCGTCACCGCGCGCCAGCACGGCCACCCGATCTTCTCCATGCTGGTCTCGTTCCATACTGACGAAGAAGGCCTCGATCATCAGGCACAGATGCCGGACGTGCCGCCGCCGGACAAGTTGCCGAGCGAATACGAGGTGCGCGAGAAGATCCTCCCGACGATGCCAGATCCGGTCCGGCGCTATTACGAGCGCGAGCGGCCGATCGAACTGCGTCCGGTGGAGTTCGAGCGCTACGGCGGCAAGAAATATCCCGATGGCCGTTTCCACGTCTGGATCCGCACCACAGCCAAGCTGCCGGACGATCCGGCGCTGCATCAATGCGTGCTGGCTTACGCCTCCGACATGACGCTGCTCGATGCGGCGCTGGCGCCGCACGGGCGCACGCTGTTCGAGAAGGATTTCATGGCCGCGAGCCTCGATCATGCGCTGTGGCTGCACCGGCCGTTCCGCGCCGACGATTGGCTGCTTTATGCGCAGGATACGCCCAATCTGCACGGCTCGCGCGGCTTCGCCCGCGGACTTATATTTACGCGTGACGGCACGCTGGTCGCCTCGGTCGCGCAAGAGGGCCTTGTGCGCTTGCGGCGGAGCTGAGGCTACGGAGATCCATGGACAGAGCCCCTCCACATTCCTCCCCCTTTCAGGGGGAGGATGACTGCGAGGCTGGTCCTCCCTCCCCCTGCAAGGGGGAGGGATGGGGAGGGGGTCCATTTCTCCGGCGATGCGGCGTCACCATTTCGTTTTTGCTCATTCTTGCGCTCCCGCTCGACGCCTTCGCAGCGTCCGGCCGCGAGCCGCCACCGCCCGGCGCCCTGCCCGACGCGCCGCCGCAATACACACAGTTCACCAGCGCCGAACTGGAGCGCGGCTTCATGGCGCTCGCATTCGGGTCGGACCTCCGCATCGGCGTGCGCCCGCGCGGCATCCGCCGCTTCGATCACCCGATCCGCGCCCGTGTGATCAGCAGCGGCAGCATCGGCCGCGGCGGAGAGATGGCCCGGGTCATCGGGGACTACGCGCGGCAGGTCCCCAATCTCAAGCTCACGATCGTGAACGACAACGAGCCGGCCGATATCGACCTGCGGCTGATCGACGAGAAGGACTTCTACGCGGCCCTGGAGGCGGCGTTCGGCGCGAAAGTCGCCAGGACCTTCATCGCCCGCACCAACCCGCAATGCATGACCAGCGTGAAGTCGAGCGCCGTGGGCGACATCGTCCGCTCGGTGTCCTTCATCATCGTCGACAAAGGCGACAATGTCTTTTTTGACTGCGCCTACCACGAACTGCTACACGCCTTCGGTCTGTCGAACCACGATCAGCGCAATCCCTGGACCACGCTCAACCAGAAGCGCATGGTCGGCTATCTGAGCGTCTACGACCGCTCTTTGCTCACAGTGCTCTATGATCCCCGCCTCAAGCCCGGCATGACCCCGGCGCAGGCTCGTGCCATCCTCCCCCACGTCATTGCCCGCCTCGGCCTCGCCGGCCGGTAAGACAATGCCCGGCCTCGACTGCCTAGCCAGGCGGCAGCTGCCTGTGGGCGCGGCAACAATGTCGCTTAATCTTTAGGCTCTATGTCGCTAGTTTGGGCGGTCGAGCCCGTACTGGCGCTTTCCCGCGCGGGCTTTGTGGCGCGTGCGCGCCCGCCAATGACGACTCCAGGAAGGAAGCCATGAAGCTGGTCATCGCCGTCATCAAACCGTTCAAACTGGACGAGGTACGCGAAGCCCTCACCCGCATTGGCATCCACGGCATGACCGTGACCGAGGTGAAGGGCTACGGCCGGCAGAAGGGCCACATGGAGATCTACCGTGGCGCCGAGTACGCCATTCATTTCCTGCCCAAGCTCCGCCTCGAGGTGGCGGTCGCCAGTGAGCAGATCGACCAGGTGATGGACGCGCTCGCCTCCGCCGCCAAGACCGGCCAGATCGGCGACGGCAAGATCTTCGTGCACAGCCTCGAGCAGGCCGTCCGCATCCGCACCGGCGAAACCGACGCGGCGGCGCTCTGAGCCCGTCCCTCACAGGAGTCCAAACATGAAAATCAAGAAGCTTACCCGTGCGGGCATGCTCGCTCTCGCGTTGACGGCGCTCGCCGGCCTCGGCCTCGCGACGGCGCCGATGTTCGGCAACACCACCGCCTATGCGCAGGCGCAGACGCCGGCACCCGCGCCCACGGTTGCCCCGGCTGCACCAGCCGCTCCCGTGGCTGCGGCACCCGCTGCCGCCACGCCGGCTCCGGCAACGCCGCCCGCCTGCGACGCCAAGGTGCAGA
>DASXOK010000563.1:0-23353 GCA_036494425.1 Pseudolabrys sp.
GCCGAGCCGTCGCTTGCGTCATCGATATGCTCGAAGCCGAGCTGCTTGAGCAAATTGCGGATGATGCGGACCATCGTGTTGTAATCGTCCACGACAAGGACCGGCATCGACAGATCGACAGCCATGGCGCGTCGCCTCTCCTTAAGGCATTCCGCGAAAGGTGGCGGAAGCTAGCAGCGCGGCTTGAATAACCGGTTAATTTGAAAGTTTCTTAACCGCGCGCTAACCGTAGCCGCGTCTGACACTGGGTACTGTGCAAAAGTCCGTATGACACTACCCCGCCACCGGCGAAATCACTCGATGAACCAGTCTGTTCCGACGAAGAAAAGCTTTCATGTCGCACGCGGCGACGCGCATGCGCTCGACGCCGGGCCGCTCCACGGCGTTGTGGTGGCGATCGGCAATTTCGACGGCGTACATCGTGGTCACAGAGCTGTGATCGCGGCGGCGCTCGCGCGCGGGCGCGCGCTGGGGCGCAAGGTGGCGGCGCTGACCTTCACCCCGCATCCGCGCCGCTTCTTCCGTCCGCACGAGCCGCTGTTCCACCTCTCCAGCGACCGCGACAAGCTGCGGCTTCTGGCGGCAACCGGGCTCGATGGCGCCGCGATGATGACCTTTGATGCGGCGCTGGCGGGGACGTCGGCGCAGGATTTCATCGAACGCATCCTCATCGGGCAGCTCGGCATTGGCGGTGCGACGATCGGCTTCGATTTTCATTTTGGCCAGAACCGAGGCGGCTCGCCGGCCTTCCTGCGCGAGCAGGGCGCGCGACTAGGCTTCGCCGTCGACATCGCGCCGCCGCTCGAGGACGAGGGCCGGCCGGTATCGTCCGGCGCGGTCCGCGCGGCGCTCACCGAGGGCAAGGTGGTGGAGGCACGCGAACTGCTCGGCGCGCCCTGGTTCGTCTCGGCCGAGGTGATCCATGGCGATAAGCGCGGGCGCGACCTCGGATTTCCGACCGCCAACCTGAAACTCGATCCAGCCTGCGGCCTCAAGCACGGCATCTACGCGGTGCGGGCCGGCATCGGGGACGCTCGCTACGATGGAGTCGCCAGCTTCGGCCGCCGGCCGACATTCGATAACGGAGCGCCACTTCTGGAAGTATTCTTGTTCGACTTCGACGGCGACCTCTACGGCCTCACGATCGACGTCGCCTTCATCGGCTGGATCCGCGCCGAGCAGAAATTCGACAGCATCGATGCGCTCAAGGTGCAGATGGCGGCCGACGTGACGCATGCGCGCGACGCGCTGGCGCGGTCGGGTGGGGCGTTTCCGGCGTTGGGGGAGATTTAAGTCTCGCCTTGTGTTGACATTGGCAACACATTATCTGTATACACAATGACGCTACAGAATAGAGGAGGCGCGTGTGACCACAAGCGCCGAAAAGCGTGCGCCCCGCGTCGAGCGTGACGCGACGATCCATATCCGCGCACCACGCCAGACGAAGGAACTCATCGAGGCGGCGGCGTCGAGCGTCGGCAAGTCGCTGAGCGAATTCATGCTGGAAACCGTGCGCAAGCATGCGGTGGACGTGCTGCTGGATCAGCGGCTCTTTGTTCTTGAATCCGATCAACACGCGGCCTTCATGCGGGCACTCGACAATCCGCCGGCTGCGGGACCAAAGCTCAAGGCGCTGATGAAGCGGCGCCCGCTCTGGCAAAAGTGACCGCGCCGCCTGCCACCTCGGCGGGCAGCGTGACTGCGCCCGCGCCGCTGACCCGGGCCCACGATCTCAGCCGTTTCAACGGCGGTAAGTCCGAACTCGACGAATGGCTGCGCAATAATGCCTTGGACAGCGAGGGCCGCAGAGCGCGCACTTATGTGGTGTGCGAAGGCCTCGCGGTCGTCGGCTACTACTGCATCTCCACCGGCAGCGTTGAGCGCCGCCAATTGCCGCCGAAAATGAAGCGCGCGCGCGGCCTTCCAAACCAGATCCCCGTCGCCATCATCGGTCGGCTCGCCCGCGACGAAAGCTATCGAGGCAAGGGTTTGGGCAAGGACCAGCTGCAGCATGCGCTGCAGCGTATCTTGGCGGCCTCGCAGATCATCGGCGTGCGGGCCATATTGGTGCACGGGGTGGACGATGAGGCTGCGCGCTTCTGGAAGGAACACGAATTCATCGAATGTCCGATCGACTCCCGGACGTTCTATTTATCCATCGAAACCATCGCCGACGCGATCTGACCGGGCAAATCCCGCCCTTTTCCCCCCGGAGTCGGCCTGCTACATAGCCCGCCATGTCAAAGCCCGAACGCGATTATTCCGAGACCCTGTTCCTGCCGCAGACGGATTTCCCGATGCGCGCCGGCCTGCCGCAGAAGGAGCCCGAGCTCCTCAGGCGCTGGCAGGAGACTGGCCTTTACAATCAGCTCCGCGCGGAGGCGCGCGGTCGCGAGAAGTTCGTCCTGCACGACGGGCCGCCTTACGCGAACGGCAACATCCATATCGGGCATGCACTCAACAAGATCCTCAAGGACGTCGTATCGCGCAGCCAGCAGATGCTCGGCTACGACTCCAACTACGTGCCGGGCTGGGACTGTCACGGCCTGCCGATCGAATGGAAGATCGAGGAGGAGAACTACCGCTCCAAGAACAAGGCCAAGCCAAATTTCTCCGATCCGGCGGCGATGGTGGCGTTCCGGCAGGAGTGCCGCGCCTATGCGCAGCGCTGGCTCGAGGTGCAGCGCGAGGAGTTCAAGCGGCTCGGCGTCGAGGGCGACTGGAAGCATCCTTACACGACAATGGATTTCTTCGCCGAGGCGCAGATCGCGCGCGAGCTGATGAAATTCGCGGTGAACGGTTTGCTGTATCGCGGCTCGAAGCCGGTGATGTGGAGCGTGGTGGAGAAGACCGCGCTCGCCGAGGCCGAGGTCGAGTATGAGGATTACACGAGCGATACGGTGTGGGTGAAGTTTCCGGTGGCAAACGGCGAAGGCGATTTGGCCAATGCCTCAGTCGTCATCTGGACGACGACACCGTGGACGCTGCCGGGCAACCGCGCCGTCAGTTTCTCGCCGAAGATCAAATACGGCCTCTACAAGGTCACCGATGCCGCGCCGGACAACTGGGCGAAGTTCGGCGACCTGTTCATCCTGTCGGAAAATCTCGCAGGAGAAGTGTTCAAGCAGGCGCGCGTCGCCGCTTACGACAAGGTCGCGGATGTTTCCGCGAACATGCTTGAGCAAATGACTCTGCGTCATCCGCTCGCGGGGCAGGGGTACGACTTCGCCGTGCCGATGCTCGCCGGCGACCACGTCACCGACGACGCCGGTACGGGCTTCGTGCATACCGCGCCCGGGCATGGCCGCGAGGACTTCGACATCTGGACCGCGAGCCGCGCGGCGCTGGAAGTGCGCGGCATCAATCCGTCGATCCCTTACACCGTCGATGAGAACGGCGCGCTCACCGAGGCCGCGCCGGGCTTCACGGGAAAACGCGTCATCAACGACAAAGGCGAAAAGGGCGACGCCAACGAGGCGGTGATCAAGGCGCTGGTCGCGGCCGGCATGCTGATCGCGCGCGGGCGCTTGAAGCACCAATATCCGCATTCGTGGCGTTCGAAGAAGCCGATCATCTTCCGCAACACGCCGCAGTGGTTCATCGCCATGGATAAGGGTATCGACAAGCCCGGCGATACGCTGCGCGCGAGGGCTTTGCACGGGATTGAAGTCACCCGCTGGGTGCCGGAGCAGGGGCAAAACCGCATCACCGGCATGATCGAGAGCCGGCCCGATTGGGTGATCTCGCGCCAGCGCGCCTGGGGTGTGCCGATCGCCGTGTTCATCCAGGAGAAGCCGGACGGTTCGGTTGAGATCCTGGAAGATCCGGACGTCAAATTGCGCATCGTCGAGGCTTTCGTCGCTGAGGGCGCCGACGCCTGGTACAAGCCGGGCGCGCGCGAGCGCTTTCTCGGCAAGCGCGCGAACGAGCCCTGGAAGAAAGTCGACGACATCCTCGACGTCTGGTTCGACTCCGGCTCGACGCACGCTTTCGTGCTCGAAGACCCGGAGCATTTCCCGACGCTCGCCGGCATCAAGCGCAAAGTCGACGGCGGCAGCGACACGGTCATGTATCTCGAGGGCTCGGACCAGCATCGCGGCTGGTTTCACTCCTCGCTCTTGGAGAGTTGCGGCACGCGCGGGCGCGCGCCGTTCGACGTCGTGCTCACGCATGGCTTCGTGCTCGACGAGAACGGGCGCAAGATGTCGAAGTCGCTCGGCAACGTCACCGCGCCACAGGACGTGATCAAGCAATCCGGCGCCGACATCCTGCGCATGTGGGTCTGCGCGTCCGACTACGGTGACGACCTGCGCATCGGGCCGGAAATCCTCAAGACGACGGTCGAGACCTATCGCAAGCTGCGCAACACCGTGCGCTGGATGCTCGGCAACCTCGCGCATTTCAAGGACGAGGACCACGTCAAGGTCGAGCACATGCCGGAATTGGAGCGGCTGATGCTGCACCGGCTGGTCGAGCTCGACGACCTGGTGCGCAAGGCCTATGCGGACTTCGACTACAAGCGCATCTTCGCGGCGCTGTCGGCCTTCATGACCTCGGACCTGTCGGCGTTCTATTTCGACGTGCGCAAGGACGCGCTCTATTGCGATCCGTACTCGTCGGTGAAGCGCAAGGCGTGCCTGACCGTGCTCGATTATCTGTTCCGCTGCACGGTGACGTGGCTGGCGCCGATGCTGTGCTTCACCGCGGAGGAAGCGTGGCTCTCGCGCTATGGTGAGACGGCGCGCTCGGTGCATCTGGAGCCCTTCCCGAAGGTGCTGCCGGCATGGCGCGACGACAAGCTTGCCGAGAAATGGCGCAAGGTGCGCACCGTCCGCCGCGTCGTCACCGGCGCGTTGGAGATCGAACGCGCGCAGAAGCGGATCGGTTCGTCGCTCGAGGCGCATCCGATTTTGTACGTGTCGAATCCCGAACTTTATGAGGCCGTGGTCGATGTCGATCTCGCCGAGGTTTGCATCACCTCGGCACTGACGCTGGTCGAGGACGAGGGGCCGGCCGAGGCATTCCGGCTCCCCGATGTCCCCGGCGTGGCGATCGTGCCCAATCTCGCCGAGGGCACGAAGTGCGCACGCTCGTGGAAGATCCTCACCAGCATCGGCGAGGACCCTGAGTATCCCGACGTCTCGCCACGCGATGCCCAGGCCCTGCGCGAATGGGACGCCATGCGCAAGGCAGCGGAGTGATGCGCGCCAAGTACCTCGCCGGCCCGCTGACGCGGTTCGGGGCGATTGTCGCGATCCTCGCCTGCGCCATCGATCAGGCGACAAAGCTCTATCTGCTGTTCGTCTTCAATCTCGCCGCCAACGGCCCGGTGCGGCTGGGGCAGTACTTCGACCTCGTCCTCACCCGTAACACCGGCATCAGCTACGGCCTGTTCCAAACCGAGGGCGCGCTCGGCCAGTGGGTGCTGACCGGCTTCAAGGTGGTGGCGGTGGTGCTGCTCTGGGTCTGGCTGGCCCGGGCCCGCGACAGACTGACCGCCCTATCCCTTGGCCTGATCATCGGCGGGGCGGTCGGCAATGCCATCGACCGGCTGGCCTACGGCTGGGTAGCCGATTTCGTGTTTTTCCACGTCTCCGGCGAGACTTGGCGGTTCAACTGGTACGTTTTTAACCTCGCCGACGTCGCCATCGTTGCCGGGGTGATCGGCCTGTTGTATGACTCCGTCATAGGGGAACGCGCCGCAAAAGCGCCCTGATCCGTCGCGATAGATGCCAAATCCGCTCACCTCGTGGGGATTTGAGCGTTCCCAAGGCCAGGATCGGAAGAATTCAATGCGCCCGACACGCCTTTCGACGACTTTCCGCGCCAACGCCGCTTTGGTCGGCTTGGCCCTAGGTGCCGCTCTGTTGGCTGCGCCGGCTCCGGCCCGCGCCGAGGACAATGAGCCCTCCATCGACCAGAAGGTCATGCGCGGCATCATGGAAGGCCTCGGCCTGAAACGCGATGGTGAGGCGACCATCAACTATCAGGAGCGCGCACCGCTGGTGATTCCGCCGCGCCTCGACCTGCCACCGCCGGAAAAGAGCGACGCGATCATCGCCAACAACCCGGCGTGGCCGAAAGACCCCGATATCGCCCGCCGCAAGGAAGCCGATCGGCTCCAGCGCAACCGCAACATCAGCGAAGAGCGCGAGCGCGAGCAAAATCCGCTCAGCCCCAGCCAGATGACAACGGGCCCGGCTCCGAAGCGGCAGGCCCGTACGGCCGATAACTATCAGGCGCCGCAGGGCGATTTCGCCAACCCGCTGCCGCCGTCGCAACTCGGTTATGTGGGCGGCCTCTTCGGAAAAATGTTCGGCAAGAAGGATGACGACGTGTCGAGTTTCACCGGCGAGCCGCCGCGGGCATCGTTGACCGAGCCGCCCCCGGGCTATCAGACGCCGTCGCCGGATCAGCCTTACGGTACCGCCAAAGCGGGCCCTCCAAAGGCGACGAATTACTACGGGACGTTCGGCGAATTGGCGCGCTGATCGTCTACTCGCATGATTCCCACGATTGTCGTGTCCGCGTGCGCCGCCGGGCATGATAGCGTGCGCGGCGCGCCAACCCTAAGACCGTAAGGGTTCAGACGTGCCAATCAAGCATAGGGCTTTTCTCGCCGCCGCCGTGCTCTGCGCCGCCATTGCCGCCGCGCCTGCATTCGCCGATGAGTCGGCCGGCGCCAAAGTCTCCGATACCACGCTGGCCAATGGGTTGGAGCTGGTGGTCATTCCCGATCATCGCGCTCCCGTGGTCACGCACATGATCTGGTACAAGGTCGGCGCCGCCGACGAGACGCCGGGCAAATCGGGACTGGCGCATTTCCTCGAACACCTGATGTTCAAGGGCACGGCGAAGAATCCGGCCGGCAAGTTCTCGCAAGTGGTGTCGCGCATCGGCGGCCAGGAGAACGCCTTCACCGCCAACGACTACACCGGTTACTTCCAGCGCGTGCCGAGCGACCAGCTCAAGACCGTGATGGAATTCGAGGCCGACCGCATGACCGGTCTCGTGCTCACCGATGCGGTGGTGCTCCCCGAGCGCGACGTCATTCTTGAAGAGCGCAATCAGCGCATGGAGAACAATCCGCGCGCCCGCCTCTCCGAGCAGATCGACGCGGCGCTCTATCTCAACCATCCTTACGGGAAGCCGGTGATCGGCTGGCGCCACGAGATGGAGCAGCTCACCCGCGACGACGCCATCGGCTTCTATCGCCACTTCTATGGACCGAACGACGCGATCGTCGTCATCGCCGGCGACGTCACGCCGGAGGAGGCGCGCAAGCTCGCCGATGACACCTATGGCAAGGTCGAGCGCCGCAGCGTGATACCGCCGCGCAACAGGCCGCAGGAGCCGCCGCCGGCAGCGGTGCGTTCGCTTACGCTCGCCGATGCGCGCGTGGAGATGCCGGTCCTGGAGCGTGCTTATCTAGTGCCATCGTTCCGCACTGGGAAGCCGGGACTGTCGGAAGCGCTGGAGGTGCTCTCGCATATTCTCGGCACCGGCTCGAACAGCCGTCTCTACCGCGCGCTGGTGGTCGACAAGAAGATGGCCGTGTCGGCGGCCGCCTACTACGACAGCTCCGCCTACGATTATTCGAAATTCACGCTCTACGGCTCGCCGCGGCCGGGCGTCTCGCTACCGGATCTGGAAGCGGCGACCGACTCGGTGATTGCCGATGTCGCCGACAAGGGCATCACGCCGGAAGAGCTTGAGCGCACCAAGACGCGGCTGATCGCGGACGTCGTCTACACGCAAGACAACCAGGCCAGCATGGCGCGCTGGTACGGCAGCGCGCTGACAACCGGCTCGGCCGTCAAGGACCTCGAAAGCTGGCCCGCCCGCATCCGCGCGGTGAGCGCGGCGGATGTGCAGGACGCGGCGCGGCAGTGGCTCGACAAGCGCCGCTCCGTCACCGGCTATCTGATCAAGGACACGAGCCCGCAGGCGGAGAAGCGCTCATGATGAAGGCTCTCGCTTGCCTCGCGCTCTTGGCTTTTGCGGCTTGCGCGGGCGCATCGTCCGCCTCGGCGATGACGATCGAGAAGATCACCAGCTCCTCCGGCATCAACGCTTGGCTGGTGCGCGAACAATCGACACCGCTGGTCGCGCTCAACTTTGCATTCAACGCCGGCTCGAGCCAGGACACCGCCGACAAGGCCGGCACGGCCAATGTGGTCGGCGACATGCTCGATGAAGGCGCCGGCGATCTCGACAGCAAGGCCTATCACGAGCGGCTCGAAAACCACGCCATCGAGCTGAGCTTCCAGGTCGGCCGCGACTATTTCCACGGCTCCCTGCGCACGCTCAATGAACACCGCGGCGAAGCCTTCGATCTCTTGGGGCTCGCCTTGAACAAACCGCGCTTCGACGCCGATGCGCTCGAGCGCGTGCGTGGCCAGGAACTCGCCGGCCTAAGGCGCGAGTCGACCAATCCGAACAATCTCGCCAGCCTGCGCTGGTGGGAGACGGCGTTCCCCGGCCATCCTTACGGCCGCGAGCCAAAAGGCACGCTGGAAACCGTCCCGCGCATCACGGCCGACGATCTGCACGGTTATGTGCACCGCGTGTTTTCGCGCAAGGATCTGACGATCTCCATCGTCGGCGATGTCGATGCCAAGGCCGCCGGCGAGCTGATCGATCGCGCCTTCGCCGGCCTGCCGGCGACCAGTGATTTGCAGCAGGTGCCGGCCGCGACCCTCGCAGGTGCCGGCAAGCGTATCGTCATCGATGTCAACGTGCCGCAGGCGGTGGTGACCTTCGGCGGGAATGGCATCGCGCGCAACGATCCCGACTTCATGGCGGCCTATGTCGTCAACCACGTTCTCGGCGGCGGCAGCTTCTCCTCGCGGCTTTACAGGGAAGTGCGCGAGAAGCGTGGCCTGGCCTACGGTGTCTCCGGCAGCCTGGTCTGGTTCCGCAGCGCGGCCGTCGTGCTCGGCGGCACGGCGACGCGCGCCGACCGCACCGCCGATGCCCTGGACATCATCGAGCGCGAAACCAAGCGCATGGCCGACGAAGGGCCGACGCCGGAGGAACTGGCGTCCGCGAAATCCTTCCTCAAGGGCTCGTATGCGCTCGGCCTCGATACTTCGGGCAAGATCGCGGCGCAGTTGACACAAATCCAATTGGATAAACTCGGTATCGATTACATCCAGAAGCGCGGCGCGCTCATCGACGGCGTCAGCATCGACGACGCCAAGCGGGTGGCGAAGCGCCTCTACGGTAGCGGCATGCTGGTGACGATTGCCGGCCGACCGAAAGGTCTCACGTCTAGCGGAACCGCCGATTAGGCGGGGCGTTGGTTGGTCTGCCGGATTTCCGGTGTCCAACTCTCCGCCAATAGTCCGGAGCCCTCCCATCCGTTATTGTCCTGTTCGATGCGGGACATGACGACGCCAGACGAGTGACCATGGCCATCAAGCAATCGATTGACAGCGCTCTCGAAGCCAACATCGGCGCGCACGGTGTTTCCGCCAAGACCTACGAAGCCACGCTGGCGCGCGCCGAGGCCGCGCTCGACTGGCTGCGCGCGCGCCACGCCGATGGCGGGCTGCCGCTGCTGCAATTGCCGGCAAGCCACGAGGAGCTTGTCGAGACGCGCGAGGCTGGCCGCAAGCTCGTGCTCGGCGCGACCGATGTCGTGTTCCTCGGCACCGGCGGCTCCAGCCTGGGCGGGCAGGCGCTGGCGCAGCTCGCCGGTCATGGCGTGCCGGGCATCGGCGCGCTGCGTGAGCCGCCGCGCGTCCACTTCATGGACAACCTCGATCCGGAAACGTTCGCGACGCTGATGAAACGGCTGCCGCACACCACGACGCGCTTCGTCGCCGTCTCCAAGTCCGGCGGCACCGCCGAGACACTGATGCAGACTATCTCGGCGATTTCCGCGATGAAGGCGGAGGGGCTTGAGACGCGGATCCCCGACTGGTTCCTCGGACTCACCGAGTCGGTGAAGCCGGGCAAGCGCAACGGCCTGCGCGATCTGCTCGGCAAATATCACGTGCAAATCCTCGACCATCACACCGGCGTCGGCGGCCGTTTCTCCGTGCTGACCAATGTCGGCCTTCTGGCCGCGGCGGTGTTCGATCTCGACATCGCTGCAATACGCGAGGGTGCGAGTCTTGCGCTCGCGCCAGTACTGGCGAAGAAGAAAGCGGCAGAGGTGCCGGCCGCGGTCGGCGCCGCGCTCGCGGTGTCGCTGGCGGAGAGCAAGGGCAAGACCATCAGCGTGCTGATGCCTTACGCGGATCGGCTCGAGCGCACAGCGCGCTGGTATGTGCAGCTCTGGGCCGAGAGCCTCGGCAAGCAGGGCAAGGGCACGACGCCGATCGCGGCGCTGGGGCCAGTAGATCAGCACAGTCAGTTGCAGCTCTTCATCGGCGGCCCGCGCGACAAGCTGTTCACGGTAATCACTACGGACCGCGCCGGCGTCGGCCCGCGTATGGACAAGGAGTTGGCGAAGCTTGGCGGGGAGCCAGGGCTCGGCGGCAAGACGATCGGGGACCTCGTCGGCGCGCAGGGGCGCGCCACCGCCGAGACTTTGGCCAAGAACGGCTGCCCGGTGCGCACGATTCACATTCCGCAACTCAACGAAGAATCGCACGGCGAACTGCTGATGCATTTCATGCTTGAGACGATCATCGCCGCGCAGCTCATGGGGATCGATGCCTTCGACCAGCCGGCGGTGGAAGAGGGCAAGGTGCTGGCGAAAAAGTATCTGGAAGCGTAGCCCTCAGGCGTGTGTGCGATGCCGGCCTATGTCATCTCCGAGGTGAAATTCCTGGATGACGCGCTGGTCGAACGCTATCGCGCGCTGGCGCAAGCGGCGATCGCGCAGTTCGGAGGGCGCTATATCGTGCGCGGCGGGCCGGTGGTTCTGGTCGAAGGCGAGCGTGATCCCGAATGCCGGATCGTGATCGTCGAGTTTGCCAGCATGGAGCAGGCGCGCGAATGGTATCGCTCGCCCGCCTACGCTGAGGCACTGCTGGTGCGCAACGTCGGCGCTTTGGAGCGGACGCTGGTGTTTGTGGAGGGGGTGTAGTCGTCGTTCCGGGGCGCTCGCGCGGGCGGGCGAACCCGGAATCCAGAAGCTTGCACCGCGGCTGGATTCCGCGTTCGCGGGCTTCGCCCGCGCCCCGGAATGACGCATGATGGGAATCATGTTAAGCGTCACCGACACCGTCTCCATCGACGAATCCGAGTTGTCGGAGAGTTTCGTGCGCGCCTCCGGGCCGGGCGGGCAGAACGTCAACAAGGTGTCGTCGGCGGTGCAACTGCGCTTTGACGCGCGGCGTTCGCCCTCGCTGCCGAACGACGTGGCCATTCGTCTGATGCGGCTGGCGGGCAGCCGCCTGACCAAGGACGGTGTGATCGTCATCGTCGCCCAGGCGCACCGCGACCAGTCGCGCAACCGCGCCGAGGCGCGCGAACGGCTGTTCGACTTGATCCGCGAGGCGGCGGTGAAGCCGACAGTGCGGCGGAAGACCAAGGTGCCCAAGGCCGCCAAGCGCGAGCGCCTGGAGTCGAAAAAGCACCGCGGCAGCATCAAGAGCCTGCGCCAGCGGCGGCCCGGGATGGATTAGCCCTGAATAGCGGGGGGAAGGGGGTCCGGCGCCTCGCGGGGGCCCGACTCACGGGGCTAGACTGCGAACCAACCGAATCGCCGCCCTCTTTCCCTTTCCCCGTTCTTACGGGGAGAGGGTGGCGAGCGGAGCGAGCCGGGGTGAGGGGCGACGAAATGCGTCGAGAGCCCCTCACCCGACTTCCTCGCTTCGCTCGGAAGTCGACCTCTCCCGGCAAGCGGGGAGAGGTAAAGGAAGAGAAATGTCCGTCCGCCAGCTCTCCGAATCCATGGTCAACCGCATCGCCGCCGGCGAGGTGGTCGAGCGGCCGGCGAGCGTGGTCAAGGAACTCGTCGAGAACGCGCTCGACGCCGGCGCGCACCGCATCGACGTGCTCACCGATGGCGGCGGGCGGCGGCTGATCCGCATCACCGACGACGGCGATGGCATGACGCGCGCCGATCTCGACCTCGCGGTTGAGCGGCACGCGACGTCGAAGCTCGATGGTGATGACCTCATGTCGATCGACACGCTCGGCTTTCGCGGCGAGGCGCTGCCCTCGATCGGCTCGGTAGCGCGCCTGACCATCACCACGCGGCACGAGAGCGAGCCGCATGCTTGGACGCTGACGGTCGACGGCGGTACGAAGTCCGAGATTAAGCCGGCGGCGTTGTCGCGAGGCACCACCGTCGAGGTGCGCGATCTCTTCTACGCGACGCCGGCGCGGCTGAAGTTCATGAAGACCGACCGCAGCGAAGCCGAGGCCGTGCGCGAGGTGGTGCGGAGGCTTGCGATGAGCCGGCCGGACGTCGCCTTTACGCTCGCGGGTGAGGAGCGCGCGCCGGTGACGTGGGGCGTCGCGGCGGACAACCTGGCGCGGCTCGGCGATGTGATGGGCGTGGACTTCCGCGCTAATGCGATCGCCATCGAGGCCGAGCGCGAAGGCGTAACGCTTGCAGGTTTCGCTGGGCTGCCGACGCTGTCGCGCGCCAATTCGCTCGGGCAATATCTTTTCGTCAACGGCCGGCCGGTGCGCGACAAGGTGCTGGTCGGCGCGGTGCGCGCGGCTTACGCGGACTATCTGCCGCGCGACCGCCATCCGCTGCTGGCGCTGTTCGTCACGATTGAAGCGCGCGAGGTGGACGTCAACGTGCATCCGGCCAAAACGGAAGTGCGCTTTCGCGACGGCGGGCTTGTGCGCGGGCTGATTGTGCGCGCGCTGAAGGATGCGCTCACGCGCGAGGGGCAGCGCGCGGCGTCAACCGGCGGCGGCGCGACCATTGCGACGTTTCGTCCGGCCTTCGCGCCGCGCGGCTCGTACGACTGGCGGCGCTCGCCGGCGCGGCCGATAGGCTTTGCGCCCAACGCCAACACGAACCTGCGCAGCGCGACGGCCTTGGGCTTCGCTGAAGTGGCGCAGACTGCGTTCGATGTCGGCGCACCTGCGGCCGATGCGGCGGTGGCGCGCTTCGAGCCGCAGCCGGACCTGATCGAGCGGCCGCTCGGGGCCGCGCGCGCACAGGTGCATGAGACCTACATCGTGTCGCAGACGCGCGATGGCCTCGTCATCGTCGATCAGCACGCGGCGCATGAGCGCATCGTGTATGAGCGCATGAAGGCGGCGATCGAGAAGGCCGGCGTGGCGCGGCAGATCCTGCTCATTCCGGAGATCGTCGAGATCGACGAAGGCGATGCGGCGCGGCTTGCCGCGCGCGCGGAGGAACTGGCGCGTTTCGGCTTGGGGGTCGAGACCTTCGGTCCGGGCGCCGTCGCAGTGCGCGAGACTCCCTCGATGCTGGGCGAGATCGACGTGCAGGGACTGGTGCGCGATCTCGCCGAGCACATGGCCGAATGGGACGATGAACTGCCGCTCGAGCGGCGCTTGCTGCATGTGTCGGCGACGATGGCATGCCACGGCTCGGTGCGCGCTGGCCGCCGGCTCAAGCCGGAAGAGATGAACGCGCTGCTGCGCGAGATGGAAGCAGTGCCGAACTCCGGCCAGTGCAATCACGGCCGCCCGACCTATGTGGAATTGAAGCTGACGGATATCGAAAGGCTTTTTGGGCGGCGTTAAGCAGCGCGCAGAAACGTGAACTCCGTGTCGTCGTATGTGCGCCGCTCCAGCTCTTCAAATCCCTCCGGCGCGATGAAGCCCGCATCGGTTGCTTCCTCGACGACGATCAAAGCATCGGATTTCAGCCATCCGCCATTGCGCGCGGAGACGAGCGCCTTCTCGGCGAGGCCTTTGCCGTAAGGCGGATCGAGCAGCACGAACGAGAACGGCTCCATCGGATGCGCGGGGCCGAGCTTGGTTGCGTCGCGCCGGAAGATGCGGGTGGTGCCGCCGAGGCCGAGCGTCTCGGTGTTGTTGCGCAGGAGCGACCGCGCTTCGACGCCGTCGTCGACGAACAAGACGAACGCCGCGCCGCGAGACACCGCTTCGATGCCGAGGGCGCCGGTGCCGGCGAAGAGATCGAGCACGCGTGCGCCGGTGATCGGGTCGCCATAGGCATGCGCGAGGATGTTGAACAACGCTTCGCGCAGGCGATCGGCGGTCGGCCGCAAACCCTGACCTTTCGGTCCCGCGATCGGGCGCGAGCGCAGGCGGCCGCCGACGACGCGCATTATTTGGGTCTCGGGCGAGACGGACGGGGCCCGCCGCTGCGGTCGGGCCGGCGGCGCTTGTTCTTGGCGCGTCCGCGTGAGGGCTTCTCACCGTCATCCTGAGGTGCGCGGCGTTGCCATTTATTCTTGTCATTCCGGTCGCGCGCATTGGCGCGCGGGCCGGGATCCATAACCCCTGTCTCACGTCTATTGCGTCCACCGGGAGTATGGATTCCGGGCTCGCGGGCTTTCGCCCGTGCCCCGGAATGACGAGAAGACAATTCGCGCTTCTCATCGCTCACCAGCGGCGCGTCGAAATCCGCTTCCGACTGGGCGACGATCTCCGCCCCGAGCGTCTTGCGCAATTCGGCCGTCTCGATTTCCTTCACCGCACATTCGGCGAGCGGGCCCAACTCGAACGGCCCATAGGCGATGCGGATCAGCCGGCTCACCTTCAGCCCGAGCGATTCCATGACTTTGCGCACTTCGCGGTTCTTGCCCTCGCGAATGGCGAAGTTGAGCCAGGCATTGGATTCGAGCTGCCGCTCGAGCGTGGCTTCGATCGGCCCGTAACGCACGCCCTCGACGGTGACGCCCTTGCGCAAGCCGTCGAGCGTTTCCTGCGTGACCCGTCCCATGGCGCGCACGCGATAAGTGCGCAGCCAGGCGGTCGCCGGCATTTCCAGCACGCGCGCCAGCCCGCCGTCATTGGTGAGCAGCAGCAGCCCTTCGGTGTTCATGTCGAGCCGGCCGACGCTGATCAACCGCGGCAGATGTTTGGGCAGCGCGCCGAAGATGGTTGGACGGCCTTCGGGATCGGACGTCGTGGTGACGAGCCCGCGCGGCTTGTTGAACAGATAGAGCCGTGTGCGCTCACGCCCCGGCAGCGGCTGGCCGTCCACGCTGATGCGATCGCGGCGGCCGACATTCAGCGCGGGCGACGAGATCACCTTGCCGTTCACGGAGACGCGGCCGGCGGCGATCCATGCTTCCGCCTCGCGCCGCGAGGCTAAGCCAGCGCGCGCGATGACCTTGGCGATGCGGTCGCCGTCGGGAGTGGGTTTGTCGGTCATGCCTTGTTTTCTGCGCCGAGCCCGGCCATGACGGCGTGTATGGCATCGTCCTCCTTCATGCAACTGGCCCTCGACGAGGCCCGCGCCGCGGCGGCGCGCGGGGAGGTGCCGGTCGGCTGTGTCATCGTACGCGAGGGCAGTGTGGTGGCGCGCGCCGGCAACCGCACGCTCGCGGACAAGGACCCGACCGCGCACGCGGAACTGCTGGCGATCAGGCAGGCCGCCGCCGCGCTCGGCTCGGAGCGGCTCACCGACTGCGACCTCTATGTGACGCTGGAGCCCTGCGCCATGTGCGCGGCGGCGATGTCGTTCGCCCGCATCCGGCGGCTCTACTTCGGCGCCGGCGACCCCAAAGGAGGCGCGGTGGAGCACGGCGTGCGCTTCTTCGCGGCGGCGACGTGCCACCATCGGCCCGAGGTCTATAGCGGCATCGGCGAGAGCGAGGCGGCAGGGCTGCTGCGGAAGTTCTTTCAGGCGCGGCGGTGACGCGCGGAAGGGCTACGCCGACTTATCGACGAACTGACCCAGTCCCGGCGGCGGGGCGACCCGTTTCACCTCAGTCTTTTCGTCGTCGTCGTGGTCCCGTGCGTCGGCCGCGCGCGATGCCCGGGTCTTGCCGGTGGTCGCCGCCTTCGGCCGGATGGGCTCGACATCAATACGCATCGCAGTTCTTGAGCGCTGTGGACCAACCCGTATCCTAGACGATGCACCTAAACAGTCTGCAACTATGAGCTGTAAACTTGCGCGCGGGGCAGCAACGGTTTGTTAACCGAGGCAGGGCCGCGGTGGCTTGAGCCTCACGCCTGCTGCGCGAAGGCCCAGGCCTTCTCGGCGAGCGGGCGGATCATCTCCGCCTTGGCGGGCGCGAATTCGCTCGTTGCCGTGCCGTTGCGGACGCGGCCGATGATTCCTTGCAGGATCGCGGCTATGCGGAAGAAATTATAGGCGAGATAGACTGCGAGATGCGGACGCGGATCGAGCCCGGTGCGTGCGACGTAGTCATCGGCATAGTCAGCCATCGAAGGAATGCCGAGCGCGCCGAGATCGTGTCCGACCAGTGAGCCGGTGCCGGCCGCGCTTTCCGAATGCGGCATGTGCCACGCCATCAGGTGATAACTGAAATCGGCGAGCGGATCGCCGAGCGTCGACAGTTCCCAATCGAGCACGGCGATGACATCCGGCGCGTCGCGCGCGATGATGAGGTTGTCGAGCCGGTAATCGCCATGCACGAGCCGCGCCGGCCCCGCGGGTGGAATGTGCTGCGGCAGCCAGTCGATCAGCTTTTCCATCGCCTCGATCTTTTCCGTCTCGGAGGCGCGATACTGCTTCGACCAGCGGTCCACCTGGCGCGCGACATAGTTCTCGCCTTTGCCGAAATCGGCGAGACCGATCTGCGCGGGATCGAACGCATGCAGCCGCGCGATTGTTCTGTTCATCGCGTCGTAGACGCCAGCCCGCTCGGCCGGGTTCGAGCCCGGCATCTGCGGTTCCCAGAACACCCGGCCATCGGCGAAGCTCATCACATAGAAGGCCGTGCCGGCGACGCTGTCGTCGGCGCAATAGACGAGCGGCTCGGCGACGGGGAAGCCTTGCGCGAACAGCGCGCGGATGACGCGATATTCGCGATCGACCGCGTGCGCGGACGGCAGCAGCTTGCCGGGCGGCTTGCGGCGCAGCACGTAACGCCGCGCCGGTGTCTCGAGGAGATAAGTCGGGTTCGACTGGCCGCCCTTGAATTGCTTCACCGTCAGCGGCCCGGCAAAGCCCGTGATCTCGCGCGCGAGATAATCCGCCAGCTGCGCGTCATCGAGGCGCAACACATCCGCCACGTCCTTAGTGCCTGAAAAGGCCTGCTGGCGGTCGATGGTCATGCTCTCCTCTTTCCCTCTCCCCGCAAGCGGGGAGAGGGAAGAACCTCACTTCTTCACCTCGAACCCGATCGGTGCATCCGCATAGATCTTGTACGACTGCGACTTCGGCTTCGCCTTGTCGTCTTCGTTCTCGTACTGGATCGAACTTTTGCCTTGCAGCTCGCGCGGCAAAATCATCACGCGCACAAAACGGCTCGGCTTGTCTGCGGCGGCTTGCGCGAATACCGGATCGGGTCCGGATTCGTACCACGCTCCGCCGGGACCGTAAGAGATCGAGCGCCCATGCGTGTCGATGCGGATACCGCCTTCGACGAGGCAGCGGATGCCTGGCCCTTGGTGGCGATGCAGATAGGCGCAGCCGCCGGGCGGAAAGGCGACGCTGTCGGCGCGCATGATGAGTTCGCCTTTGGGCAGCGTCTCGAGAAATGCGGTGAACTTCTCGTGCGTCACCATGCCGGGCGCATTGGCCGTGGTGCTACCCCGGTCGCCGCGCGCCAGCTCCCAGCGCCAGCAGGTGACGCCTTCCGGTCCGGGCTTCACTGTCACCGTGCCTTCCCCCTGCCAGCTCTCGCCCTCCGCGACGGCCTGGCCTTCGATGCTGGCGGAGCCATGCATCACCATCAGGAAACGCGGCAAAGGCGGCAGCTCGAATTCAACATTCTCGGCGCTGGACAGCACGTCTTCGTAGAAGCGGAGCACGGGATGCATGTCGTCTTGGTCTCCTTGGCGGTTCTTGTGTGGCACACGCTAGGCGGCGCTGAAGAAGTCCAGCAGCGCCGCCGCAGTGGCGTCGGGGTTTTCCTCGGTGAGGAAGTGGCCGGAGTCAATCGGCTTGCCGGTCACATGCGGCGCCCATTTCTCCCAGATTTTAAGAGGGCCGCTGGTCTGGCGGGGGATGCCGGCCGCGCCCCATAGCGCGAGCAGCGGACAGATGATGTGCTTGCCGCTGGCGCGGTCGGCTTCATCGTCACGGAGGTCGGCGTAACGTCCGGCGCGATAGTCCTCGCAATGCGCATGGATGCGCAGCGGGTCTGAGAACGCCGCGCGGTAGTAATCGAGCGCGCGCGGATCGAAGGCGGAGAGGTCCTTGGCCTTGGTCCAACTCGCCATCTTCCATTCGAGATATTCGACCGGCGACTTCTCGATCAGCATTTCCGGCAGCGGCGCCGGCTGCGCAAGGAAAGGCCAGTGCCAGACCTTCATCGCCAGATTGCGGTCCATGCCGTGCCACATGTCGTAGGTTGGCACGATGTCGAGCGTCGCCATGCGGTCGACGCGGCCCGGATGATCGAGAGCCAGGCGGTAGGCGACGCGGCCGCCGCGGTCGTGACCGGCCAAGCGGAAGTGCACGTGGCCGAGCGATTCCATCACCGCGACCATGATCTTGGCCATCGAACGCTTGTCGTAAGGCGCGTGGTTGCTGTCGGCTTCGGCCACGACCGACCAGCCGTAGCCGGGCAGGTCTGGGATCACCAGGCTGAGGCGCTGCGCCAGGGCCGGCGCCACGCGATGCCACATCACGTTGGTCTGCGTGTAGCCATGCAGGAGGAGGAGCGGCGGACCGTCGCCGCCCGTGCGCGCAAAAATCTTGCCGATGGGCGTGTCAATCCAGTGCGAGGCGTAGCCGGGAAAGAGATCGGCGAGATCGGGCATGGCGATGGGTCCGGCGGTAGGTGCCGCCAGTATGTCACGCCGCACCCGAGCGCGTCATCCGGCATCGCCGGTCGTAGAAACGGCACGCGCCCGCCGCGCTCTCGTCGAGCGGGCGGGCGCGCCAAGTCTGGGCAGGCGGCTACTCTGGGAACCCGGCCTCGCGCAGCAACTGGAAGCGGATGTTCGGATCGGGGTCACGGCCGACGATCTGGCCGTTCACCACGACATCGTAAGTATCGACGGGGATGGTGTTCTCGCCATCCTGCGAGCGCGCCCACGTTCCGGTCGGCCTCGGCGGCTGACCATAGCGCGCGTAGTCGTGCCACGTTGTGTAGGCCGGTTGACGGCCATGTGATGGCCGCACGAAGCGCGGCACGAGCCGCCCCGGATGGTGGGGCGTGGTGAACTGGGCCGGCGGCGGGTAATGATCAAAGTCATACTTTTTGTGAGCGAAGGCCGGCGACGCCAGCAGCGTCGTCAAAGCGAAGGCGGTCACGAGCCTTTTCATAATTAGTCTCCAACAGCAACGTCACCGCTCATGTTGGAGATAGATCGATCGGCTTGCTTCGCTATTCCCACTGGCACATGTGGGCTATGCGCACATGCTTGCGTATGACATGCCCACAAATGCTCAGTATTCCGCGCATTTAGCCGGTGGCGTCACGCTGCCGTGAGCGCTGAGTTGTGCGCGTCGCGCGATCGTGACAACTCAAGCCTCGCGTTCGATCGCCCGCCAGCCGATGTCGCGGCGGCAGAAGCCGTCCGGCCAGCGGATTCGGTCGACGGCTTGATAGGCGCGCTGTTGCGCCTCGCGCACCGTCTTGCCACGCGCACACACGTTCAGCACGCGGCCGCCATTCGCGACAATGTGATCGCCTTCGGTCTTGGTGCCGGCGTGGAAGATCTCAACGCCTTCGATTTGCGCCGCCTCGGCGAGGCCGTCGATACGCGTGCCTTTTGCGTAGTTGCCCGGATAACCGTTCGCCGCCATCACCACCGTGAGCGCAACGTCGCCATACCAGCGCAAATCGAAGTTCTTCAATTGCCCGTCGCAGGCGGCGAGCAATGCCGGCACCAGGTCCGACATCAGGCGCAGGATCAGCACCTGGCATTCCGGATCGCCGAAACGGACGTTGTATTCGATGAGCTGCGGGCCATCCTTCGTGATCATCAGTCCGGCGAAGAGCACCCCCTTGTAGGGCGCCCCCATCACCTTCAGCGCGCGCACGGTCGGCAAAATGATCTCGTCCATGACGCGCTGGTTCATCTCCGCCGTCATGATCGGCGCCGGCGAATAGGCGCCCATGCCGCCGGTGTTCGGACCTTTGTCCCCATCGCCGACGCGCTTGTGGTCTTGCGCCGACGCCAAGGGGATCGCCGTCTCGCCGTCGCACACCGCGAAGAACGAAGCTTCCTCGCCGACGAGGCAATCCTCGATCACAATTTCCCATGCGGGCGCGCCGAGGCCGCCACCGAACATCATGTCGATGGCGGCTTCCGCCTCTTGCACGGTCTCTGCGACGACCACGCCCTTGCCGGCGGCTAGCCCGTCGGCCTTCACCACGATCGGCGCGCCTTTGGCGCGGACATAGTCCTTGGCGGCGGCGGCGCCCTTGAAGCGCTGATAGGCTGCGGTGGGGATGTTATTGGCCTTGCACAGGTCTTTGGTGAAGCCCTTGGAGCCTTCCAGCCGCGCCGCCCATTTGCCCGGGCCGAAGGCCTTGATGCCGGCCTTATCCAGATCGTCGACGATGCCGGCGCAGAGCGGCGCCTCGGGACCGACCACGACAAGATCGATCTTTTTGTCCTTGGCGAAGGCGATCACCGCCGCGTGGTCGGCGATGTCGAGCGCCACGGACTCGGCCTCCTGCGCGATGCCGGCATTGCCGGGTGCGCAGTAGAGCTTGTCCGTGAGCGGGCTGCCGGCGATCTTCCAAGCCAGCGCATGCTCGCGTCCGCCGGAACCGAGGATGAGGATGTTCATACGCCTAGTACCTCTCCACGGGCCGGAAGAGGCCCGCCGCAATCGCGGCGCAGTTCAACTTTACCCACGGGCGCCATGACGGCGGCTTTTCTGTAACATGCCGCCGGACACCGCAAGAGATTCGGACCTAATGGCAGAACCGGCCCTCAAGAACGTTGTGGAATGGAGCGTTTCCGAGCTTTCGGCGGCGCTCAAGCGCACGGTTGAAGACGCATACGGCTACGTGCGCGTGCGCGGCGAGGTGTCCGGCTTCCGCGGCGCCTCGCCCTCGGGGCACTGCTATTTCCGCCTCAAGGACGACAAGGCGGTGCTGGAGGCCGTGGTCTGGAAGGGCACTTTCGGCCGCATGCGGGTGAAGCCGGAGGAGGGGCTCGACGTCATCGCCACGGGGCGGCTCACCACGTTCCCCGGCTCGTCCAAGTACCAGATCGTCATCGATAGTCTCGAGCCCGCCGGCATCGGCGCGCTGATGAAGCTCCTCGAGGAGCGCAAGAAGAAGCTCGCCGCCGAAGGCCTGTTCGATGAGGCGCGCAAGCAGCTTCTGCCGTTTCTCCCGGAGGTGATCGGCGTCGTCACCTCGCCGACCGGCGCGGTGATCCGCGACATCCTGCATCGCCTAGCTGACCGGTTCCCGCGCCGCGTGCTGGTGTGGCCGGTGCGCGTGCAGGGCGAGACCTCGGCGGCGGAAGTCGCCAACGCCATCGCCGGCTTCAACGCCTTGCCCGAAGGCGGGCTCTTGCCGCGGCCGGATCTCATCATCGTCGCGCGTGGCGGCGGCTCGCTGGAGGACCTGTGGTCGTTCAACGAGGAGATCGTGGTGCGCGCGGCAGCGGGCAGCATGATCCCGCTCATCTCCGCGGTGGGGCATGAGACCGACATCACGCTGATCGACTTCGCCTCGGACCGCCGCGCGCCGACGCCGACCGCGGCTGCCGAGATCGCAGTCCCAGTGCGCAGCGACCTCTTGAGCCGTCTCACAACGCTCGGTGCCCGCAAGCTTGCCTGCTGGCAGCGCGGCATCGAGCAGCGGCGCAAGGAACTCAACCTGCTGACGCGGGCGCTGCCGAAGGACATCCTGGCGAGTCCGCGCCAGCAGCTCGACGGTCTTGCGGAACGGCTGCCGCGCGCGCTGCGCGCCAATGCGCAGATCCATCACACGCAGTATTCGCGCGTTGCCGGACGCCTGGCGCCGCAGCTCCTGCGCGGCACCGTCGAGCGGCGGCGCGAGCGCTATGAAAATTTGAATCACCGTTTGCGAACGAGCCTCGTCGCCAACGCGCAGGCGCATCGTGTGCGGCTTGCGCGCCACCGCGACCGCGTGACCGCCTGCGGCAATGCCGCGCGACGCGCGATGCTGACGCTGCTCAGCCAGCGGACAGCGCGCGTCGAGCGGGCCGAGCGGCTGCTCGCCGCCTTCTCCTATCGCGAGGTGCTCAAGCGCGGCTTCGCGCTGGTGCGCGATGGCGAAGGCCATCCGCTGCGCAGCGTATCCACCGTTACGTGCGGTGCGCCGTTGGAGATCGAGTTCGCCGATGGCCGCCTCAACGCCGTCGCCGACGGCGAGAGCAGACCGTCCGCTGCGCCGGTCTCCGTCCCGCGCGCCGCCAAGGCGCGGCCGCGCGGCGGCTCAGGTGGCGGCGGTGGCGAAGGGCAGGGCAGCCTGTTCGGCGCTTAGAGCTTGCCCGGGAACTTGAGCAACTCGTCGAGCTGTTCTTTCGTCAGCGGCTTCGTGATGTATTTGAACGCGATGGCGTCCTGCATCAGCGCGTCCATGCCCTCGACCTGCGTCAATTGCAGCATTGATTTCGGATAAAACCGGTCACGCACGACGCGCGCCATCCCCGGCGTGATCTTGGCGTATTTCGCGTACATCTCCAGAACCTTCGGATCCGGCGAATACATCCATTCGATGATCTCCTGATAAGCGGCGATGAAGCGCTTGTAGACGTCCGGGCGCTTCGCGAGATCGGTCGCATTGGCGACGGTCACGCGCACCGTCTGGGTGCGGATGCTGTTGAGATCGTCGGCGAGCGCGAGGATGCGGGTCTTGCCTTGGTCGGATTCAGCCAGTCCGAATGGCGGCGTCGAAAATCCGATATCGACCTGGCCGCTCATCACCTGCGTGAAGGTCGCAGGCACCGTGCCGGTGGCGACGAGCTTGGCCGAGAAACCCTGCTCCTTCATGAAGCGCAGCGCCGTGATGTGCGTGCCGGAGCCGTTGGTGGAATAGGCGAGGGTCGTGGTGGCGGTGGCGTCCTTGAGCCGCTTGAGCGGCGAGTCCGCACGGACGAAGTAATACTCCGCCGTTCCGGTCGCTTCTCCCGCAATGATGCGCAGCGGCGCGCCTTTGGCATAGGCGCCGAGCACGCCGAGTGTTCCCGCCGAGATGCCGATGTCGGCGCTGCCGCTGATAACCACCTGCAAGGTTTCACCGCCGCTGGAGGTGTAGAATACCTGCACGTCGATGCCGTGTTTCTTGAAGATGCCGGTCTGCTGGCCAGCTTCGGCGATCGAGCTGTCCCACAGTCCCTGCTGGCCGATGGCGAGCTTGAGCGTGTCGTCGGCGAAGGCGGGCGCTGCCAATACAGCGCCGGTCAGCGCCGCGAT
>DASXOK010000564.1:0-3407 GCA_036494425.1 Pseudolabrys sp.
GAAATACCTCGACGCCGGCTGGGCCGACGGAAAGAAAGAGCGCCACCTGATGGCGCTGCCGGCCTACGACCAGTGCATCAAGGCCTCGCACGTGTTCAATCTGCTCGACGCGCGCGGCGTGATCTCCGTCACCGAGCGGCAAAGCTATATTTTGCGCGTGCGCGAACTGGCGAAAGCCTGCGGCGCCGCCTGGCTCGCCACAGAGGCGGGTGGGGCGGGGTGATACCTGCTCCCCTCCCCCCCCCCGCGAAGCGGTGCGGAGGGGTCGGGGGTGGGGGCGAATGATGAATGCCGCACGGCGGCTAGACAATCGTGTTCGAACCGCACGTCGCCTTCGCCGCGACATGACAGACGCCGAACGCAGGCTGTGGCAAAAACTTCGTCAGTGGCCGGAGGGCAGGGCACATTTTCGACGGCAGGCGACCATCGGGCCTTACTTCGCAGACTTCGCGTGTCACTCTAGACGGTTGGTGATTGAATTGGACGGCGGTCAGCACGCAATTGGGCAGCAGGTAGCGCGCGATGCTACGCGTGACGCCTTCTTCGACGCTAACGGCTATCGCGTGTTGCGGTTTTGGAACCATGATGTGATGAAGAACCTCGAAGGAGTGTTGACTGTCATTGCCGAGGCCGTTGACGGCGACGCCGCTGCCCCCCACCCCTGACCCCTCCCCACCGCTCGCAAGAGCTCGCGGGGGGAGGGGAACGACAACACAAGATTACAAATGCCCGATCTTCTGCTTGAACTCTTTTCCGAAGAAATCCCCGCGCGCATGCAGGCGAAGGCGGCCGACGATCTGCGCAAGCTGATCACCGATCGCCTGGTGGCCGCCGGACTTGTCTATGAAGGCGCCAAGGCCTTCGCCACGCCACGGCGCCTCGCGCTGACGGTACACGGCGTGCCGGCGCAGCAGCCGGACGTGAAGGAAGAGCGCAAAGGCCCGAAGGTCGGCGCACCGGAGCAGGCGATCGCCGGCTTTCTGCGCGCCGCGGGCCTGACCTCGATCGATCAGGCCAAGGTGCAGGCCGACAAGAAGGGCGATTTCTACGTCGCCGTCACCGAGAAGAAAGGCCGCGCCGCCATCGACGTCATCGGTGAAATCATCCCCGAGGTCGTGCGCGCGTTTCCCTGGCCGAAGTCGATGCGCTGGGGCGCACCATCGGCCAAGCCCGGCGCGCTCACCTGGGTGCGGCCGCTGCATTCCATCATCGCCACCTTCGGCCCGGAGACGGAAGAGCCGGAGATCGTGCGCTTCTCGGTCGACGGCATCGAAGCCGGCAACGAGACGCGCGGGCACCGCTTCATGGCGCCCGGCGTCGTCAAGGTGAAGCGCTTCGACGACTATGTGGCCAAGCTCGACGGCGCCAAGGTGGTGCTCGATCCGGCGCGGCGCGCCGACATCACCCTGGCCGACGCCAAGAACCTCGCCTTCGCGCAAGGCTATGAGCTCGTCGAGGACGAAGGCCTGCTCGCGGAAGTGTCCGGCCTGGTGGAATGGCCCGTGGTGCTGATGGGCTCGTTCGAGAAGGCGTTCCTGGCGATTCCCGACGAGGTGATCCGCGCCACCATCCGCGCCAACCAGAAATGCTTCGTGCTGCGCGATCCGCAGACGGCGAAGCTCGTCAACAAGTTCATCCTCATCGCCAATATCGAGGCGACCGACCACGGCGCGGCGATTATCGCCGGCAATGAGCGCGTGATCCGCGCGCGCTTGAGCGATGCCAAGTTCTTCTACGACACGGACTTGAAGACGCGCCTCGAGGATCGTCTGCCGAAGTTCGAGCAGATCGTGTTCCACGAGAAGCTCGGCACGCAGGGCGAGCGCATCGCGCGCATCGTCACGCTCGCCGGCCAGCTTGCGCCGATCGTGGGTGCTGATGTGGCGAAGGCCGAACGCGCGGCGCAATTGTGCAAGGCGGATCTGCTCACCGAAGTCGTCGGCGAATTCCCTGAGTTGCAAGGCCTGATGGGCCGCTACTACGCCGAGGCGCAGAACGAAGACGAAGCCGTCGCGCACGCCTGCGAGGACCACTACAAGCCGAAGGGGCCCGACGATCTGGTGCCCGCCGATCCGGTGTCGATTGCGGTGGCGCTCGCCGACAAGATCGACACGCTGGTCGGCTTCTGGGCGATTGACGAAAAGCCGACGGGTTCGAAGGACCCTTATGCTCTCCGCAGAGCGGCGCTGGGGGTTATCAGGCTAGTTTTGGATAATCGGCTCCGGCTGCGATTGGTGCGGAATTTCAGAGTTGCGGGAAACAGCTTCCTCGATCAACGTGCGGCTCACGATATTGAGAAAACCGAAATCGCTGCACGTGCCGTTCGCGATATGGGGTTTTCGCGACCCGACTACGAGCAAAAGCTAAATGCTCACGGTTTGCTCAATGCCGAAGCTGGAGAATTCGTGGCTCGACTTGGCGCGATGGAATGGGACCTTCTTGCCTTCCTCGCAGACAGGTTGAAGGTCCAGCTTCGTGAACAAGGCGCGCGCCACGATCTCGTCGATGCAGTTTTCGCACTTGGTAAGCATGATCTGCAGGTCGACATCGGCAAAATGAGTATCGATGAAATACAGAGTTTCGATGCATCAAATGTCGAAAGTGCCAAAGACGATCTCTTGATGATCGTCCGCCGCGTCGAGGCGCTGGCGAAATTCCTCGACACCGACGACGGCAAGAACCTGCTCGCCGGCGTGAAGCGCGCATCGAACATCCTCCGCATCGAGGAGAAGAAGGACAAGCGCGACTACACCGGCGCGCCGGATGCCTCGCTCTATGAACTCGACGAGGAGAAGGCGTTGGCTGAGGCCATCGACGTTGCGAAGCGAGAGGCCTCCGCCGCCGTCGCCAAGGAGGACTTCGCCGCGGCGATGATGGCGATGGCGCAGCTTCGTCCGAAAGTCGATGCCTTCTTCGACAAGGTCACCGTCAATGTCGATAATAAGGCGGTGCGCGAGAATCGACTAAAGTTGTTGAACGAGATCCGCGAGGCGACCCGCTCGGTGGCGGATTTCTCCAAGATCGAGGGATGATCACCTCTCCCCGCATTGCGGGGAGAGGGAAGAAGCAAGGAACCCTCTCGCTTCCGCGCCGTTATCGCCTGTCCCAACCGGAGCCCAGCATGCTCGGCGTCGCACATCTGCAGCCCATCGTCGCGCTCATCGCCGGCATACTTATTCTCGTCTTGCCGCGGCTGCTGAACTACATCGTTGCGATCTACCTGATCTTCATCGGCCTGCTCGGCCTTGGGGTCGTCAGGTAGCCCCGAATCCGGGCTTGCGCCCGCTGCCCCGGAGGTGCTTCCCTTCGAGGATTGTCCCGTTCACCCCACCACACCCGAGCCATGGCCAAACGCAAACCCTCGCGCGTGACTGCAAAAGTGAAGAAACCGGCTGCCCGCAAGGCGT
>DASXOK010000565.1:0-4979 GCA_036494425.1 Pseudolabrys sp.
TCGCTCAACGAGATCAAGGAAGTGCTGGCGCAGATGGGCCTGCATCTCGGCATGGAAGTGCCGGGCTGGCCGCCGGAAAACATCGAAGAGCTCGCCAAGCGCTTCGAGGATCATTACTGAGCTTTAAGTTTCGGTCGTGGCCAGGATCTTCGGCCATGACCTTCTTGGCGAACGCAGGAAGCCCACCTGCACAAAGTCCGACGAACCGTCGTGACACACTGAAAGAGGATAGATCAATGCGTCACGGCAAGGTTCACCGCAAGCTCGGCAAGAAGCCGGCCCATCGCCGCGCCATGTTCGCCAACATGTCCGCGAGCCTGATCAAGCACGAGCAGATCATGACGACTCTGCCGAAGGCGAAGGAGCTTCGCCCGATCGTCGAGAAGCTGATCACGCTCGGCAAGAAGGGCGATCTCGCCGCGCGCCGGCAGGCGATCTCGGAGGTGCGCGACGTGCCGATGGTCAAGAAGCTCTTCGAGGTTCTGGCACCGCGTTACAAGGAGCGTCACGGCGGCTACACCCGCATCATGAAGGCGGGCTTCCGCTACGGCGACAACGCGCCGCGCGCGGTGATCGAGTTCGTCGACCGCGACGTCGACGCCAAGGGTCTCGACTCCGGTCCGGTGCAGGCGAAGGTTGGCGAAGAAGCGACCGCCTCGGCTTAAGTCTGCGTTCACATCCGAATACGAAAAAGGGCGGCCCCACCAAGCGCCGCCCTTTTTGTTTTGCCGTCTTCACCTCTCCCCGCATTGCGGGAGAGGTGAAAACAAAATCGGCCGTGGTCCGACGAAGGTTGGATCGGACCACGGCCGGGGCAGGCGCAAACCTGCGGGAAGATGGTGGTGAACCGCAGGCTTGCGCCGGCTTTCTCTGGCGAGACCGGCGGAGTGGGCATCCTCCGCCGGCTTTGCCAATTGCTCCGCAGTGTTGCTGGTGGCTTAGAACGCCACCTGGACCCGCGTGGCGAAGGCGTCGAACTTGGCGCCGACGTCCTGCACCAAGGTCGTCGTGCCGTTGTACTTGTCGATATCGCCGTGCAGGTAGTTGAACATCACGCGCACGTTGCGGTTCAGGTACCAGTTGAGGCCGGCCGTGTAGACCGTCTGCTTGCCGCCCGCGACCGCATCCGTTCCGGTGACGGGAATGCCCGGCGTGAAGCCGTCATTGAGATCGACGACGCTATAACGGCCGGCGATTTCCCACGCGCCCCAATCGAAGCCGTTCGGCTTGAACGGGTGGTCGGGGATGATGCCGCTGTAGGCGCCGCTGGTCGGGATATATTTGCGGCTCTCGCCGGTCAGCGTGTAGCTCGCTTGCACATAGCCGCCGTCGAACTTGTTGTCGCCGAGGCCATCGCCGCGATTGATGACGTAGTGGAAGTATTCGCCCTGCACGAAGAAGGGACCGATGCCGCCGGCCGCTTCCGCGCTGTAGACCTGGGCGCCGTCGACATTGGCGATGGCGCCGGTTGACAGGATCGAGGTCGGGTCGATGCGCAGTTCCGGACGATCGGACAGCGTCACCGACGGGTTCGTGGTTGACGAGCCCTGCGGGTTCATGAGGACTTCGACGTCGCCGCCGATGTGCAGCGAATAGTTCTTGTCCTGCAGAACCTGGTAGGTCACGCGGCCGAACGCGCCGCTCTGTTCGGCGGTGCCGCCGACGTGACTCGTGCCCGAGGTCGGGCCGGTGAAGTAGGCGCCCGCCCAGAAGCGATCGGTGTTGCCGCGGATGCCGGCCGCGAAGCGGTTGTCGCCGGCGGCGAGGCTTGTCGCGATCACCTGCGACGACGATCGCTCCATGAACATGATGTCGTTGGAGCTGGTCGCTTCGTCGAGCGTGTAGGGCGTATCCATGTAGCCCGCTTCGAGCGCCAGGGGCTTGAAGCCCGTGTAGCTGATGTAGGCATTCTCGATGCCGGACGTGCCGCCACCTGACAGCGAGCCGGGCGCTGAACCGCCGAGGCCGTCGGACGTGCCGCCGAAGTCGTAGACGAAGTAGTAGTTGAAGTCGCCGGCGAACTTGCCGACTACGCCGAGGCGCGCGCGCCGCGCGTTGACGCCGCTGTCGAGCGATTGCGGCGAGGTATGGCTCGAGTTGGGTGAATACGAATAGGTGCCGGCGTCGAGGTGCAGGCGCCCGGTGAGCGCGATGCAGTTCATCTTGTCCGGGGTGCAGATTTCCGGACGGTTGTTGGCCGACATGTCGACGACCGCCGTCGACATCGGCGCCGGTGCCTTCGTAAAGGCGAGGTCGCCGTGCTGCTCCGCCTTCTTGACGTGCTGCTCGGTCGTCTTGACGTGTTGTTCGGTCGTCTTCACCTGGCCCTTCAACGCGGCGAGCTGCTGCTGCAGCGCGTTGATCTGGGCTTGCATCTTATCGACCTGCTCCGCCGACTGCGCATGGGCGGCGCCGGCCCCCAACAGCGCGAGCACGCCGACGGCGCATGAAAGCCTCAACTGACTTCTGATCATCGTATTCCCTGTGTGTGTTGCCCCGTCGTTGCGTCTCCAGCACACAGGCATGAGGATCCGTTCGGCGGCGCGCCCCGCGCCGCACGTTGAAAAACAGATCCTCCCGATGTGATGAAGCGAAGCGACGGACTTCGTGTCCGTAAGCTTTGCGGAATTCCTGCGGTCTGAGCCGGCGGGTTACTCCACGGCGGCAGCGCTAGAGCCGTTGTGTGACTGTTCGACGACAAGAGTGTGGCCTCTGTCGGCGCGACTTGGATAATAACCGTTGTTTTGCAATGACTTAAATTGTGTGCCTAGACATTGTGCGCGGTCACGATCGCTCAACCGGGAGTGCGCGCGCAATTGAGCATGGCATCGGCAATGCTATGCTCGGGCGGATTCGGGACGGATCGAACATGTCGATTGGGGGCACAAATGATTCGCTTGTCTATCGTTGCTGCGCTTGCGGCTGCGTTGTTCTCGTCGGCCAGCATGGCCGACACACTCGTCGAGCGCGGCGACTATCTCGTCAACACCATCATGACTTGCCAGAACTGCCACACGCCGAAGGGACCAAACGGCGATATTGCCGACAAGGCTTTTTCCGGCGGGCTGTCGTGGGATGAGCCGCCGTTCAAAGTGACGGCGCCGAACATCACGCAGGACCCGGAGACGGGCATCGGCAAGTGGAGCGACGCCGAGATCAAGACATTGTTGCGCACCGGCGTACGGCCGAACGGCGTGCCGATCGCGACGGTCATGCCGACCGGCTTCTATCACATCATGACCGAGCGCGACCTCGATGCCGTCGTCGCTTATCTGCGCACGATCAAGCCGATCAAGAACAAGGTGCCGGACCCGATCTATCACTTCGCCGCGCCGCCGCAGACGCCGCCGGGCGGGGAGAAGATGTTGACCGAAGCCATGCTCAAGGACAGCGTGACGAACGGCTTCTATCTGGCCACCATCGGCCATTGCATGGAGTGCCACACGGCGATGGGGCCGAAGGGGCACGACTTCGCCGCCGACTATGGTCGCGGCGGGATGGAATTCCCCGGGCCCTGGGGCAAGTCGGTGTCGCGCAACATCACCGCGAGCAAGGTCAAGGGCATCGGCGACTGGAGCGATGCCGAGATCAAGCGCGCCATCACCACCGGCGTGAGCAAGGACGGCAGCCACCTCAAGCCGCCGATGGGATTTCCGTATTACGCGCACATGACGGACGGGGATCTCGCCGACGTCATCGCCTATCTGCGCACGGTGCCCGCGAAGAAGTAGAAATACTCCTGTCATTCCGGGGCGCGGCCGCAAGGCCGCGAGCCCGGAATCCATATTCACAGACCGGGGTTATGGATTCCGGGCTCGCTGCTTCGCGGCGCCCCGGAATGACGTCTACCTCACCACCCGGTCAATACGACCTTGCCAATCATTTTGCCGCTCTCGATCAGCGCATGCGCCTTTTTGAGGTTGGCGGCGTTGATCGGCGTCAGCTCCTTGGCCATCGTCGTGATGACGAGGCCGTCGTCGACCATCGCCGAGACGTCGTTGAGCAGCTTGTGCTGGGCGATCATGTCGGGCGTATGGAACATCGCGCGGACGAACATCAGCTCCCAATGCAGCGAGATGCAGCGGCGCTTGAATGCATTGGCGTCGAGCGTCTTGGGATCATCGATGATGGCGAACTTGCCCTGCGGCGCGATGATCTCCGGCATCGACGGGTAGTGCTGCTCGGTGCCGGTGAGGCTCGCCACCATGGCGACCTCGGGATGGCCGATCGCCTTGAGCTCATCGGCTAGCGGCTTCGAATGGTCGATGACGTGATGGGCGCCGAGCTTCAGGCACCAGTCGCGGGTCTCCGGGCGTGAGGCCGTGGCGATCACCGTCAGGCTGGTCAGCCGGCGCGCGATCTGGATCAGGATCGAGCCGACGCCGCCGGCGCCGCCCATGACCAAGAGCGCGCGATCGTCCGGACCCTTGCCGGGGGCGACACCAAGCCGGTCGAACAGCAGCTCCCAGGCGGTGATGCTGGTCAGCGGCAAGGCCGCGGCCTGGGCGAAGGAAAGCGAGCGCGGCTTCTTGCCGACGATGCGCTCGTCCGCCAGGTGAAATTCCGCATTGGTGCCGGAGCGCGTGATCGAGCCGGCGTAAAAGACCTCGTCACCCGGCTTGAACAGACTGACCTCGGGGCCGACCGCGTCGACCACGCCGGCGGCGTCATAGCCGAGGATCTTCGCCGGCTCGCCCGCGTTGGGGGCTGCCCGCATGCGCATCTTGGTGTCGATCGGGTTGACCGACACCGCGCGCACCGACACGCGCAGGTCGCGTCCGGTGGGGGCCGGGGCCTCGGCGGTGACATCGATCAGCGCCTCCGCCTCGGCGATGGGAAGGGATTTGAGATATCCGACGGCTTTCATAGGGAGCTCCAAAGGGAAGAGGGGCCACAGGTCGCCATCGGGCCTGGACTTGCAAGGCCGGCGCGGCCCGTGGCGGAAGCGGAAATTGGTAGTATGACCGTGTCTCGAAGGC
>DASXOK010000566.1:0-1655 GCA_036494425.1 Pseudolabrys sp.
CGTCTATCGCGGCGAGATCCTGGGCTTCGTCGGCGGCTCGGGCGCCGGCAAGTCGGTGCTGATGCGCACCATCATCGGCTTGTTGCCGAAGCGCGGCGGCACCATCAAGGTGCTCGGCATCGATATGGCCACGGCGAACGATGCCGCGCGCCAATCGGTCGAGCGGCGCTGGGGCGTGCTCTTCCAGCAGGGTGCGCTGTTTTCCTCGCTCACCGTGCGCGAAAATCTGCAATTTCCCGTGCGCGAATATCTCAAGCTGTCGCAGAAGCTGCTCGACGAGCTGGCGGTGGCGAAGCTGGAAATGGTCGGCCTCGACGGCAGCGCGATGGACAAATATCCGTCGGAACTCTCCGGCGGCATGACCAAACGCGTGGCCCTGGCGCGGGCGCTGGCGCTCGATCCCGATATCGTCTTTCTGGATGAGCCGACCTCGGGCCTCGATCCGATCGGCGCCGGCGATTTCGACGAACTGATCGCGACATTGCAGCGCACTTTGGGCCTCACGGTTTTCATGGTAACCCACGATCTCGACAGCCTGCACACGGTGTGCGACCGCATCGCGGTGCTCGCCGACGGCAAGGTGATCGCGGCCGGGACCATGGAAACCATGCTGGCCTCGACCCATCCGTGGCTGCGCGAATATTTCCATGGCAAACGGTCGCGGGCAGGGCACGTCGCCGAGGCGGCGTCGCAACCGGCGCCAACGAGCTGAGCGGGAAAAGAACCGATGGAAACCAGAGCGAACTATGTGGTGATCGGACTGTTCACGCTCGCGGTCGTCGTCGGCGTGTTCGGCTTCATCTTCTGGTTCCAGAACCTCGGCGGCAGCGGTGAGCGCGCCTACTACCGCGTGCTGTTCGCCGGCTCGGTGTCGGGCCTACGCACCGGCGGCACGGTGCTGTTCAACGGAATCCGCGTCGGCGAGGTGACGGGCCTGGCGCTCGATCCGCAGAAGCCGGAGCAGGTGGTCGCGACGATCGCGGTCGACAAGTCGGTGGCGATCCGCCCCGATACTCAGATCGCGATGGAATTCCAGGGGCTGACCGGCATCGCCTCGTTGTCGCTGAAGGGCGGCAACCCGAACTCCCCGGCGCTGGTCGGAACCAAGGACAATCCGCCGGTGCTGGTGGCGCCGCCCGGCGCCACAGCCGATGTCACCAGCGCCGCCCGCGACGTGCTGGCCAAGCTCAACGACTTCATCTCGCAGAACCAGGCCACGTTCAAATCGGCGATGGACAACATCAACAAGTTCACCGCGGCGCTGGCGAACAACTCCGAACACATCGATTCGACGCTCGCCAGCATCGACAAGTTCGCCGGCTCGCTGTCGCGCAACTCGGACAAGATCGACCAGATCACCAGCGGCTTGCAGAATTTAACCGGCGGGGCGGACGGCAAAGGCGGGCAGATCAACGAGGCGGCGCGCTCGATCAAGACGCTCGCCGACCATCTCGACCAGCGCACGGCGGAGATCACCACCAGCGTGACCAGGCTGACCTCGGCCGGCACGCGTCAGCTCGATACGCTCTCCGGCAATGCGCAGCGGACGCTCGATACCATCAACCGGGCGGTCGAGAACCTCGACCGCAATCCGAGCCGCCTGATCTGGGGCGGCAGCGGCTCCAACCTGCCGGACTACAACGGCAAGCGTTGAG
>DASXOK010000567.1:0-3316 GCA_036494425.1 Pseudolabrys sp.
TTGTCGCGCCGCTGCAGAGCAGCACGGCGACGAGTGCGCCGGCGAGCTTGTTGTTCATCGAATCCTCCAGGTTCAGGCCTGCCTGACGGCCGGCCGGGCGACGCGCTCGAGCGGCGCTTCGCTGCCGCCGCCGAGGCTACGCCAGTTCGTGGTTTTCGGCACCACGCCTTCATACGAGCTGATGGTCGCGTGCGTGATGTGCGGATCCCCGGTGCCAATCGCCGGGCCGCCACTCTTCACGGTGCGCGCGGCTTCCACCATCAGCCGGCGGAACGCCACCACCGCGACGTCGCTGGCGCCGACCCGTTCCTTGGAGCGCTCGCTGATCGCTCCCATCGATTCCCACATCGCGATGTCCTGATTGGGGATGCCGGGAATCCCGGTGAAGTTGCCGTCCTTCATCGCGGCGCGATCCTGACGGTACAGGTTGCCGCGCGTTCGCACGCTGTCGAAATTACTGTCGACGTCGACGCCCCATTGCAGCACGTTGAATTTGCGCCAGGCCTGGACATCGATGCCGGGCTTGTCGGCGCCGTTCCAGGCGATGAAGTAGAACATCGTGGTGTTATCGTCTTCCGGCGTCAGCAGCGTCGCGACGTTGTGCACGTTGTTTGACGGGATCAGCGCCGTGAACGGCGCGATGTAGACGGTGGTGCGGATATAATCGTGGGTCGCCTCGTCCATGATTGGACGCCGGATCGCCGCGTAGCGGAAGCCGTAGCTCGTGCGCTCGATTTGAAAACGCGGCGCCTTGTCGGTCGACGGCCGCAGCCAATTGACGTCGGTGGCCTTGGCGGCGTCGACCTGCGCCGGCACCATGTCGGACGAATGCAGGGTGGATGAATGCGCAGAGTCGATCTGGCCTTCCAGGATCTGCGCCCAATTGGCGCGCACCCGCACCTTGGTAGCGCTGACCCGCACCTCCGGGCTCGGAGCGAAGGCCGGCGCTTCGAATTCGCGCATCTCCTCGGGTGGCCCCATATACGCCCAGACGAAACCGGCAGCTTCGCGCGCCGGATAGGATTTGTGCTTGACGCGATCCGGGATCAGGCTGTGGTCAGGTTCTGACGCCATCTCCACCACGTTGCCGTCAATGTCGAATTTCCATCCGTGATAGAGGCAGCGCAGCCCGCACGCTTCGTTGCGCGCAAACACCAGCGACGCGCGCCGGTGCGAGCAATATTCGTACAGTACGCCGATACGGCCTTTGCTGTCGCGAAATACCACCAGATCCTCGCCGAGCAGCCGCACCTTGAGCGGCGCGCCGTCGGGTTCGGCCACCTCCTCCGACAAGCAGGCCGCAATCCAGTGGCGGCGCATGATCTGGCCCATCGGCGCGTCGCCCTCGACGCGACACAGGAGATCGTTTTCCTCAGGTGTCATCATGGCGTTTCCCTTCGTGGGCGCGGCTTACAGATTTCTGTCGCCTGCCTTTACTTAGATATCTAAGATAATACTATTGGATGTCTGCAAACTTGTCGAGGCAGGAAGCTCCTTGAACAAAACCGGTGAACGTAAGCTACGTCTCGGTGTCGCCGGTCTCGGTCGCGCCTTCACCGTGATGCTTCCAACCTTGGCTGGCGATCCGCGCGTGGAGCTGTTGGCTGCGGCTGATACCCGCGCCGAAGCGAGAGCGCGTTTTGCCGCGGGTTTCGCCGCCAAAACCTACCAAACCGTCGAGGAACTATGCGCCGACCCAGCGGTCGAGGCGGTTTATGTCGCAACGCCGCATCAGATTCACGCGCAACATGCTGTGCTCGCAGCGCAGCACGGCAAACATTTGCTGATTGAAAAGCCGATGGCACTGACGCTCGATGAATGCACCGCGATCGTCGCGGCGGCGAAAAGCGCCAGCGTGCGTCTCGTCGTCGGCCACAGCCATTCCTTCGACGCGCCGGTGGCGCGCCTGCGCGCGCTGATCGCGGGCGGCGAATTCGGGGCCGTGCGCATGATCACCGCCATCAACTATACGGATTACCTTTACCGGCCGCGCCGGCCGGAAGAGCTCGACACCGCACAGGGGGGTGGCGCGGTCTTCAACCAAGCCGCGCATCAAGTCGATATCGTGCGGCTGATTGGCGGCGGTCGCGTCGCGAGCGTGCGCGCGGCGACCGGCGCCTGGGATTCGGCGCGGCCGACCGAAGGCGCCTATGCCGCGCTGCTCTTCTTTGCTGACGGCGCGTTCGCCTCGCTCACCTATAGCGGCTACGGCCACTTCGACTCCGACGAGTTTCAGGGCTGGATCGGCGAGATGGGCCAAACGAAGGCGCCCTATGCCGGCGCATCGCGACCACGCTTTACGAATGCGCAGGAAGAGATGGCATTCAAGAACGCGCGCAATTACGGTGGGCCTGAGTACCGGGCGCCTGCAACGCAGCCGCCAGCACATCAGCACTTCGGCACGCTGCTGGTAAGTTGCGAGCGCGCCGACCTGCGTGCGATCCCAAACGGTGTGATGGTCTATCAGAACGGCGCGGCGCGGCTCGATGCGCTGCCGCCGCCGGCGGTGCCACGCGCCGAAGTCATCGACGAGCTTTATCGCGCCGTCGTGTACGACGAAGCGCCACTACATGACGGCGCCTGGGCGATGGCGACACTGGAATTGGTCCTAGCGATTCTGCGCTCGGCGCGTGAAGGTCGCGACGTAGCACTCAGCCATCAGGTTGGATTGCCGTGAGCCGTACGCCTGGTACGCAGTCGATACTCCGCCACTGGCGTGAGGCGGTGCCGAACGATCGGCTCGCCCATCTGGTGAAGGATGCGACCCGGGCTTTGGTGCGCGCCCTCCAGATGCGGCTCGCCGAGCACGCGGTCTCGTTCGGCCATTGGACTTTCTTGCGCATCCTATGGGAAGGCGACAGGCTGACTCAGCGCGAGCTAAGCGAGCAGGCCGGAGTGATGGAGCCGACGACATTTTCCGCACTCAAGGCGATGGAGCGGCTCGGTTACATTCGCCGCCGCAAATTCGCCGGCGATCGCAAGAAGGTCTACGTCCTGCTCACACCCAAAGGGCGTCAGCTGCGAAAACGCCTGGTTCCGCTCGCCGAGGAGGTAAACCGCATCGCGGTGCGCGGTACGCGGCCGGCCGATATCGCGATTGCGCGTAGCGTGCTGTTGTCCATCATCGAAAACTTGGCACGCGAGGTCCAGATCGCCGATATGCGAATGCCATCAACACGCGAACTCGCGCAGCTAAAGGCGGGTGGGCGAAGGCGTCGGTTGCCTAAACGTACGGGAAAGGCTGATTCGCGGTGAACTGATGTCCATTCTGAGAGCCGGCATTTCTGCTTCTTCTCTAATCGGCCGTTCAGGGTCA
>DASXOK010000568.1:0-6645 GCA_036494425.1 Pseudolabrys sp.
TGGTGGGCGCACCAGGGCTCGAACCTGGGACCCGCTGATTAAGAGTCAGCTGCTCTACCAACTGAGCTATGCGCCCGGATTGCCCGGCGGGAGCCAAGTCCCGCGAGCGGGGGTCACTTAGCAAAGCAAGACCGGTGTGTCCAGCCGCAAAGGCGCTTCGCCGGGCTGCCAAGTGTTGAAAAACAAAGGAAAAGCCGCCGGGTCTGACCGGCGGCTTTCTGGACGGCGGCGCAAGGGCGGCGAGGAGAACCGCGCCCCGCACGAAACCGCCCGCCACTGTGGAGCGGAGTTACTGCGGCCGGCCGCCGCCCTCGCCCATACCGCCCCCCTCGCCGCCGCGGTGCCAGCCGTCCATGCGGCGGCCATGACCATGGTGCCAGCCGCCGAACTGCGGGCCGTTGAGGCGAGCGAGGAGCACGAAGCGGTGCTTCTGCGCGTCGTCCAGGCTCTTGTAGAGCGGCGCGGCGGCATCGGCGACCTTTTTCAGTGCCTCGCCGCGCTGCTGCATCATGTCGGCGCGCAGGCTCAGACGCGCGACCGGATCGGTCGGACGGTCCGCGCTGGCGCGGGCGGCGAAGCGCTCGGAACGCTGCTTGGCGAGATCGCGCAGCGCAGTCTCCAGCGCTGGCCAGTTCTTCTCCTGGTCCGCGGTGAGCGTGAGCCCGGCATGCAGCGCCGCGATACGCGCGTCGCCGAACGCGGTGATGTCTTGCGCGGTCGGGCGCCAGTGATGGGTGCGATTGAGTTCAACCGGCCCTTGCTGCGCGTAAGCAAGCGTTGCGCCGGTGATCGCAAGCGCGGTCGCGCCGGCTAGGACTGTCTTCAACATGGCCACCTCCAATGGCATTTCGGATGGTGCAAGTAGAAGAACGGCGCCATGCCTTATCAAGTTAAAGTTTGGAAAGAGATTAAGTACACGCAATGTTTATGGACGGCTGTTCATCTCGCCGTCGCATAAAATGCGTGCACAAGATATTAATGCGGTATCAGATAACGCCCAGCAGCCGCGGCAGCCACAACGACAACGCGGGAAAATACGTCACGGCGATCAGGAAGATGAGCATCGTCAAGAGCCAGGGCCACACCGCGATCGTTAGCTCCGTTATGCCCATTTTTGCTATGCCCGATGCGACATAGAGATTGAGCCCGACCGGCGGATGGCAAAGGCCGACTTCCATGTTCACCGTCATCAAGATGCCGAGATGAACGGGATGGATGCCAAGCGCGACCGCCGCCGGGAAGATGATCGGCGCCGTGATCAGCACGATCGATGACGGCTCCATGACATTGCCGGCAACCAGCAACAGGATGTTCACGAACAGCAGGAATTCGACCCAGGTGATGCCGGCACCGGTGATCCAGGCGATCATCTTCTGCGGGATCTGCTCGCTGGTCATCAGGAACGAGAACAGCACCGCGTTGGTGATGATGTAGAGGATCATCGCGCTCATGTTGGCCGAGGCGAGCAGCACCTTCGGTACGTCCCTGAGCTTCATGTCGCGATAGACGAACACCGCGATGACGAAGGCGTAGACCGCGCTCACCGCCGCCGCCTCGGTCGGCGTGAACAGACCGGCATAGATGCCGCCGAGCACGATGACGATGAGCAGGAGGCCCCAGATCGATTCGCGGAAGGCACGCAGCGATTCGAGCCACGTCGATTTCTTCATGCGCGGATAGTCGTTCTTCCACGCGCGATAGAACGTGGTTGCGCCGAGGAGCGTCGCGAGGATCAGGCCCGGCACGACGCCGGCCATGAACAATTGCCCGACCGAGGCCGAGAGCACGCGATGGCCAGACGGATCAATCGCCGTGCTGCCCCCGGTCGCGACCGCGTAGAGCACCATCACGATCGACGGCGGAATGAGAATACCGAGCGCGCCGGACGTGGCTATGACGCCGGCGCCGAACCGCTTGGGAAAGCCCTGCTGCACCATCGCCGGCAGGATGATCGAGCCGATCGCCACCACGGTCGCCGGCGAGGAGCCGGAGATCGCCGCGAACAGCGCGCAGGCCATGACGCCGGCGAGACCGAGACCGCCGTACCAATGCCCGATCAGCGAAGTGGCAAAAGCGATCATGCGCCGCGCCACGCCGCCATGCGTGAGGAAATTTCCGGCAAGGATGAAGAACGGGATCGCCATAATCTCAAAGCTCTCAATCCCGGTGAACAGCTTGAGCGCGACCGCCTCGATCGGCACATGCGTCATCACGAACAAGAACGAGAGCACCGTCAGACCGAGCGCGATCGAGACCGGCATGCCGGTCAGCATCAGCGCGATCAGCAGGCTGAAGATGAGGATGCTGTTCATCGCGCACCACCACGGCTGGCGAATTCTTCGGCCGCAAGATCACGCGCGGCTTGCGGGCTCTCGACGACGCCCTCGACGTGGCCGGGATCGTGATGCGGCAGCTCGTTCGTCCAGTAGTATCGCCAGAACACCTGGAGGAAGCGGAAGCACATCAAGTACGAGCCGAGCGGCACGCACAAGAAGATGATCCAGCGCGGCATCTCCATATCGGGCGAGACCTGCCCGGTCGGATAGAGCTCGTAGACGAATTTGGCGCCCATGCTGCCGACGATGAAGGTGAAGAAGGCGCCGCAGAACAGGCCGAACAGCACGACGATACGCCGATGCTGCGGCTTGAGCATGTTGACCAGCACGTCGACGCCGACGTGGATGCCGGTGCGCACGCCGTAGGCGGCGCCGAACTTGGCCATCCACACGAACATGTAAATGCACAGCTCCTGTGCCCAGGTCAGGTTGAACTGGTAAAAGAACGGATAGAGGAACGGCACGCCGACGGCATAGCGCTGCACGACCGCCACGAAGATCAGCAGCGTGGCGCCCGCGATCAGGCTTGCGATCAGGATTTCCTCGAGCCGGTCGAGGATACGAAGGAACATCCACGCCTCGTGCGCTGCCGGGGATGATCGTCCGCCAAGCGCATGACGCGCCGTGGACCGTTACGTTGTCTCGGCGCGCGGCGCCCCTTTCGCCGCACTGCCAGCCCCTCAAACGCAATGAGCCCCGGGATGGTCCCAGGGCTCTTCGCGTGAGGTCAGTTGGTGGTGGCGTTGACCGTCTTGACGACGTCGTCGATCAGTTGCTTGCCGACGCGTTTGCCCATGTCGTCGTAGATCGGCTCCATGGCCTTGCGCATCGCCGCCATTTCCTCGGCGGTCGGCACGATGATCGTGGTCTTGCCCGACTTCTTGATCGCCTCGAGCGCTTCGTCGTTTTCCTTGGCCGAGATGGTGTTGGCGTAGGTTGTCGATTCCGCCATCGCCTTCTCGAGTTCGCCGCGGATATCCGCCGGCAGGCCGTCCCAGAACGGCTTGTTCACGACGACCACGTAGCCGATGTAGCCGTGGTTGGTGAGCGTCGTGTACTTCTGCACCTCGTGCATTTTCTGGGTGTACATGTTCGACGGCGTATTCTCCTGGCCGTCGACGACGCCGGTCTGCAGCGCCTGATACACTTCGGAGAAGGCCATCACCTGCGGAATGGCGCCGAGCGCGCGGAACTGCGCTTCCAGCACCTTCGACGACTGGATGCGGAATTTTAGGCCCTTGTAATCCGCCGGCATGCGCAGCGCCTTGTTGGCGCTCATCTCCTTGAAGCCGTTATCCCAGTAGGCAAGGCCGACCATGCCCTTGGCATCGAGTTGCTTGAGCATCTTCTTGCCGATCGGGCCTTCGGTGACCTTGCGCAGCGCCGCGAGGTTCGGGATCAGGAACGGCAGGTCGAACACCTCGAATTCCTTAACTCCGATCGGGCCGAACTTGGAATTCGACGGCGCCAGCATCTGCACCGCGCCGAGCTGCAGCGCCTCGAGCTCTTCCTTGTCCTTGTAGAGCGTCGAGTTCGGATAGACTTCGACCTTGACCTTGCCGTTGGTGTACTTCTCGGCAAGTTCCTTGAACTTCTCCGCGCCCTTACCCTTCGGCGTGTCCGGGGCGACGACGTGACTGAATTTGATGACGATCGGCTGCTGCGCCGGCGCGACGCCAGGAACAGCGATCAATGCGGCCGCGAGGGCCGCGAGCAGCAGGTTGCGCATTGATTTTCCTCCCACCACGAGCCAGTTACCGGCTCTTTGGCTGTTTTTGTGCGCGTCAAAGTGGCATTAAACCGGTGTCCCGGCAAGCCAGACCTATAGCCAACACAGGGGGAGGAATCGTCAAGCTGAAAGCGCATTGGGGGCGAGGCGCGCCCCGGGTCATTTCAGCGCAGCGCGGCGACCACGGGTCCAAGGCCCATTTCCTGGGCGAGCCCGCTTGCAGCCTGCATCTGCTGCTGATCGAGGACCGCAATTAACGGGCGAGCCGCCACCGCCAACCGCTGGATCGCAGCGCTGTCGAGGACCACGGAGACCACCCGGCGGCTGATGCGCCGCACGAAGCCGGCGTCCTCATCGTGGGTTTGCCGGCGGGCAATGTCGCGCAGCGCCGCTTCGACCGGCGGCCAATAACGCTCCTGATCCGCGGTCAGCCGCAGCACGCTCTTGATGCGCGCGACATCGATCGCCGTCGCCGGCCGCTCGTAGCCGAAGGCCCCGCTTTCACCGGCATAGACAGGGGTGGCCACAGACAACAAACCGGCCACCGCGAGCGCACAGGCGCCCGCGCAGAGAAAGGTTTTCATTCCCAGATGTCCCCGACGCTCTTGAGTAAGTTGAAGCCGCCCGACTAAGCGCGGATTCCGCCGGTAGCGAGAACGAAGTGTGGACGAATTAAGATTTCTACCGTCGCGCGGAACTGCGTCACGCGCGAACAGGAAGTGCTTGGGAGGCCAACGAGTGCGCCCGCACTCTGGTTCCTCTTAAATCCTTGCGCGGTGGAATTTTTTCCGGCGAATGCCGCGCCCCGGATGGAGCGCGGCACCCGCGTACCAAAACAAGCAGCTCAAGCCGGTGAAGCGACCTTTAACCGACCTCGTTGGCGTGGATGCGCCGCTCGGCCGAGGCCGTCTTATTGCTCTTGCTCGCCAGCTTGTTGAGCGCGCCGAGATAGGCCTTGGCCGAGGCCACCAGCGTATCCGGATCGGCCGCCTTTGCCGTATAGGAGCGCCCGTTCTCGGACAGACGCACCGAGACTTCTGCCTGCGCATCCGTGCCTTCGGTCACCGCATGCACCTGGTAGAGTTCGAGCTTGGCCTCGTGCGGCACCAGGGCGTGGATGGCGTTGAAGATCGCATCCACCGGACCATTGCCGGTCGACTGCGTGGTGACGTGCTTGCCTTCGATGTCGAGCGTGAGCGTCGCTGTCTGGGGGCCCATGGTGCCGGCGATGACCGTCAAGGAGAGCACCTTGATGCGGTCGTGCGCGGTGGCGATCTCCTCGTCCACAAGCGCTTCGATGTCCTCGTCCTGGATCTGCTTCTTCTTGTCGGCCAGCGCCTTGAAGCGCACGAAGGCGTCTTCGAGCTGGTTGGCGGCCAACTGATAGCCGAGCTCTTCCAGCTTGTGCACGAAGGCGTGGCGGCCGGAGTGCTTGCCCATGACCAGCGAGGTCTGCTTCACGCCGACCGACTCCGGGGTCATGATCTCGTAGGTCTGCGCATTCTTGAGCATGCCGTCCTGATGGATGCCGCTCTCATGCGCGAAGGCGTTCCGGCCGACGATCGCCTTGTTGTACTGCACCGGGAACGAGGTCGCCGCCGCCACCAGCTTGGACGCGCGCGTCAACATCGTCGCGTCGATCTTCGTCGTGTAAGGAAACGCGTCGTTGCGCACCTTCATCGCCATCACGACTTCTTCCAGCGCGGCGTTGCCGGCGCGCTCGCCGATGCCGTTGATGGTGCATTCGATCTGCCGCGCGCCGCCCTTCACGCCGGCGAGCGAATTGGCCACCGCCATGCCGAGGTCGTTATGGCAATGCGTCGAGAACACCGCAATGTCGGAATTCGGCACGCGTTCGCGCACGGACTAGAAGAGATTGAAATACTCCTCAGGCGTCGTGTAGCCGACGGTGTCGGGCATGTTGATGGTGGTGGCGCCGGCCTTGATCGCGGCCTCCACGCAGCGGCAGAGGAAATCGATCTCGGTGCGGGTGCCGTCCTCGGACGACCACTCGACGTCGTCGGTGTGGCTGCGCGCGCGCGTCACCTGCGCGATCACCATCTCGAAGACCTCGTGCGGCTCCTTCTGCAGCTTGTATTTCATGTGCACGGGCGAGGTGGAGAGGAACGTATGGATGCGCTTGCGCTTGGCCGGCTTGATCGCCTCGGCGCAGCGGTCGATGTCCTTGAAGGCCGCGCGCGAGAGGCCGCAGATGACCGCGTTCTTGGAGCGCTGCGCGATCTCGCGCACCGCGGCGAAGTCGCCTTCCGAGGCGATCGGGAAGCCGGCCTCGATGATGTCGACGCCCATGTCGTCGAGCAGTTCGGCGACCTCGAGCTTCTCCTCGTGGGTCATGGTGGCGCCGGGACACTGCTCGCCGTCGCGCAAGGTCGTATCGAAGATGACGACGCGGTCCTTGTCGGACGTGGTCTGGGTGGTCATGGAATTATCCTTCTCGTCGAATGCGCCGCTTCAGGGCGCTCTATGGAGTGCTCATTCCGCAGGTCCCCCGAGTGCCCAGGCGTGAAACGCCCAGCCGGCCCTCAGGGGCGGATAAGGAGAAGGAGCGTTCCCAGAATG
>DASXOK010000569.1:0-12688 GCA_036494425.1 Pseudolabrys sp.
GACGTGAACGAGGCGGTCTATCTCTCCAACCGTATCTGCGTGATGTCGGCGCGCCCTGGCCAGATTGTGGAGGAGTTCGCCGTCGATCTCGACCGGACGACTCCGCGGGAGGAGCTTTTCCTGTCCGACGCGTTCAACGAGTTCCGCAACAAAGTGTGGCTGTCGGTGCGGCGCCAGGCGCTGGCGGCGGAGCATCAGCATGCCGCGCCTTGAGCCGCGCTCCGGCGTCGCCAGCTGGCCGTTGCGGATCGCGCCGCTCGTCCTGTTCGGACTGCTGTGGCAATTGGTGAGTGCGTCCGGGCTGGTCAACGCTGAATTCCTGCCGCCGCCGACACGCGTGATCGCCGCGCTGATCGATCTGCTGACCGGCGGCGAGATCGGACAGAACCTGCTGATCACGCTCTTTCGTGCCTTTACCGGCCTCGTGCTCGGCGCCGTGTCAGGTATATGGATCGGCCTGATGATGGCACGATCGGTGAAATTCCGCGCTTATGTCGCGCCGATCGTCGGCGGCACCTATTCGCTGCCGAAATCCGCGCTCATTCCATTGTTCGCCTTGTGGTTCGGCATCGGCAGCACGACGGCAATCTGCGCGGTCTATCTCGCCTGCCTGCTGCCGGTGATCGTCAATACCTATCACGGCGTCATCACCACGCCGAAGGTGCTGACCTGGAGCGCCGAAGCGCTCGGCACCAGTCAGCGCGACCTGCTCTCCCGTATCTTCCTCCGCCACGCGCTGCCGGACATCTTTACCGGCCTGCGCATCGCGCTCGGCTTTTCGTTCGTTTTGGCGATCTCATCAGAGATGATCGCGTCGACCAGCGGCATCGGCAAACTGGTCTTCATGTACGGCGAGAACGGCGCCTACGACTATATGCTCGCGGCCATCTCCTGCATCGTCGTGGTCGCCTTTCTGGCCGACCGCCTGATGTTGTCGATCGCCAGCTACTGCCTGCGCTGGCACGAGTCAGCCGCGCAACGCGAGGCGGCGTGACCGCGATGGCGCACGTGACGGATAAGGTCATCTCGAAATACAGCTTACGGCTGCGATCGCTCGCCTCGTTGGTCGTGCTCTTTGCCTTGTGGGAGTTTGTCGCGCGACTGCATTTCGTGCCGCCGCTGTTCCTGCCGGCCTTCACAACGGTCGCCGCGACGCTTGGACGCACCATTGCCGACGGCAGCTTGGCGAGCGACCTCTCGCTTAGCCTGTTCCGCGCCTTCGCCGGGCTCGCTTTGGCGGCCATCGTCGGCATCGTCGTCGGCATCGTCATGTCGCGCAGCCGCGTCGTTCACTGGCTTGCCGACCCGCTGGTCGCCTTGGGCTTCCCCTCGCCGAAGATCGCATTCATTCCGGTGTTCATTCTCTGGTTCGGGATCGAGAGCTGGTCGAAGATTCTTCTCGTCGCGTTCGCCTGCGTGTTCCCGCTGATCATCGGCACGTACAACGCGGCCAAAGCGGTCAATCGCGTGCTGGTTTGGTCGGCGTTTTCGCTCGGCGCGACGCGGCGCGAACTGCTCACGCACCTCATATTGCCCGCCTGCTTCCCCCGCGTTTTCGCGACGCTGCGGATCGCCTTGCCGGTTTCGCTGATCACGACCTTCACCGCCGAGATGGTGACGGGCGGGGGCGGCATGGGGGGGACCCTGGTCTATTCGCAGCGGTTCTTCGATAGCCCGACCGTCTTCGCCTATATCCTCGTCATGCTGTGCGTCGGACTGGTGCTCGACGCCGCCATGACGGCTTTGCAACGGCGCTACCTGGGCTGGGCGGAGCACTGACGTTCATTCACCGCACCGACATCCGTTGGTATTTGGTGACGCTAATTCCTTTCTATCATTACGAGTATGAAATTCGACCGGTATTATGTCGGATTTTATTGAAGTCGCATCCATCTTGACACATGCTCGTAACTGCGACTTGGAGCGTGTCATGCACTGCGATTTTGCTGAGAAGTCAGGCCCGGGCTGTTATCGCGTCGGGCGTTTTCGTATCCAGAAGACGAAGAGCCGTTGGCGCGTGAGTGCCGCGCACCTGCCGCCGGACCGCGGCGACTTTTCGACGCTCGGCGGCGCTATGGCCTGGTGCCAGCAGCAGTCGGAAGCCGCGCGCTCGTCGCTGACAAAGCCGCGCTTCCCGTAACCACCGGAACACGCCGCGGCTGCACAGAGTTTCCGCGCGCGGTGAAGCACTGCTCAATGCCGCGCGGGCGGATCGCGCGTGAGGTTCTTGGCGGCGAGTTCGTCGAGGTAATCCTGCCAATAGCCCTGCCGGTTACTGCCGAGCTCGTGCAGATAGTCCCAGCTATAGATGCCGGTCGAATGCATGTCGTCGAACACGAGACGCACGGCGTAATTGCCGACCGGCAGCACCTCGAGGATTTCGACGTCGCGCTTGCCGGGCACCGTCTTCCGCTCGTCGGGCGAATGGCCCTGCACTTCCGCGCTTGGGCTCTTCACCCGCAGATATTCGGCCGGCAGATCAAACCGCTCGCCGCCCTCGAAACTCACGGTGAGCGTCCTGCGATCTTTGTGCAGACGCAATTCGCTCGGCCAGGCTTGGGTTTCAATCATCACACCATGTCTCAGTTGACGTAGCGCACGCTACCCGTGCCGCTTAAATCGAAGCCGCCCATTTCGCGCGCGCGAGTCGCGAAGTCGTCGGAGCGCAGGAACGAGAACAGCGCCTGCATCGGCGGAAGGAAGTAGTCGCGCTGGCGCAGCACCAAGTCAAACGACTCCCAGGCGATGGAGACGAAATCAAGCCCGGCGGCGTCGGCGACGGAGCGGGTGGCGATGCCGGTGTCGGCGCGGCCGGCGCGGATCGCCTGCGCGATGTCGGGGCCGGTCGGGCATATCGGCTGCACGGCATTGAGTTGATCGAGCGAGGTCTTCGCCCGGTGCAGCAGCGACAATAGCAGCAGTTGCGCGCCAGCGCCCTTCGGCCGCTGTGCCATGCGCGCGCGCTTCGACAGCATGTCGTCGATGGATGTCAGCTTGAGCGGATTGCCAGGCGCCAGCAGGAACCCCTGTTCGCGGCGGCAGAAACCGATCATCACCGCGTCCTGCATGTCGCCGCGGTTCTTCATGGCGGCGAGGTTGGCGTCGGCGTCCGGCTCTTCCAGCGCATGCAGGTGGATCGCCGCCGCCAGAATGTCGCCGGAGATGAAACGCGCGAGGCCGGCTTCGCTGCCGACCGCCAGCGTGGCGAGCCCCGAGCCGCTTTCGCGCAGGGCCCATTCGAGCAACGGATCGTGGCTGCCGCCGACGATGGGCGCTGGCTCCGGCCGGGTCGTGCCCGGCGGCCGCGCAACGCTGGTCGCGAGCCAATGGTCGAGCTCGGCCTTGGGAAACAGCCAGCGGCCGGTGACCTTGGTACAAGGCACCGTGCCTGCGGCCACCATCTCGTAGATCTTGCGCTCCTTGAGCCGCAGATACGCGGCGGCCTCGGCGGTCGTGAAGAGCTGCATGTGACGGCCTGCACTCATATGCATATTTTGCGGCCCGCAAACTACCGAAGAGCAAAGGCCTGGGCAATCGGGGTAGGGTCAGCCGGCCGCCGCTTGACGTGCGGGCGCCAGGCGCGCGAGCCGCGCCTTCAGGTCGAAGGAAAGATCGCCGGCTTCATCGGGCGTGACGCTTTCGCCGGCGGCGAGGAGGCGGCGGCCGAACATGTGCTCGGCGCCGCGGTTGACCGACTCGATGCCGAGCAGCGTGTCGCCGCGGAAGCAGAACACCGAGAAGGCACGTTCGGCCGGATTGCCGCGGACCACCGTCCGGTCGCAGCCGGCGGTGAGACCCACCATCTGCAATTTTAAATCTTGCTGATCGCTCCAGAACCACGGCACCGCCTCGTAGGGGGCCGGCTGGCCGGCGATGCGCTTGGCGACGCAGCGGCCCTGGTCGACCGCGTTCTGCACCGATTCCAGGCGCACCATGGCGCCGGTATAGGGATCGGGAAACGCCGCGCAGTCGCCGACGGCGGAAATCTTCGGATCGGCGGTGAGAAGCCGCGCGTCGACGACGATGCCGTTCGCGACGGGAAGGCCGGCGGCCTGCGCCAGATCGTCGGCCGGCAAGATGCCGATGCCGACCAGCACGAGATCGGCGGGCACTTCGATGCCGCCACTCAAGGTGACGCCAGTAACGCGGCCGCTGCCGTTGATGCGTTCGAGGCGCGTGTTGACCATGAGCTTGACGCCGAACTGCGCGTGCGCGTCGGCGAAGAACTGCGAGGTGGCCTGCGATACGGCGCGGCTCATGACGCGCGGCAGCGGCTCGATCACCGCGACCTGTTTGCCGAGTTTGCTGGCGACCGCGGCGAGTTCGAGGCCGATGAAGCCGGCGCCGGCGACGACGATGTTGGTCGCCGCGGCAAAGTGATCCTTGATTGCATCCGCGTCGGCGAGCGTGCGCAGATACATCACGCCGTCGAGCGTGGCGCCTTCCACCGGCAGCAAGCGGTTGCGGGCGCCGGTGGCGATGACGAGGTGGTCGTAGTCGAGCGCCGTGCCGGACGCGAGCGCGACACGCGAGGCATCGCGATCGATCTGCGTCACGCGCGTGTTGGCGACGAGATCGATGGTGTGCTTCTCGTAATAGTTATGCGGCCGCAGCAACAGGCGTTCCGCCGTGGTATCGCCGAGCAGATAGGCCTTCGACAGCGGCGGGCGCTGATAGGGATGGTCCGGCTCGTCGCCGACGATGGTGATGCGCTCGCCATAGCCCGCCTCGCGCAGCGAGGCCGCGACCTGATAACCGCCTTGGCCCCCGCCGATAATGACCACGCCTGCTGACATCAGTTGCTCATGCGTTGTTCGAAGCCGTTTTTCGTCTTATTCGGTCTGGCGAATGTTGTCACGCGAGGGGTGTTGTGCAGCCAATTGTGCAAAACTCCGGTGCGATTGCCAAAGAGCCAAGTGTTCGAACATCTCCCCTCATCCTGAGGAGCGCCGTCAGGCGTGGCTCGAAGGATGAGGTCAGAAAGAAAGCAAAGGTTCGCCCCCCGTGTTCTTTGCGGCCCCGGGTAGGCCGTATTCTCTTTTCCTCTCTTCGCAAAAGAGAGGGGATGGCGCGCCGAGAAAGCGCGTCAGAATTCAAGTAGCGCATGATCCCTTTTGGGGAATGTCGACATCCTAAAATACTAAGCAAAATCAATACATTGACGCAAATGTGTCCCCGTTTATGTCCCGACGAGCACAGGGAGGCCGTAGCGGGCGATTTGACGGGGGCGGCGGCGGGCATGGCTAAACTCGCCGCACGGGCCGCGCCAGTGGACGGTTTGAGCCGGGCCAGAGCGTGAGGGGCGGGGCAATGGCCCCCTGCTATTCCCTGACCCACGTTAAGGGCCGCGACCTCACCGCGAGCAACCGCGCCTACGCTGCGGCCGAAGCTTGCGCGTATGCGGAGAACACGGGCAAGGTCGCGAAGCACGGCGAAGTCGGGCGGAATAGAGTGCCAAAAGTCGGCACTCTAATTAGTCACCCTCGCGATTATTCCTCCGAACAGTTTGGCGTTAATCGAGTCTATGTCGGGCACGCCCGCGCGCTCTTGCGCGACGATCCGGTTGCCTTCACGACCGTCAACGGCGGCGCGCTTTCGTCAAGTCGCGCACCACGCCGACATCCTCCTGAAGATCGCGAATGAGGCAAAGACCTAATCGGAGCTGACTTTCTCGCCATCAACGGGTTGATACTTGTCGACCATCGTGGCGAGATTCTCCCATTCCTCGGCGACCTTGCGCCATCTCGTCTGGTCATCCGGGCTCTCCGCCTTTCGCTTCCTGTCGGGCATCCTTAGCCCACTTCCGATATTCGTCTCCTCGCATCGCCGCACCTATTCCTTGCCCTTCCGACTACCCAACGGAACGGAGAGTTTGAGTTAGCTATCGGACAGGCCGTTGCTTTTCGGCGCGTCCTGCTCGGTTAACGGCTTGGATCTGGATCGGTTGCTGGCGAAGTTGGCGGCGTCCGGCTTTTGTGCTTTCGACACTCGCACGCGCTGCGTGCAGGCAGTGAGCGGTTTGCCACTCTTGAGCGGGCGGTGCGGTTCGCGTTTCAAGCTCGCGCACCGGTCCGGGCGCGGACCCGTTATCGACGGCTCGCTGCGCGCTATGATGGGGACGGCGCAGGCTGACATTCCGGCTTTGTCGAGAGCATGAGGCGAGCCGCCGCTTATGTAGCTCTCTTCCCCCGTGGAGAGAGTGACCTATCCGTGAGGTTGGGTTGTGCGGCGGCTCACCCGATGTTCATTCACGTCACGGCAACAGGACGCTAGCGGTGCTCTGACCCCGCGCAATCTTCCCGGCGATTACGTCGAACTCGCTTGCCGCAAATGCGAGCGGCGGGGCAGACTGAGCCGCGCAAAGCTGGTCGGTCGGTACGGGATCTATATTCCGCTGCCCGATCTCCTGGCGGAGATCGCCAAGTGCACGCGCCGGGGCAACTTTCACGACGCTTGCGGCGTCTACTACGTGGCACTGAAACCTGCCGACTAGTCCCCCACGCTGAAGGGGTTTGTGTATGCGTAAGAGCCCCCCACTAGCACCCTCCGCGCCCAAGGCCGCCGTCTGCATCGTGCTGGACGATTTCGGCGGTCTCGGGCGCGCCTATCGCGAAACCGACCAAGCGCCGCCGACGCCGCGAGCGTGATCGACAACCTCTTGCGCGGCGAGTATTCCCGCCCGGTTCGCGTGATTGCATTCAACACGGATGAAGGTTATGCCCGTGATGTCTCGCACGAGATCGCGCTCGCCGTCGTCGAACGCGCGAGAAAAGAAAACCGCGAATTAAGCGAAGGCGCGCGGCACTTCCTTGAGGAACATCTGACCAAGGCCGAATTGTCGAGAGTGTTTCCATGATCGAGCGCGGCAGATAGGAATTCCCGAAAAATTCCGCTAAGACACGGCCCATGAAAAACATTTACGGGCTCGATATCCCACAAACGCTTGAAGAAATCTGCACCCCCGCGCGACTCGCACTGGTCGTCTACGACATGCAGATCGGGATTCTTAGCCAGCTCAAGAACGCCGACGAGATCGTTGCGCGGGTGTCGAGCGTCCTTGCGGCGGCGAGAGAAGCCAGCGTCCGCATCTTCTTCATGCGGCATCTGTCATTGCCTAAGGAGTTGATGGGCGTCTTTCAATATCGCATGGCAATGGCTTGGCAACGGGTCGACGATCCGGCCAAGGTCAGCCCATGGTTTTTGCGCGACTCGCCGGGATTTGCGATCACGCCCGAACTAGCTCCGCGTCCGAGCGAGGCGATCTTCGACAAACTCACGATGTCCGCATTTGAAGGCACGCCGCTGTCCATTGCATTGCGTGACTGCGGCATCTCTGCGGTCGCGCTCGTCGGCGTTGCCATGGAAATCGGCATCGAGCCCACCGCGCGCCACGCGGCCGACCTCGGAATGATCCCTGTCGTCATTACCGACGCGTGCGGAGCCGGACACGCCGACGCGGCGCAGCGTTCGATCGACTCACTGAAATTCGCAGGAGACGCGGTGTTGACCGATACGAGCGCGTTCTGCCAGGCGATCCTTTCACGTCGCTAGACTATTGGCCCGCTAAACATCTCGCGTTCGAACTTCGCCGGGCGGTCAGTAGGGTCGCCATTGCCCGGTCATTCGACCGCGACATCGAATGGGTCGCCCGCAAAAAGGGCGGCTCGGCCGATACATGGCGCGCCCGTGACGCTGAGGGCCGCGACCGTATCGCCGTGGGACTCATCGCTGATCGACGTCCGAATAGGAGCCAATCATGCGCCGACTTGATGCGCACCAGCTTCAAAGAACGACATCTGCATTCTGCCCGCGCGGAACTACACCAATCGAATAAACGCAGTTCTGACCGTGGTGAGATCGTAAACAAAGCCTTGCCAATTGGCTCGGCGGGCAGCCTCGCTCAGTGGTTTGCGTGGCTTGAACATCTCGGGTTCCTGAGCGTCGGCGGGGAGATAATAGATAGCATTCCGCCGTGCGCCGTTCACAAGCACCAGAAAAAGCGGAAAATAAATACCAGCTTTCATGCGCTCTTCTTGTGGCCCCCACGCTGCGCCAAGAATTGCGCGTGGGATGTTATCGATGTCGCTTACCGAGGCCGCCTTCACCCGCGCGAATGAAGTCAAGATAAAATAGGGATATTTTTATACCCGCCCTAAATCCATGGAAGCGCGGTGCTTTCTTATCCCTCCCCCGCAACCGAACTCGGGTTTACCCGAGTTCGGCATTTTAACTTGCCGAAGTCGGAAACATCCGACTTCGGATCGAGGGAGGGCGGCCGCGAAGCGGCCGGGTGGGGGCGCACGCGGTAAGCGGTGAGCTGACCCCACCCGACTCCGCGCTTCGCCACAGCCCCGCGCGAGCGCCGGGCGCTCTATACGTATAACGCGAATGCCAATTGGCATTCGCTTTGAACGCCCTCCGCTTTCAGGGGAGGGATAAGCGCGCGAGCGGTGATGCTGCCAGCCTGACGAGAAGCTTTATGAATTCAATGCGTGAACTCGCCTTTCGCCATCATCAGGTGATGCTGCTGATGGTGCGCGCCCTGCACCATGATCCCCATGAAGCCGAGGGCCTTGAGCTTGGCGAGAGGTTGCGCCTCGGTCGCGGTCACGGTGAGCGTCACACCGTTCGGTAAGGCTTGCGCAGCCGCCTTCCAGCCGAGGCTGGTCAGCTCCTGCACGTGCGCCGGCACCATGCGTTTGATCGCCGCAAGCGTGCGCCCCTCACCTGTGACCGCAATTTCGATACCGTCATTTGTCATGCGCTCATTCGCCGCTGCGTTCAGAGTCACTTCGTTCATATCGATCAGGTGCTCGCGCAGCACGCCGATATTGACCTTCGACCAGTCGGTCTTCAGATCCGCCTCCAGAATCTGCACGACTTCCTGGATCGCGCCGAACACAGCCTGTCCCGCGGCGGCCGGCCCGACGGACGTTTGCTGCCCGTGCATTCCGCCGTGCATGCCCATGCCACCATGCATGCCGCCGCCCATACCGCCACCTATGCCGCCTTGCATCATCTGCTGATGCATCTGCGCCATGTGTCCGCTCATATCGCCATGCTGCATCTGGCCATGCATGCCCATGGGCCCGTTCGCACCGGGCGCGATCTGGGCATAGGCGTAGACGGTCGCAGCCAGGAGAGCCGCACCGGCCAGGGTGGTCTTCCAGGGAAATTTCGACATTACACGCCTCCTTGGCTTCTATCGCCCCGCCTGCCTTGTTAGTCCGGAACGCAACAGCCGCGTATGATCCGGATCATATCTTGCGTGGGCGCAGGAGGACGATATTGCCTTCCTCCTTCTGGATTTCCCCGGAGCGTTCGAGCGCGGCGAGCGTGCGATAGAGCGCTTCATGCGTAAGGCCCAAGCCGGACGCGAGGTCCTTCAGCGTACCGGGCAAGGCGACCGTGCGGCCATCGGCGCCTGTATTGAGCGCGAAGTAATGACGGACGCGCTCGCGCGCCGAGCGGATGTTGCGCTGCTCGAGGCGTGTGCGCAGGCTCATCACCTGACCGGCGAGCATGGCGGTGAAAGCCTGCGCGGCTTTGCGATCCTCCTTGAACGCGGCGAGGATCGCGGCCTTCGGGTAAATGCGCAAGACTGCATGCGTGCTGGCGATGGCGTCGCAGTGATAGTGCGGCGAGAACAATGAGGCCTCGGCGATTGTCTCGCCCGGTCCAGCGACATGCAGGACGATCTCGTGCCCATCACGATCGACACGCGCGAGCCGCACCCGGCCGCTGACGATCTCGCAGAGGCCGGCGGTCTTATCGCCGAGCCGGAACAGCGCTTCACCGGCTGCCAAGGTCCGTTCGATCGCGGCCGCGCGTATGGCGGCCGTAAGCCAGCTCTGGTCGGGCATCGCTCGCCTCCCGGCGGAGGGCAAGCACACTACGCGGCGAGAGCCTTCACCACCACTCGCTGATGGCCGCGCCGCCGAACACCTCGGCGATGCGGGCGCGGGTGGCACGGCCGACATCGTCAGGCAGCGCATTGGGCGCGAAGTAGCTGTGCGCGACGATCTCGTGGTTGGGTCGCGGGACGCCCTGGCGGTAGTCGCGCACGATATAGAGCGCGACATGGTCTCTCCGCGAGACGCGCTTGTTGTGAAAGACGCCTTGCAGGACCGGCTTTCCCGTCACTTCGATGGCGCCTTCCTCCGACAGCTCGCGGGTAAGCGCGGTGAGCAGCGTTTCGCCCGGCTCGACCCCGCCGCCGGGCAGGTGCCAGCCGGACACGTAGGAGTGCTTGATCAGGAAGACCTGGCCCGCCTCGTTGATGACCAAGCCGAAGGCGCCCAGCGTCGTCCCTCGGGCAAAGCGCCAGTAGAAATGGAAGACCCGCCGGAGGACCGGCTCGAGGGCACGTCGCAGGCTGTTCACATCCATCGGGGTGGTCTGGCAGGTCCTGGTCACGAATTTCTTACGCCCAATGGGGGCAGTAGGCGGCTATTTGGGCCCTTTAAAGATTAGAATGATTCCAATATATGGGTCCTACCCCGCCCCCACGACCCGAAAGGCCCTACCCCCGTGAAACGCTTCTCCGACCTGTCAGAGCAGGAAGTCCTGGCCCTGGCCATCACCAATGAGGAAGAGGACAGCCGCATCTACCGCGGCTTCGCGGAAGGGTTGCGCGAGCAATTTCCGGCGTCGGCCAAGGTTTTCGACGAGATGGCCGAGGAGGAGGTGCATCACCGCTCGATGCTGTTCGACCTCTACCGGCAGAAGTTCGGCGAGTACCTGCCGCTGATCCGCCGGCAGGACGTGAAGGGCTTCCTGCATCCCAAGCAGCCGCTGTGGCTGACGCGCCCGCTCGGGCTCGAGGAGGTGCGCAAGTTCGCCGAAAACATGGAGTTCGAGGCCGAGCGCTATTACCGCAAGGCGGCGGAGACGGCGCGCGACGCCTCGGTGCGGCAATTGCTGATCGAGCTGGCCGAGGCTGAGGCGGGGCACGAGACGCTGGCGCACAAGCTGAGCCAGACCATCCTCACCAAAGGCGCGCGCGAGAAGGAAGAAGAGACGGCGCGGCGGATGTTCGTGCTGCAATATGTGCAGCCGGGACTGGCCGGGCTGATGGACGGCTCGGTCTCGACGCTGGCGCCGCTGTTCGCGGCGGCCTTCGCCACGCACAACACCTGGGCGACGTTCCTGGTCGGCATGGCGGCCTCGGTCGGCGCCGGCATCTCGATGGGCTTCGCTGAGGCTTTATCCGACGACGGCTCGCTGACCGGGCGCGGCACGCCCTGGCTGCGCGGCACGGTGTGCGGCCTGATGACGGCGATCGGCGGCTTAGGCCAAACGCTGCCCTATCTGATCCCGCATTTCCTAACCGCCACGATCGTGTCGGTCTTCGTGGTCGCCATCGAGCTCGCGGCAATCTCCTGGATCCGCACCAAGTTCATGGATACGCCGTTCCTGCAGGCGGCCTTCCAGGTGGTGGTCGGCGGCGTGCTGGTGTTCGTCGCGGGGATTTTGATCGGGAGTTCGTGATAGAAGGGTCTCATCACGAGGCCCTATTTCTTGTCATCACCGGGCGGGCGCGAAGCGCCGAGTCCCGGTGATCCCGATAAGACGGGCACCGTGCCCTCCTCAGCGGGATGGCCGGGTCAAGCCCGGCCATGACAAGCAATAGTGTTCACCCTCGCCCATCTCTCCGATCCGCATTTGCCGCCGCTGCCGGAGCCGCGCATCGCCGAGCTGATCGGCAAGCGCATCACCGGCTACGTCAACTGGCGGCGCAAGCGGCGCTTCATCCATGACGCGGCGACGCTCGATGGGCTGGTTGCGGATATGAAAGCGCAGACGCCCGACCACATCGCGGTGACCGGCGACCTCGCCAATCTTGCGCTGCCGGCAGAGTATCCGCGCGGGCGCGACTGGCTCGATGGTCTAGGCACGCCGAACGATGTCACCGTCATCCCGGGCAATCACGACGTCTACGTGGCCGATGGCGCGCCGCGCGCGGTCCGCTATTGGGGCGCGCATATGTCCGACGACGACGGCACCGACGGGTTTCCCTTCGTGCGCCGGCGCGGAAATGTCGCGCTGATCGGCCTGTCGAGCGGCGTGCCGACGGCGCCGTTCCTCGCCACCGGCTGGCTCGGCACCAAGCAACTCTTAGGCCTGGCGGAGACGCTCACCAAGCTCAAAAGCGAAGACGTGTTTCGCGTGGTGCTCATCCATCATCCGCCGGTGAGCGAGGCCGCTCGGAGTAAACGTCTGCTCGATGCGCCGGTGCTTCTGCGCGTGATCGCCGCGCAAGGCGCCGACCTCCTGCTGCACGGGCATGACCATGTGCACATGCTCAACTGGCTCGACGGGCCGAACGGCACCCGCGTGCCGGCGGTCGGCGTGCCCTCCGCGTCGGCAAAGCCGGGCACGAGCAAAGATGCGGCGGCGTATAATCTTTATGCGATTGACGGCACGCGCGGCGCCTGGACGTGCGAGGCGGTGTCGCGCGGCGTGGGGGCGGATGGCGTGGTGCGTGAGCTCGGGCGGGTGACGCTGGCCCCGCAGCCGTCACCCTGAGGAGCTCGGCGCGCAGCGTCGAGCCTCGAAGGGTGAACGGCCGCTGACACCGTGCCTCGTCATCCTTCGAGGCTCGCGGAGCCTGTCATCGGGCCGGCCCAAGCGGGCCGGACCCGTTGGCTCGCACCTCAGGATGACGGCCGCTAAGGCCTCGGGCCGC
>DASXOK010000570.1:0-3830 GCA_036494425.1 Pseudolabrys sp.
CCCGCGAAGCTGTCGATGATTACATCAGGGCGGCGCACAAGAAGGCGGGTGAGTTCCTGTTCACAAGCCGACGCTACCCTGGCCACTCTCTCACGACCAGACAGTACGCCCGTCTTGTATCCAGGTGGATCGCCGGGATCGGTCTGGATCCAGCACTGTACGGCACTCACTCCGCCGGACCAAGGCCACGCTCATCTTTCGCAAGACTGGCAACTTATGGGCGTCCAGCTCCTACTAAGACATCACCGAATCGAGAGCACTGTCCGATACCTCGGTATCGAAGTGGACGATGCTCTGGCCATCGCCGAGCGGGTGGATGTCTGAACTACCTGGGCAGAGCAGACTTGCTCTGCCCTCCTCCTTAAGTCGACTTCGTGCCCAAGGCGGTCATTAGACCGCATAAGCGACGATCATGATGCCCATCGTCATCATGCCGACCAACTGAAAAGAAAAGAGTGCGAAGCGTAGGCCCGCCGAGGTGTTCGATGGCGGCAGCACGATGTGCACCAAGGTCTGCCCTATGCGTGTGACGAGGATCGTTAAAGCGATCCCGTCCATGAAAGGGCTCGTCAAGCCCGTGACCACGAGAGTCAAAACGATCGCTCCATAGACGGGCAAAGTCTCTACGCAATTCATGTGCGCGCGCACCGCGCGTTGATACCAATCGCTGCTGCGCGGGGCGTTGTCGTACCATTCGGCGATCGATGTTCGCCGCGTCAGGATAAGGCTCCACCGGTAGACGCCGATACTACCGACCAGCGTCAGCCACGTCCACGCAGCAAATCCGAGGAGGACGAAGACGGGTATGGTCATGGCGTCACGCAACCTGTCTGACCGTCACATCGAGATGCGCCTTCACGATCGGCGCCAGGTCGTCCGCGTCCAAGCCGCAACCGTCGATGAACGACGAACGCCGCCGACGCAGGAAGGTGAGGCCGAGCACGTAGAGACCGGGTGAGGCGGTCACACCGCCGCGGTGGACGATCTCGCCGCGGCCGTCAAGAACGGGCGCTTTGAGCCATGGATAAAGGCGGACATAACCGGTGGCCCAAACCACCGACCGGATGCCCTCGCGCCGCAAATCGAGTGTAAGCTCATCGCCGGCGGCCAGAAACGGTACCCGCACGGCGGGGTCGGCGGCGGGTTCTTCGAGGTTCTGGCTTTTTATGGAGTCGTCGATACGGTCGAGCATGCGCACCATCCGCACATGCGACGCCGCTGTGGTCCGTTCAAGGTCGCCACTGAACGCGGCCTTGGTGCCGTCGGCGGCGGCAAACCGGCCGACTAGGCGAACGCCCTGGCGGCTCAGAGTCCGAAGGTCGAGGTCGCGGTTGTCGGGCCGTCCCACCAGTTGCAGCGACGGCTGGCGGCGCGCGGCGTCGAGATTGCCGCCTTCGTTGGCCGGATCGTCGAGAATGCCCGCCATGTCCATCCGGGCATACACATCGCGTCCCCTGTAGCGACGCGGGACGCGCGTATGATCGCCGACGGCCAGCACCACGGGCCGCCCCGAGGCATGGATTTCCTCTGCAAGCTGAACGCCAGTCGATGACGCGCCGACGACCAGCACGCCGCCGTCGGGAAGTTGCGCCGGTTCGCGGTAGTTCGCCGGATCGATCTGTGTAATCGAAGATGCGAGTGCGTTCGCCATCGCCGGGCGGAACGGCGTGTCGCAAGCGCCGGTGGCAATGACGACGGCGCGGGCCCGCCATTCCCCGGCGCTCGTCGAGACGCGATAGCCGAAGGCCGCCGGCGCAACGCCGGTCACCGTGACGCCGTTGATGACGGGCGCCGCCATCGCATGCGCGTAGGACGCCAGATATGACGCGAAGGCACGCGCCGGCATGAACGCGTTCGGGTCGCCGACGTGCGGCATCCCCGGCAGCGCGCTGAGCGCGTTCGTCGTGAGCAGATGCAGCGAGTGCCAGCGTTCGGAATGCCAGCGCTCGCCGATCCGCCCGCGCTCCAGCACGACATGGTCGACGCCCTGTGCTGTGAGACTGCGGCTCATGACAAGTCCGGCTTGGCCGCCGCCAATGACGACAACATCGGTTTTCAGCATGGTCGCGTGACCTTCGATTGGAGCGATGAGACGCGGTGCCGCGCTGCCGCGGCAGTCCTGCACGTCAGGTTATGGCCGGTGTCTTGACGCCCATCGCAATCGGAACGCCATTGGTGATGCAGTCGAACACGGCCGAGCGGGCCTTCGCCTGCATGACGATCCGTTCGATCTGTTCGGGAGTGGCGTCGGCATCGATCTCGAAGGAGACCTTGATGTCCTGGTAGCCGTTGCGGACGTCTTTCGAGAGCCCGAGGATGCCGCGGAGATCGATGTTGCCCTCGACCGTCGACTCGACTTTGTTGAGCTTGATCCCACGCACCGCCGCGATATTGGCGATACCGGCTGTGAGGCATGAAGCCAGAGCGTGCAGCACCCATTCCGTTGGCGTGGGTCCGGCATCGGCGCCGCACAGCACCGCCGGATGATCCGCGGCGCCCTTGTAGGCGACGCAGTGATTATGCTCGCCGCCCGCGCCGGAAAAGCCGTGCATCGTACTTTCGCAGTGCGTGCCTGAGAGCCAGCGGCTCTTGGCGCGGAACTGAAACTTGGCAAGGTCGGGCTGGGCGCCGACGGCATTGACCGTGGCGAGCAGCGTCGGCGCGTCCACGCCGTTCATGCGAACTGGCGTACGCATGGGCTTCTTGGTCTCTTTTATCGCGGTAGCCATTGTCCAACTCCTCGGTTGCTTGTGGTGTTGCTGACGCCGAGGATGTACGCTTGCGCGCAGTCGGTGCGAATGATCGCCCAACCGGTTCATCTGACCGTTCGTCCAAATCCGAGGACAACCGCTACGATGGATCCGCTGTCGGAGGTGCTGCACTCGATCCGCCTGAAAGGCGGTGTCTTTCTGTCCGCGCAGCTCTCGGCGCCGTGGTGCATAGGCGTCAGAATCACACCAGACGACTGCGCGAGATTTCTGGCAAAGCCGGCGCAAGTGATCGCTTACCACGTCGTCACCACGGGCGGATTGCTCGTCGGCCTTGAACGTGAGCCGATGATCGAGGTACGCGCCGGCGAAATCGTGCTATTCCCGCAGAACGACCCTCACACCCTGGCGAGCGCGCCCGGCATCAAGCCGGTCAGCGCCTTTAGCCTCATGCAACCGTCCGCCGACGGAAGCTTTCATCGGATATCGCACGGCGGGGGCGGCGCCGTGACGGACTTTTTTTGCGGGTTTCTCGCCAGCGAGGAAACTTATAATCCGCTGATGTTGACCTTGCCCAAGGCGTTGAAAATCGATGTCCGCCGGGGTGGCTCACGCGAGTGGATCGAGGCCTCGGTTCGCTTTGCCGCCGGCGAACTTGCCGAGGGCAGGCTGGCTTCCTCAAGCGTGATGGCGCGGCTGTCCGAGTCGCTGTTGACCGAAGCGATACGGCAGCATTCGTCGACTCTTGCCGAAGAGGACATGGGGTGGCTCAAGGGGCTGAGGGATCCGCAAGTCGGCCGCGCCCTCGCGTTGGTCCATCAGAGGATCAGCGCGCCTTGGTCGGTGGAATCGCTTGCCCGCGAGGTGGCGCTTTCGCGCAGCGCATTCGTGGAACGTTTCACGGCGCTCGTCGGCATGCCGCCGATCCGATACCTCACCGTGTGGCGACTTCAGACCGCCAAGGTGAATTTGCTGGAGACTAGTAAGACGATTGCGCAGTTGGCGCATATCGTAGGGTATGAATCCGTGGAGGCATTCAGCCGGGCCTTCAAGCGCGAATACGGATTGTCGCCCGCCCAGTGGAAAGATCGGCATTCACCAAAATGATACTGGCCCGATACG
>DASXOK010000571.1:0-3491 GCA_036494425.1 Pseudolabrys sp.
TAGCGCCCCCGTATGGCCAAAGGGGCTCGCGCAGTAGTTCACCATGAGTGGCGTCAACGATATCCGCAAAAGCTTTCTCGATTTCTTTGCCCGCAACGACCACCAGGTCGTGGCGTCCTCGGCGCTGGTGCCGCGCAACGACCCGACTTTGATGTTCACCAATGCCGGCATGGTGCAGTTCAAGAACGTCTTCACCGGCCTGGAGAGGCGCCCCTACAGCCGCGCGGTGACCTCGCAGAAATGCGTGCGCGCCGGCGGCAAGCACAACGACCTCGACAATGTCGGCTATACCGCGCGCCACCACACGTTCTTCGAGATGCTGGGGAACTTCTCCTTCGGCGACTACTTCAAGGAGCGCGCGATCGCGCTCGCCTGGGAACTGATCACCAAGGAGTTCGGTCTTCCGGTCGATAAGCTCCTGGTCACCGTCTACATTGACGACGATCAGGCCTTCGACCTGTGGAAGAAGATCGCCGGGCTGCCCGACCAAAAGATCCTCCGCATCGCCGGTTCCGACAACTTCTGGCAGATGGGCGACACGGGGCCTTGCGGCCCGTCTTCGGAGATTTTCTACGATCACGGCGCGCACATCCCCGGCGGTCCGCCAGGCTCCCCGGACGGCGACGGCGACCGCTTCATCGAGATCTGGAACCTCGTGTTCATGCAGTACGAGCAGCTTGCGCCCGGCAAGCGCATCGACCTGCCGCATCCCTCGATCGACACCGGCATGGGCCTCGAGCGCATCGCCGCGGTGCTGCAGGGCACGCACGACAACTACGCCATCGACCTGTTCGCGACGTTGATCCGCGCCATCGCCGACCTGACCGGCGTCGACTCGGACGGCCCGCAGAAGGCCTCGCACCGCGTCATCGCCGATCACCTGCGCGCCTCGTCGTTCCTCATCGCAGACGGCGTGCTGCCGTCGAACGAAGGCCGCGGCTACGTGCTCCGCCGCATCATGCGCCGCGCCATGCGCCACGCCGAATTGCTCGGCGCCAAGGACCCGCTGATGTGGCGGCTGGTGCCCGCGCTCACGCGCGAGATGGGCCAGGCCTATCCGGAGCTTTTGCGCGCCGAGCCGCTGATCACCGAGACGCTGAAGCTGGAAGAGACGCGCTTCCGCAACACGCTGGCGCGCGGGCTGGCCATCCTCGACGACAAGAGCCGCACGCTGAAGCAGGGCGACATGTTCGACGGCGAGACGGCGTTCACGCTCTACGACACCTACGGCTTTCCGCTCGACCTGACGCAGGACGCGCTGCGCGCGCGCGGCATCGGCGTCGATGTCGCCTCGTTCACCGACGCAATGGAGCGCCAGCGCGAATTGGCGCGCGCCTCGTGGTCAGGCTCGGGCGAAGCGGCGCAAGAGGCCGTGTGGTTCGCGCTGCGCGAGAAGCTCGGCGCCACCGAATTCCTCGGCTACGAGACCGAGAGCGCCGAAGGCGTGGTGTCGGCTCTGGTGCGTGACGGCAAGGATGTGCCGGAGCTCAAGGCCGGCGAGAGCGGCGTCGTCATCGTCAACCAGACGCCGTTCTACGGCGAGTCGGGCGGCCAGGTCGGCGATACCGGCGAGATGCGTCGCGAGGGCGTGAAGCTCACCGTCAGCGATACGCAGAAGAAGGCCGGCGATCTGTTCGCGCATGTCGTCACCGTGACCGAAGGCAGCGTGAAGGTGGGCGATCCGCTCCTGCTCGTTGTCGATCACGCCCGCCGCACGGCGATCCGGCAGAACCATTCGGCGACGCACTTGTTGCACGAGGCGCTGCGCCTGGTGCTTGGCGATCACGTGGCGCAGAAGGGCTCGCTGGTCGCGCCCGATCGGCTGCGTTTCGACTTCTCGCATCCGAAGCCGATCTCGGCGGAGGAACTCGAGCGCGTCGAGGACATCGCCAACGACATCGTGCTGCAGAACGCGCCCGTCACCACGCGGCTGATGGGCCAGGACGATGCGATTGCGTCCGGCGCGCGCGCGCTGTTCGGCGAGAAATACGGCGACGAGGTGCGCGTGGTGGCGATGGGCGAGCCCAGCGGCAATGCGATGGGTTGGTCGGTCGAGCTCTGCGGCGGCACGCATGTGCGGCGCACCGGCGACATCGGCCTGATCTCGGTGCTCGGCGACTCAGGCGTCGCCGCCGGCGTGCGCCGCATCGAGGCGCTCACCGGCAAGGCCGCGCGCAAGTCGGCCAATCACCAGATACAGTTGCTCAAGCACACGGCGGCCGAACTGAAGACGCCGGTTGACGACATGCCGGCGCGGGTCGCGTCGCTCCTCGACGAGCGCAGGAAGCTCGAGCGCGAGTTGTCGGATGCGCGCAAGAAGCTGGCGATGGGCGGCGGCGGCAAGAGCGACGGCGCGGCGGGCGACGTGCGCAGCATCGGCGATGTGAAGCTCTTGGCGCGCGCCGTGTCCGGCATCGAGTTGAAGGACCTGCGCAGCCTCGCCGACGAAGGCAAGAAGCAGGTCGGCTCCGGCGTCGTTGCCATCGTCGGCCTCTCGCCGGACGGCAAGGCGGGCGTGGTGGTCGGCGTCACCGACGATCTCACCAAGCGTTTCAACGCGGTCGAGCTGGTGCGCAAGGGCGCAGAGGCGCTGGGCGGGAAGGGTGGCGGCGGCCGCCCCGACATGGCGCAGGCCGGCGGCCCGGATGGCTCCAAAGCCGATGCGGCTTTGAAGGCGATCGAAGGCGCGCTGGGGGGGGGAAGGTAACTTGCCATCGTTGTTGCCTCTTTCGGCCCTCATGCTGAGGAGGCGGCGAAGCCGCAGTCTCGAAGAATGGGGGTCGCCCCATCCTTCGAGACGCGGTCCTGCGGACCGCTCCTCAGGATGAGGCGGGGAGAGGCGTTGATCTCTCAAATCAATTCTAGGTTTCGACGATTTCCCGCACAAACCGCACGCGCTCATCGACATCTACGCGCGGCACGTCGATGAGTACGTAGCCAAGCTCCGTGTACACCTCGACCATCGCGCGATACGTCCGCTCCGCCACCGCGAGGCTCTGTTTGCGCTCGCTGTCGGGCGCATAGATCTCCGGCCAAGGCGGGCAGATGAACACGCGCGGCTGATAGCGACGCGTGCGTGCAGCGAGCAGCACGGCATCGGGCGCGGCGATGCCTTCGAGGCGCAGATAGCCGATGACATCCGGAATGCCGCGATCGAAGAATACCGCGTCAGGCGTGGTGCGCAGCGCCTCGTAGGCGGCGAGGTCGCTGCCGAACATCGCCTCGGCAAACGCGAGGGGATCTATCCAGGGCAGAGCGCGGCCATTCACCGCCTGCTGTTCGCGGATGATGCGCCGGCCGGCCTCGTGCGACACGGTGAAGCCGTTGCGCGCCAAAGCGTCGATCAACGTGGTCTTCCCCGCGCCGGGACCGCCGGTGACGACGAAATAGCGCGGCAAAATGTCCGCCATGCGAAGACCTCGCGAGGTTCCATTAACGATGGGAAATGGTGGGGGGAAAGAGCGCGCGCCATCGCGCTGGACGGCCCGGCT
>DASXOK010000572.1:0-5856 GCA_036494425.1 Pseudolabrys sp.
GCGCGGATCGATCCCGCCGGCCTGTTCGAGGGCCCGCTCGACAACCCCAGCCGTTACCGGTTGCGCGCCCGCTTCGGCGAGAACGTGGTGGAGATGGAAGACCCCTATCGCTTCCCGCCGGTGCTGACGGAGTTCGACCTGTACCTGCTTGGCGAAGGCAACCATTTGCGCCTTTACGACAAGCTCGGTGCACATCCGATGGTGCTCGACGGCGTCGCCGGTGTCGCCTTCGTCACCTGGGCGCCGAACGCGCAGCGCGTGAGCGTCGTCGGCGACTTCAATTTATGGGATGGGCGGCGCCACGCGATGCGCGTGCGCGGCAATGGCTATTGGGAGATATTCGTGCCTGGCGCCCGCGCCGGCGACAAGTACAAATATGAGATCGTCGCGCGCAACGGCGCGCTGCTGCCGCTGAAGTCCGACCCGGTTGGGTTCGGCGCGGAAATGCGGCCGTCGACCGCCTCGATGGTGATCGACAGCGCGACTTTGCTGAAGCCGCGCCCCACGCGCGAGAACATCAACGCGCTTGACGCGCCGATGTCGATCTACGAAGTGCATCTCGGCTCCTGGCGTCGCAAAGGCGAGCGCGCCGAGTGGCTGACCTATCGCGATCTCGCCGAGCAACTCCCCGCCTATGTGGCCGACATGGGCTTCACCCATGTCGAATTCCTACCGGTGATGGAGCATCCCTTCGACGGCTCCTGGGGTTATCAGCCGACCGGCATGTTCGCGCCCACGAGCCGCTTCGGGTCACCGGCGGATTTCGCCGCGCTGGTCGATGCGCTGCATGCGGCCGGCATCGGCATCCTGCTCGACTGGGTGCCGGGACATTTTCCGGACGATCCGCACGGGCTCGCCCGCTTCGACGGCACCGGCCTCTACGAGCACGAGGACCCCCGACAGGGCCGGCATCTCGACTGGAATACGCTGATCTACAATTACGGGCGCGCCGAGGTCACCAACTTTCTCACCGCCAACGCGCTGTTCTGGCTCGAGCGCTACGGCGTCGACGGCCTGCGCGTCGATGCGGTCGCCTCCATGCTCTATCTCGACTACAGCCGTCCGTCCGGCGGCTGGGTGCCGAACAAATACGGCGGCCGCGAGAACATCGACGCCATCTCCTTCCTACGCCGGACCAACACCGAATTATTCCGCGAATATCCGCACGCGACCACCGCGGCGGAAGAGTCGACCGCTTGGCCGATGGTGTCGCGTCCGGTCGATTGGGGCGGACTCGGCTTCGGCTACAAGTGGAACATGGGCTGGATGCACGACACTTTGGACTACATGTCCAAGGACCCGATCTATCGCCGCCACCACCACGGCAACATTCTCTTTGGGTTGCATTACGCCTTCTCGGAAAACTTCATTTTGCCGCTGTCGCACGATGAGGTCGTGCACGGCAAACGCTCGATTCTCGGCCGCATGCCGGGCGACCAATGGCAGCGCTTCGCTAACTTGCGCGCCTATTACGCCTTCATGTTCGGCCATCCGGGCAAGAAGCTGATGTTCATGGGCTCCGAATTCGCCCAGGACACGGAGTGGAATCACGACATCGGCCTGCCCTGGCATCTGCTCGATCAGCCGACCCATGCCGGCATCCAGAACCTGGTACGCGATCTCAACCGCGTCTATCGCGACACGCCGGCGCTGCACGCGCTCGACTGCGCCGCGGAAGGCTTCGAGTGGCTGGTCGCGGACGACGCCAACAACAGCACCTTCGCCTGGCTGCGCAAGGGACGTGATCCCGAACAGCGCTGTGTCGTGGTGCTGAATTTCACGCCGCAGGTCCTGCGCGACTATCGAGTGCGCGTGCCTTTTGCCGGGCGCTGGCGCGAAGTGTTCAATTCGGACGCCGCCGCATATGGCGGCGGCAATGTCGGGAACGGAGGAGCAGTCTCCACGGTTGTGACACGCGATAGCCCGGAGATTCACATTGTCGTCCCACCCCTTGCTGCCGTCTTTCTCGTTCCTGAGGTCTAACGGGCACACCTCGGCCGGATCGCCGCACCCGCTTGGCGCCACATGGGACGGACGCGGCACGAACTTTGCGCTCTTCTCGGCGAACGCCACCAAGGTCGAGCTGTGCCTGTTCGACCGCGACGCCCGCCGCGAGACCGAGCGCATCATCATGCCGGAACGGACGGACGACGTCTGGCATGTCTACCTCTCGCACGTAACGCCGGGGCAGCTTTACGGCTATCGCGTACACGGTCCTTACGCGCCCGAAGCCGGCCACCGTTTCAATCCCAACAAGCTGCTGATTGATCCTTACAGCAGGCGCCTCGGCGGCCACTTCGTGTGGACCGACATGCATTTCGGCTATCGCACCGGCAGCAAGCAGGTCGACCTGTCGTTCGACCGCCGCGACAACGCGCGCAACATGTACAAGTCGGTCGTTATCGAACACGCGCATAGCTGGCAGCACCATCGCCGCCCCATGATCCCTTGGCAAGACACGATCATCTACGAGGCCCACGTCAAAGGCCTGACGAAAATGCGCGAGGACATCGCGCCCGGCATGCGCGGCGTGTTCCGCGGCTTGTCCGAACCGGCGATGATCGCGCATCTGCGCAGGCTCGGCGTCACCGCCGTCGAGCTTCTGCCGATCCACGCCTTCCTCGACGATCGCCCGCTGCTCGACCGGGGGCTGCGCAATTACTGGGGCTACAACACGCTGAGCTTCTTCGCGCCGGAGGCGCGTTACGCCAGCAAACACAACATCAACGACTTCCGCGCCACGGTCGCCGCCCTGCATGACGCCGGCATCGAGGTCATCCTCGACGTCGTCTACAATCACACATGCGAGGGTAACCAGATGGGCCCGACGCTATGCTATCGCGGCATCGACAATGCCTCGTACTACTGGCTGATGCCGGACAAAGCCCGCTATTACGACGACTTCACCGGCACCGGCAATTCGCTCAAGCTCGCGCATCCGCGTGTTTTGCAGATGGTCATGGACTCGCTTCGCCTCTGGGTCGAGGCCTACCACGTCGACGGTTTTCGCTTCGACCTCGCCAGCACGTTGGGACGCCAGCCGGCCTTCGATCGCAACGCGCCCTTCTTCGCCGCCGTCCGGCAGGACCCGGTGCTGGCCAACGTGAAGATGATCGCGGAGCCCTGGGACATCGGCCTCGGCGGCTATCAGGTCGGCGGCTTCCCCAACGGCTGGTCGGAATGGAACGACGTCTATCGCAAGACGGTACGGCGCTTCTGGCGCGGCGAAGGCAACCTCATCGGCGACCTCGCGCACGCGATGACCGCCTCCTCGGTGCAATTCCAGCACGACGGCCGCGGACCGCGTGCGAGCATCAACCACGTCACCGTGCATGACGGCTTCACCCTCGCCGACCTCGTCAGTTACGAGCACAAGCACAACGAGGCGAACGGCGAGGACAACCGTGACGGCTCGGACGACAACAACAGCACCAATTGCGGCGTCGAAGGCCCGACTGACGATCCCAATATCCTGGCCATGCGCCGCAAGCTGCGGCGCAATCAGCTTGCCACATTGTTCCTGGCGCAGGGTGTGCCGCTGCTGCTCGCCGGCGACGAAGTCGGCAACAGCCAATACGGCAACAACAACACTTATTGCCAGGACGACGAGATCGGCTGGACGCATTGGGGAAACCGCGGCACCGCGGACGACATGACGGATGTCGTCGGCGAACTGACCCGGCTTCGCCAGCGCTTCCCCCAGCTCAAGCCGCATCATTGGGTGGAAGGAAAACGCGCCGACGGCAGCTATGACGTGAAGTGGCTGACGCCGTCCGGCGCCGAAATGGGCGAAGGCGATTGGAATTTCCCCGACGGGCGCTTCCTCGCTTACGTGGTGGCCGCGGTCCACGAGAAAGGCCAACCGTTGTTCATCGTGTTCAACGGCGCGGACGAGGCGGTCGATGTGACGTTTCCCGAATGGCCGAACACCGCCCAATGGCAGCGCGTGCTCGACACGTCGGACGGGCAGCCCAATGCGGATTCTGGCAAGCCCGGCGAGACATGGAGCGCCCAGGCGCGTGCGATCCTGGCCTTCGCAGGCGCGCCGTGATCACGCAGCCGCGTTTCGGACCCCTGCTCACGGACGACGGCGTGACGTTCCGGCTTTGGGCGCCGGCCGCGCGCACGGTCGATTTGGTCATCGACAGACCGATGGCGATGGCGAGGACCGGTGAATGGTTCGAATTTCATGCGCCCAATGCTCGGCCCGGCACGCGTTACCGATTCAGGATCGACGGCGAACTCGACATCCCCGACCCCGCGTCGCATTTCCAGCCGGACGACGTGCGCGGCCCGAGCGAGGTGATCGACCGCCGTTACGCCTGGCAATGCGCCGATTGGAAAGGCCGGCCATGGGAAGAGGCCATTTTCTCCGAAATACATGTCGGCACCTATACGCCCGAAGGCAGCTTCCGCGCCATCGTCGGCAAGCTTGATCATCTCGCCGCGACCGGGATCTCCGCGCTCGAACTGATGCCGCTGTCGGATTTTCCGGGGCGCTGGAATTGGGGCTATGACGGCGTGCTGCCTTTCGCGCCGGATTCCGCTTACGGACGGCCGGAGGATTTGAAGGCGCTCATCGACGCGGCGCATACGCGCGGGTTGATGGTCTTCCTCGACGTCGTCTACAATCACTTCGGGCCGGAAGGGAATTATCTCGGCCGCATCGCGCCCGCGTTCTTCTCCGACGCGCACACGCCCTGGGGCGGCGCGATCGACTATCGCCAGCAGATGGTGCGCGCCTACGCGATCGAGAACGCGCTGCACTGGCTGCGGCATTATCGATTCGATGGCCTACGGCTCGACGCCGTGCATGCGATCGTCACGCCGGGCGAACCGGACATTTTGCGCGAGCTGAGCGAGGCGGCCGGCGCCTTCGCGCGCGAGAGCGGCCGCCACATACACCTCGTGCTGGAGAACGACGACAATCGCGCCGAATTGCTGGCGCCGAACGAAGACCCGCCTGCGGGTCATTTTCGCGCTCAATGGAACGACGACTATCACCACGCCTGGCATGTGCTGCTGACCGGCGAGAATGGCGGCTACTACCATGACTACGAGAACACCGAGCAGCACGTGGCGCGCACCCTGGCCGAAGGGTTCGCCTATCAAGGCGAGCCTTCGGCGCATCGCAAAGGCGACCCGCGCGGCGAGCCGAGCCGGCATCTGCCGCCGGCAGCTTTCGTCGACTTCATCCAGAACCACGATCAGATCGGCAACCGCCCGCTCGGCGAAAGGCTCAGCGTGCTCGCCAAGCCCGCCGCGCTCGAGGTCGCTTTGGCCGTACTGCTGTTGCAGCCCTCGCCGCCGCTTCTGTTCATGGGCGAGGAATGGGGTGCGACCGAGCCGTTCCCCTTCTTCTGCGACTTCACCGGCGATCTCGCCGATGCCGTGCGCAATGGTCGCAAGCGCGAATTCGCCGAAGCCTATGCCAGATACGGCGACGAGATCCCCGATCCTCTCTCCGGCGATACGCGCGCGTCCGCCGTCCTCGACTGGAATGCGCTCGGCAAGTCAGAGCACGCGAGGCGCCTTGCGCTGACGCGATCCCTCTTGGCGGCGCGCCGGCAAAGGATCGTGCCGCTCATCCCAGCGATGACGGGCGAGAACACCGCGACGTTCGACGACGGCATCGTGCATGCGTCGTGGCCGGCCGGCTCGCACAGTCTGTTGCTGCTGGTGAACTTCGCGGACACGTCGACGCCCTGTCCTCCCATCGCGTGGGGCGAGCCTATCTGGGGCGACGCGCCGCCGCGCGACCTTCCGCCATGGTCGGTGTATGCGGCGATCGGAGGCGCGTGATGCCGCCGCCCGTTCCGCACGCGACCTACCGGGTGCAGTTCACCAAGGATTTCA
>DASXOK010000573.1:0-3174 GCA_036494425.1 Pseudolabrys sp.
CCGAGGCCGTGGATATAGGCGCGCCCGATCAGGCAGGCATGCGCGCCGAGCGCCAGCGCGCGCATCAAGTCGGCGCCGGTGCGGATGCCGCCGTCGAACAGCACTTCGGTCTCGTGGCCGACGGTCTCGGCGATCTTCGGCAGCGCCGCGATCGAGGAGGGCGCGCCGTCAAGCTGCCGGCCGCCGTGGTTCGACACGACGATCGCGTCGGCGCCAACCTTCACCGCCGTCTTCGCGTCCTCGGGATCGAGGATGCCTTTGATGATCAGCTTGCCCGGCCACATGCTCTTGATCCACTCGACGTCGCGCCAGTTCAGCGCCGGATCGAACTGGTCGTTGGTCCATTGCGCGAGCGAGTTGACGTCCTCCATGCCCTTCACGTGGCCGGCGAGATTGCCGAAGGTCTTGCGCTTGCCCTTGAGGATGCTCCAGACCCAGGCCGGCTTGGTGGCGATGTCGATGATGTTGGCGAGCCGGATTTCCGGCGGCACGGTCATGCCGTTCTTCAAGTCGCGATGGCGCTGGCCGAGCACCTGCAAATCGACGGTGAGCACCAGCGCGCTGCACTTGGCGGCGAGCGCGCGCTGGAGGACTTCCTTGGAGAAGCCGCGGTCGCGCATGACGTAAAGCTGAAACCAGAACGGCTTTTTGGTCGCCTCCGCCACGTCCTCGATCGAGGCGATCGACATGGTCGAGAGCGTGAAGGGGATACCGGCGGCGTTGGCGGCATTGGCGGCGAGGATTTCGCCGTCGCCGTGTTGCATGCCCAACAGGCCGACCGGCGCCAGCGCGAAGGGCGCCGCGACCTTCTCCCCCAGAATAGTCGTGGCGAGGGTGCGCCTGGAGACGTCCACAAGCACGCGCTGGCGCAGCTTGATGCAGGCGAGGTCAGTGCAGTTGGCCCGGTAGGTCTGCTCGCTGTAAGAGCCGGCATCGGCGTAATCGTAGAAGGCGCGCGGTACCCTGCGGCGGTGGAGCAGGCGTAAGTCCTCGATGCAGGTCAAGGTTTTCATGGATAAATCCCGGCACTCGGCGTGCCTTATCGGGTAGCACAGGGTCGGCGCGGACGAAATGGGGCGCTTTTGCGGCCGCTGCGGTGGTAGATAGCTAACACCGATGATTAACCGCCATCGGTAATGTTTCCTCACAAATTTTGAAGTAAAGCCATGCGCTTGAACCGAGTATAAGGTTCCCCGGGGGGTGGCCGCGGGAGCGGCCCGCCCACAAACAGGCAGTCAATGACTTTGCGACCGCACCGTGGCCGTTGAGGGGGCTTTTCTATGATTAGACGTTATTTCGGCACCGACGGCATTCGCGGCCTCGCTAATCGCGTCATCACGCCGGAGCTGGCGCTCAGGGTCGGCCAGGCCGCCGGCCTCGTCTTCCGCAATGGTGAGCATCGCCACCGCGTGCTCATCGGCAAGGACACGCGCCTCTCCGGCTACATGATCGAGAACGCGATGGTCGCGGGCTTCACTTCCGTCGGCATGGACGTGCTGTTGACCGGCCCGATCCCGACGCCGGCGGTCGGCATGCTGTCGCGCTCGATGCGCGCCGATCTCGGCGTGATGATCTCCGCCTCGCACAATCCCTTCGACGACAACGGCATCAAGCTGTTCGGCCCGGACGGCTTCAAGCTCAGCGACGAGGTCGAGCTCAAGATCGAGGAGTTGCTCGACGCCGATCTCTCCAAGCAACTCGCCAAGAGCGGCGATCTCGGCCGCGCCCGCCGCATCGACGGCGTGCAGGACCGCTACATCGAATTCGCCAAGCGCACGCTGCCGCGCCAGATGTCGCTCGAGGGCCTGCGCGTGGTGATCGATTGCGCCAATGGCGCCGCCTACAAAGTCGCGCCCGGCGCGCTGTGGGAAATGGGCGCCGACGTCATCGCCATCGGCGTCGACCCGGACGGCTTCAACATCAACAAGGACTGCGGCTCGACGGATTTGGCCGCGCTTCAGCGCAAGGTGCGCGAGGTGCGCGCCGATATCGGCATTGCGCTCGATGGTGACGCCGACCGCGTGCTGATCGTCGACGAGCTCGGTCACGTGGTTGACGGCGACCAGTTGCTGGCGATCATCGCCGCAAGCTGGAAGGACGACGGCCGCCTGCAACGTCCCGGCATCGTCTCGACAGTGATGTCCAATCTCGGCCTCGAGCGGCATCTGTCGAGCATCGGTATCGAGCTGCTGCGCACGCCGGTCGGCGACCGCTACGTGCTCGAGCGCATGCGCGCCGACGGCTACAATGTCGGCGGCGAGCAGTCCGGCCACATCATCCTCACCGACTACACCACGACGGGGGACGGCTTCGTCGCCGCCTTGCAGGTGCTCGCCGTGGTCAAGCGCGCCGGCAAGCCGGTGTCGGAGCTTTGCCATCGCTTCGAGCCGCTGCCGCAGGTGCTCAAGAACGTCCGTTACCAGTCGGGCAAGCCGCTGGAGAACGCCACCGTCCGCACGGCCATCGCCAGCGCCGAGCAGAAGCTCGGCCGCGGCGGCCGCCTCCTCGTCCGCCCCTCCGGTACCGAGCCGGTGATCCGCGTGATGGGCGAGGGCGACGACAAGCTCCTGGTCGAGGCGGCGGTGGATGACGTCATCGAGGCGCTGACCCAGGTCGCGGCCTGAGGGCTGCCGCGCCTCATCTCATCCGTCATTCCGGGACGCGAGCGAAGCGAGCGGGCCCGGAATCCATACTCCGCAGCGTTTTGGGTTATGGATTCCGGGCTCGTCCGCCTTCGCGCTGACGCGCTTCGGCGGACGCCCCGGAATGACACCCTCATTTGATGCCGCCCGCTAACTCATTCTGCGCGTTGGGAATTGTTAGTTGCATGTTCCAATTCCCGGCCTTATCTCAAATAGTCGTTATATATCAATAGTTTAGAACAATTTTAAAGTGCGTTTTTCTTTGACTCGCCACTATGAACTCGGTTACCAAATCCCCACGTGACGGTTGGCCGGCGAACGAATGAGCCGGGGAGAGCCAGCCGCATTGCCGGGTTTGAGATGATCGTCTGTTCCTGCAACGTCTTGACCGACCACGATGTGCGTAGCGCCGTGAACACGGCGAGCGCGCGCACTGCCGGCCAGGTCTATGGCTGCCACGGTTGCAGCGCCCAGTGCGGCCGTTGCGCCCGCACCATCCGCAAGATCATGGACGAGGCGCTCGGCGCTCCGA
>DASXOK010000574.1:0-1624 GCA_036494425.1 Pseudolabrys sp.
TGCGATCGGCGTCTATACCCGCGCAAAAATGTTCCTGCAGCGCGCCGGCACCACCATTTTCTCGATGATGGTGCTGATCTGGTTTTTGGCCTCATTCCCGCAGCCGCCTGCGGGCGCGACCGATCCGGCGATCGACTACAGCCTCGCAGCGATGATCGGCAAAGCCATCGAGCCGCTGCTGTTGCCGGTCGGCTTCAACTGGCAGATCGCGGTCGCGCTGATCCCCGGCATGGCGGCGCGCGAGGTCGCGGTCGCCGCCCTCGGCACAGTCTATGCGATCGAGGGCGGCAAGGAGGCCGCCGCCCAGATCGGCGAGGCGCTGGCCAGCAAGTGGTCGCTTGCCACCGCGCTATCGCTGCTCGCCTGGTACATCTTCGCGCCGCAATGCGCCTCGACCCTGGCGGTGATCCGGCGTGAGACCGGAAGCTGGAAGTGGATGGCGGTCACATTCATCTACATGCTGACGCTCGCCTATCTCGCGAGTCTGGCCACCTACAATATCGCAGTCGCCGCCGGCCTCGGTTGATCCGGGCCGGAGGCTTTACCGAAAATAATGCTGCACGACGTGCAGGTCGGCCGGCGCCGCCATGCCGCCATTCAGGCTGGCGTCGATGACCCGGCGGCAAGCCTCCACCGTCGCATCGTCGCCGAGATCGTTGGCCGCTTCGAGCACGAGCCAGGCCAGGTCGACCGGCGATCGATCCATCGCTTCGCTTTTGTCGTTGCACAGCTGGGAAGAGTCCATGATCGCGTCTCCAGGCCGTTGCAGGGTCGGCGGTCTCAATTGACCGCCAGCTGCGCTTCGCGGCCGACGCCGGATTCGCCGTTCTTGCGGGAGCGATAGAACGACAGCACGCGTCGCGACGTCTCGACATTGAGGCGGCCGAACTCGCGTTCCAGGTCGCTAAGCTCACGCGCGGTGATGCGGTGATACTTGGCGCCGAGAAACAGCAGCGCCAAGGTGGTGTTCCAGTTGAAGTCGAGCGCTTTGGCCAGCATCAACAGCATTTCGCGGGTCCTGTCGACCAGCGCGCGCTCGATCACGTCGATCGGCAGCGCGCACAACAGCGACATGCCGATCGTGACCTCTTCGAGCCTGTGCGCCTGCGCATAGCCCGCTATGCTGTCCTCCTTCAGATTGCCCTCGCGGAATTGCGCCGTCACCAGACGCTTGGCCACGAAATGGCTGCGCGAGACCGGACCGAACATCGATTGCAGCGACCCGGTCACGTCGACCACGGAAGACCCGATCTGCTCGCACATTTCCGGCCGCTCGCCTTCGAGCCGCTCTCGCACGTCGTCGGAGGCCTTCGCGATCAGCTGCTGGAACAGATGTCGCGGGATGTCCTTGCGCAGGCCGAGCTGCTCGGCGAGGATCGAGTCGCCCTCGGCGCGCTTGACCATGTGCAGCAGCGAGGTGCCCGAAAAGCGTGCGCCGGCGTTGCCGGCCACCGAACTCATCACCGCGTGGTCGCCACGCGTCACCAGCACATCGGTGACGGCCTCGCCGATCGAGTTGCGTCTGGAAATCGCCAGCAGATGCGCCTGACCCTTGGTGCCGGCATTGGCGATCAAGGTCTCCTCATCGAGCCGGCCGGAATATTGAAGCACCGGTCCCGCGACC
>DASXOK010000575.1:0-2812 GCA_036494425.1 Pseudolabrys sp.
GGCGTTACACGCGAAAGCGAAGGTGGAGGCCGGCTATCGCTTCTACGCTCTGTACGACAAGATCAGCCGCGACGACATTCTGGCGCATGCCTAAGAGCTTGCCCCTGCGGAGGCAGGGGGCGCACCCGGCATCGACGGCCAGGATTTTGCGGACATCGAGGCATATGGGGTCGAGCGGTGGTGGCTGAACTGGCGCTTGCGCTCAGGCAGGAGACTTACCGGCCGGAGCCAATCAGACGAGTGTTTATACCAAAGGCCAACGGCAAACTCAGGCCGCTGGGCATCTCGACCGTGCGGGATCGGGTCTGCATGACAGCAGCGATGCTGGTACTGGAGCCGATCTTTGAAGCCGACCTTCCACCCGAACAATACGCTTACCGGCCAGGGCGGAACGCCCAGCAGGCGGCGGTCGAGGTGGAAGAACTGCTGTTTCGCGGACACCGGGAAGTCGTCGATGCCGACCTCGCGGATTTCTTGGAACGTACTGCATAATGCCCCCTGGTTCATGAGATAGGATCGAAGAGGTCGGACTGTCGGCCTATCACTTTGATGCGCAGGCCTTTTTGTTTGCCGCGCATGACATGGACGGCGGCGAGTTCGCCGCGCTTGACACGCTGCAATACGGTCTGGCGCGAGACGCTGAGCGCGCGCATTGCCTCGCGCATCGGCAGGAAGTCCTCGCCGGCATCACCGTTGAAGCGATCCTCGAGATCTTTGGTGAAGCGGATACGCCAAGGGGCGCCGGGTGTCGGCTGCTCGCCGGCAATAATGCCGTCATTGAGCAAGCGATGGATAGTCGATGGGGCGACGCCAAGCACGACAGCGGCCTTTTTGATCGTCAGTAGTTCGCCCTCCGGCGCACAGGGCGTCGGCTCGAAGCAGGGAACACCCCAGTGGCGGCGCAGGTTGCCGACGCGGCCGGCGGTGAAGCGATGACCATATGCCGTGGCCCGCTCCTGCCGATTGAGGACGCCGGCGATCACACCATCGGGGTAATGGGCGGCGAGCCGGCGCAGCAGCGCGATCGTGTCCTCGTCGGTGCGTACGGTGGCAGGCCGCGAGCGCGGTAGAGTGAGGTCAACCTCGTTGAACGCGCCGCCCTTCCAGCGCAGCGCGAGGTGGGCGGCCGCCTTATCGCGATCGACTTTGATCGTGACGTCTTCGATGAGGGTGCGCAGCAGCTCCTTCCTGTCACGCGGTGTGGTCGTTGGCGCGTTCCAGACGGCGGCGAGATCGGGTCCGATTGCGAGGAGACGATCGCGCTCGGCCTGCGGGATCACCCGCGGCCTCTCTTTTTCGCGGCGCTCCAGCTCGATCTTGGCTATCTCAACTGCGCGCAGGCGCTCCTCCCAGTCGCGTTCGAGGCCGCGCGCCACCAGCCGGTTGTCGGGATCGACAGCGCGGTAGCGACGCTCGGCGCGTTGCGCTTCGTAATTGGCTCGCTCGACCCCGAGCCGCCACTGCTTCAAAGCGACTTCGCGTTCGGTTTCCAGCCGCTCAGCGGCGGCAAGGGTGGCGGCAAGTCCAGCCGGCTCTAGCGCAGCGACGAAGGTCCGAGTGACGGCCTCGTCGATCTGGATACCGCCGATATTGAGGCAATAGACGCCGCGGTTCTCGACAAGAACCTTGCCCGGGCAGTGGTAACCTGGCGAGGCGTTGCGACCACGATAGTGGGTGTGCAGACGGCGGCCGCAATGGCCACAGCGGGCCAGCCCTTGCAGAAGCGCGCCGCCCTCCCTTACGGCGCCGCCCGCCTGGTGCGGTCCGGGCTTTGTATTGCGGGCGATGCGTTCCTGGTTTGCCTCATAGGTCTGCCAGTCAATGAAGCCTGGATGATGCTCCGGGATCAGCACCTGCCATTCGGCGCGTGGGAGGTGTCGCACGCGCTTCTTGCGCTCGCCGGTGGCATTGAGGACGATCTCGTGGCGGGTTCTGCCATAGACGTAAGCGCCCGCGTAGACGGGGTTGGTGAGCACCTGGTGGATGGCGGTGTAGCTCGCCTCGACCCATCGGATCTCGCCGCCCTGATGCATCCGCAGCGGGAATTTGAGCCCCTCTGAGCGGAACCACAGCCAGACGCGCCGAGCCGAGCCGGTCTCAGCGAATTGGGTAAAGACCTGGCGGATGGCGGTGCAGACGGCTTCATCAGGGTGAAAACAAACTTCGCCCTCCTCCTCGCCCCAGACAAAGCCGACGGGCAAGCCGCGCCGGAGTTCGCCGCGCGCCGCCTTGTTGCGAATGCCGCCATTGAGGCGCGCGCGCAATATGTGTAACTCTGCTTCGCTCATGGTGCCCTTCAACCCCAGCAACAACCTGTCATTGAACACCGCCGGGTGATAGAGGCCGTCGCCATCGCCGATCAGCGTGTCGGTGAGGCCGGCGAGATCGATGAGGCGATACCATTCGGCATTGTTGCGGGCCAAGCGCGAGACTTCCAGACCCAGCACGAGGCCGACACGGGCGAGCGCCACCTCGGCAGTGAGCCGGGCAAAGCCAGAGCGGGTCGCGGTTCCGCCGCCAGACAGGCCCAGGTCTTCATCAATGACGACGATCCGTTCGGCGGGCCAGCCGAGCTCGCGGGCCTTGCTGGCGAGCGCGTATTGCCGCTCAGTCGATTCGCGATTGTGCTCGACTTGAGCGGCGCTCGACTGACGCAGATAGACGACGGCATGGCGCGCGAGATGGCTCGCCGTGATTTTGGCGCGCTCATTCATGGCTCGCCTCGTTAGCTGCCGCCACCAGCATGCGGGCAATCAGGCGCGCCAGGATCTCGAGCGCAGCACAGCGCGCGGGCTCGTCGAGCTGTTCCCAG
>DASXOK010000576.1:0-5583 GCA_036494425.1 Pseudolabrys sp.
TCCGGCGATGTCGCGCGCAAGTTCGCGCGGGAATTCATCGCCCACGCCAAGAAGCTCCTGATGCGGCACAATTTCACGTTGCCGCTCGGGATCAGCGGCGGGCTCGCGATCTATCCCGAACATGGCGACGACGCCGAGACGCTCATGAAGAACGCCAAGGCGGTGATGCATCTGAGCAAGGAACAGCACCGCGGCAGCGTAGTCGTGTTCGATCCGGCGATGCGCAGGGCGATCGACGAGAAGAATACGCTCATCCAGCGAATCTGGGCCGGGCTGCGCAACGGCCAGTTCACGTTGTTCTACCAGCCCATCGTCAATTTGCGCAGCGGCAAGGTGACGGCGCTGGAAGCGCTGATGCGCTGGAACGATCCCGAGCGCGGCATCCTGCCGCCGGCGCATTTCATGGTCGGCTTCGAGGAGCCGGAGCTGTCGCTGGCGCTCGGCGATCTCGCGCTCGATCGCGCCATCGGACAGATGCGCGCCTGGATCGACACCGGCGTCGAATTCGGCAGCGTCGCGGTGAACCTGTCAACGGCGCAGTTCCGCACCGGCCATCTGGCTGAGACCATCCTGCACAAGCTCGATCAGGCTGGCGTGCCGCCGCAGCGGCTGACGCTGGAAGTCACCGAGACCGTTTACATGGCCTGGGGCGCCGATGTTGTCGCCGATACGGTGCGCAAGCTGCATGCGGCCGGCGTCAGCATCGCCCTCGACGATTTCGGCACCGGCTACGCCTCGCTCGCGCATCTGCGTCAGTTCCCCATCGACAAGCTCAAGATCGACAAGTCCTTCGTGCAGTCGAGCGAGAGCGCAGCCATCGTCGACGCGGTGATCAACATGGGGCTTTCCCTCGGCATGCAGGTAGTGGCCGAGGGCGTCGAACGGCCGGAGCAGCTCAATCTGCTGCGGCTCAAAGGCTGCGACCTGGTGCAGGGCTATGTCTTCGCCAAGCCGCTCGAGCCGGAACGGGTCGCCGGCTACATCAGCGAGTTCTGCCCGCAGAAGAGCACGCGCACGAACGGTTACGCCGTCGCCTCGTGACGGTCTAGGCTTCCGCCTCTGCCGCCGCCGCGCCGCCGACGTGGCGGGCGATGAAGCGCGTGAGGCTCGGCCCCGTCAGCAGCACGACAAACAGGCGGCCCGCCTGCATCGCCATCACGAAGGGCAGATCGACTTTGCTGGAGGAAGCGATGATCGCCACCGAGTCGGCGCCGCCGGGGCTGGTGGCGAGATAGGCGGTGAGCGGATCGACGCCGGCGACCATCACCAGCGCGGCCGCGAAGCCGCAACAGACCGCGATCAAGGTCAGCGTCGAGATCACCACGCGCGGAAAGACCTTGGCGGCGTAGACAAGGATCGGCCGCGTGAAGCGCGCGCCGATGCCCCAGCCGACAAACGCGTAGCTGATGGCGAGCAGCCAGGGCGGCAGTTGGATGGTGATGAGGCCGAAGCCCTGGAGGATGATGCCGAGCGCGAGCGGCACCAGCAACGGCCCGGCCGGAATGCGCAACACGCGCCCGGCCACCGCGCCGAAGCCGGCGAGCAGCAGCGTCTCGGCGAAGGGCAAGGGCATGATCTGCGGAAACCAGATAATCTCCGGCATGGCGCCGCCGGATCTGACGGCGAAGACGCGCGCCACGACCGAGGCGACAATCGCCACGAAGACGACGCGCAGATATTGCATGAAGGCGACGAGCCGCACGTCGGCGCCGTAGGCTTCGGCCATCAGTGTCATCGCCGTGGCGGCGCCGGGCGACGAGCCCCACACCGCAGTCGTGCCGGGCAGCACGCGCAGACGCGTCAACAGCCAGCCGAGCACAGTGCTCGCGACGATCACCGACAACACGGTCGCCGCGAACAGCGGCCAGTCGCGGTGCATCTCGCCGAGAATGGAGGCCGGCAGAGCATGCGCGATGAGGCAGCCGACGATCGCCTGGGCAAAGTAGTAAGGCGGGCGCGGCACCCGCAGCGAACAGTTGCAGGCGGAGAGCGTGATCCCGGCCGCCATCGGGCCGAGCAGCAGCGCCGCCGGGAGATGCAGGGCTTCGAGCACCACCACGAAGATGACGGAGAGCACCAGCAGCACCGCCCATTTGGCGGCGAGTGCCTGACGGCCCCGTGACGGGTGAAAGACCTTCGTCACGGGGTCGAGCAAACCTGTCATGTCAGGCTTTCGCGAAGGCGATGTCGGCGCTGCGTATCACACGCGCGATGCGCGGGAAGATGGCGCGGAAGGCCATCTCGTGCAGCTCGGCCGCCGTGCCCGCGCAAGCGTCCTCGACCACGGCGACATCGTAGCCGAACTCCCAGGCGAAGCGCGCGGTCGACTCGACGCCGATATTGGTGGCGATGCCGCCCAGCACGATGGTGCGGATGCCGCGCCGGCGCAGCTGCAGATCGAGGTCGGTGCCGGTGAAGGCGCCCCATTGCTTCTTGGTGACGCGAAGGTCGGACGGCTGCGCGAGCCCGTCGACCAGTTTGCTCCAGTCCGGCGGCAGGCCGCCGGGCGGCGCCTGCAGCGGCTGATCGACGTTCGACGGCGGCGCGTCGGCGAAGTCCGGCGCGAAGGCCACATTCACCAGGACAACGGGCGCCTTGGCGGCACGGAACTTCTCGGCCAGCGCCTTGCCGACCGCAAGTACGTCGGGACCGCTGCGCGGCTGGACCGGCATGGCGACGATGCCGTTCTGGAGATCGATGAGAACGAGAGCGGTGGTGCGGGGATCGAAATTGGGCATAGGACTCCTTTATTGGCAGGTCAAAAGCGCGCCGTCTGCCCCCCGCGTGGCATGCGCGTTATGCGTGGAAAAGTTTAGGCGGCCGGCTTGAGAGCCGGCCGTTCCGAGGGTTGGACCTCGATTGTGCGCAGGGCGCCGCGGCGCAACACATCGACCAATAGCGCGCGGCCGATGCGATCGCCGGTGAGCACGCCGATCAAATCATCGACGCCGGTCACCGGCACACCACCGGCGCGGACGACGATGTCGAGGCTCATCAGGCCGGCGAGCGCCGCCGGCCCCTTGGGCTCGAGCGCGGTGAGCAAGGCGCCCGAGGCGTTCTCGATTCCCGCCGCGCGCGCGTGACGGCGCGGCACCGCCGCGGTCTGCGCCGAGACGCCGATATAAGCACGGCGCACGCGGCCGTGCTGGATCAACTCGCTCAGCACGAACTGCGCGGTGTTCGAGGCGACTGCGAAGCAGATGCCCTGCGCGCCCATGATCACCGCGGTGTTGATGCCGATCACCTCACCACGCGAGGAGACGAGCGGCCCGCCCGAGTTGCCGGGGTTGAGCGCCGCATCTGTCTGGATGACGTCCTCGATCAGGCGTCCGTTGCGCGCGCGCAAGGAGCGCCCGAGCGCCGAGACGACGCCCGCGGTGACCGTCGATTCAAAGCCGAGCGGATTGCCGATGGCAACGACGAGCTGGCCGCGCTTGAGCGTTTTGGAATCGCCGAGCTTGGCCGTCGGCAGATCGCGCGCCGAGCCCGCCCGCAGGAGCGCAAGGTCGGTGTCGCCATCCTCACCGAGCTTGCGCGCCTCCATGACGCGGCCATCCGCATCCTGGATGTGGATCTCCTTGGCGCCTTCGACCACGTGACAGTTGGTGAGCACGAGCCCGTCCGGCGCGATGATCACGCCGGAGCCGACGCCGCCGGGGCGGCCATTGGCGCCGCGCACCTCCACGCGCACCACCGCCGGGCCGACGGTGTCGGCCACGGAGGTCACCGCGTGCGAGTAGGCGTCGAGGATTTCAGTGTCGGAGACGGATGGCGCGGACGCGCTCTCGCCTGCGGAAGACGAAGCAAAATCTAACATGGCTGTTGCCGGGGTTCTGGGGTGTGGCACCAGATGTAGGTGCCGCCTGCTGGAATGGAAGGGCGGGCGCTCACGGTCGCTTTAGGCGCCCTTTGCCGGATGGCACGACGGCCTTATGTCTAAGTGGGCGACTGGAGACGAGACGATGGCCAACGACGGACTGATCACCCTGCCCAGCACGCATGATTTCGAAACGACCCTCGGCCGCCTGCTGGCAGCGCTCAAGGAGAAATCGATCACCGTCTTCGCCCGGGTCGATCATGCCGCCGGCGCGAAGGACGTCGGCCTGCGCCTGCGCCCGACGACGCTGGTCATGTTCGGCAATCCGCTCACCGGAACTCCGTTGATGGAGCTCTCGCAGATCGCGGGTATCGACCTGCCGCTCAAGGCGCTGATCTGGGAGGACGCGGATGGAACCGTGCGCCTCAGCTATAACGATCCGCGGTGGATCGCGGCGCGGCACCACCTTGGGGACGCGGCGGTAAAGCCCATCGCCGGCATGGCGGCGTTGCTCGCGGCTCTCGCGCAACGCGCGACGACTGCGTAGCTGCGCCGTCACGCGACGACATCGTTAAGCAAAGATGTGAGATCCGCGAGTTCCATGCGCGTGCAGACTCGCGCGTCGCATCAGCGTCCGGCTCGATCCATTTGCCTGCTCTCACGGATTGCCGAAAGTTCCGCATCAACAAGTGCTAACGCACACGCGCAAAACGAAACTCAAACCGAGACGTTACCTTTAACCTTCGTCAATGGCTCGCCGGTAGCGTGAGGCTGGATGTTTATTGAACCAGGTTCTCGGGACCAAGCGCGCGCGTGGCAAACCGCAAAGTGTTCACCCTAGCGCATCGCCAGCCGGGCTTTCGCCTGTGGCCTGAGGAAGGCTTCAGCGGGCTCGCGGCGATCGCCGGTATTGTCGCGCTGCTGACTCTGCTCATGTTCGGAATCAAAGACTACGTATTTCGCCCGCCGCCGGCGCCCGCCCCCGGTCCGACCGAAGCCGACTACCGCATCGGCTCGATTCTCTTTGTGCCATGGACCGGCGCGACACAGTGCGAGGCGCGCGGCTTCGACAACATGACCGGCCAGATCGTGCTCGATCGCACCTTCACGTGCGACATCAAGCCGGAGGATCTCGTGGCTGACGCGGCCGGTGGAAAGGCCGCAGCGAAAGCCCGAATGCAGGCCATCCTCAACGCCTTCAAGAAATAACTCTTCGGGCTGTAGCGGCGCGGGCCCTCGCTCACCGCCGATACGAACAGCAAGCTCGCCGGTAATTGACGGCCGCTGGTGAAACCACCGCCGCGCCCACCTCGTGTGTGCTATTTTTGTCGATTGCCGCGAAGAAGTTGATCGGAGGTCATCATCCGTTTGACTGAGCCGGCGCGTCAATTTACATCGCGTAACTGTTTAATTGGGGAGAATTCGTCCATAGGTTGAGGGGGTGCAATGATGACTCACTTGGGTTGGCGCGCAGCCGTGCCGGGTTTCGTTAGAGCGACCCAGACGCTGGCAACTAAGCTTCGCATCTCCGCAGGAATAGTTCTCGCCGTTGCTGGCGCGTCATACGCGGTGGATGCGCAGGCCGCCGACGTCACGCCGATGAAGGTCCCACCGGCGTCCTCGGCACCAAGGACCTGCACCGGCGACCCTTGGGACTTTATTTCCACGAACTGTCAGCTGACCTGGGCAGGCATCACGATCTACGGCACGATTGACGCGGGCGTTACCTATCAAACTCACGGCACGCCGTATGACCCGCGATCCGC
>DASXOK010000577.1:0-7599 GCA_036494425.1 Pseudolabrys sp.
CGGATCAGCGAGAAATGCCCCATTGGCGGCATGGCGCGATGCTCGATCACGCGCACGCCACCATGACGCGCGGCCCAGGCGGCCAGACGGCCGAAGCGGAACTCCGGCCGCCAACCGAGCCTTCGCGCCAGCGGCGAGAAGATTTGCTCGAAGATGGCGCGCGGGCCGCTCTCGGCGCCGATGTGATTGACCAGCACGATCTCGCCTCCCGGCCGAATGACGCGCGCGAATTCATCGAGCGTTGCTTCGGGATCGGGCACCGCGGTGATGACATATTGCGCCACCACCACGTCGAACGATTTGTCCGCCAGCGCCAGCTGCGTGGCGTCCATCACCGCCAGAGTTTCCACATTGTCGAGTTTGTGTTCGGCGACCCGCGCCTGCGCCTTGCGCAACATCGGCTCGGACAGGTCAACGCCAACGAGCCGGTTCGAACGCGCATAATCGGGCAGCGAGATGCCGGTGCCGACGCCGACTTCCAGAATGCGCCCGCCAATCCGCTCGGCCGCGGCAATCGCCGCGCGCCGCCCGCGCTCGAACACCGCGCCGAACACCAAGTCGTAAACCGGCGCCCAGCGCGCATAGGCGCGCGTAACATTGGAGTTGTCTAAATCGGCCCCCATGAGGGTGAATTTAGCCGCGCGCGGCGACCGCCGCCATGGGTTCATCGCCGGCGCGCACTCGGTCGGCCATTGCCACCGCGCTCTTGATGAAGCCGCCGCCAAGCACGCGCGCCTGGCCCTCGCCTGCGTCATAGAAAACGCAGGCCTGGCCGGGCGAAACGCCGTCCTCGCCGTCCACCAATTCGACCTCGTAGCCACCGTTGGCAGGCCGCAACCAGCCGGCCTGCGGCGGCCGCGTCGAGCGCACTTTCACAAACACCTCGCGGCGATCGTCGGCGAGCGCCTCCTCGATCGAGCCATCGCCGATCCAGTTGACGTCGCGCAGCACGATGCGGCTGGTGCGCAACGCGTCGCGCGTGCCGACAACGACACGGCGGCGCTCGGCATCGAGCCGCACCACGTAAAGCGGCGAGCTGGACGCGACGCCGAGTCCACGGCGCTGGCCGATGGTGAAATGGATGATGCCGGCATGCGTGCCCAGCACGCGGCCGTCGAGATCGACGATCTCGCCCGCTTCCGCGGCACCCGGCTTGAGCCGTTCGATCACGTCGGCGTAGTGCCCCGTCGGCACGAAGCAGATGTCCTGGCTGTCATGCTTGTCGGCAATCGCCAAACCGAATTTGCGCGCCAATTCGCGCGTCTCGGCCTTGCCGCGGTCGCCGAGCGGGAAGCGCAAGATGTCGAGTTGTTGGCGCGTGGTGCCGAACAGAAAATAACTCTGGTCGCGCTCTTCCTCGCGCGCGCGATAGAGCCCGCGCCCGCCGCTAGGCAAAGCGCGCGAGGCGACGTAATGGCCGGTCGCCAGCACTTGGGCGCCCAGTTCGCGCGCGGTGCCCAAGAGATCATGAAACTTGATCGACATGTTGCACTCGACGCAAGGAACGGGCGTCTCGCCGTCGATGTAACTTTGCGCAAAGCGGTCGATCACCGCTTCCTTGAAGCGGCGCTCGTAGTCGAGCACGTAATGCGGAATGCCGATGCGCTCGGCCACCGCGCGCGCGTCATAGATGTCCTGGCCGGCGCAGCAGGCGCCCTTGCGGTGGGTGGCGGCGCCATGGTCGTAAAGCTGGAGCGTCACGCCGACCACGTCGTAGCCCTCGGCCTTGAGTAGCGCCGCGGTCACCGAGGAATCGACACCGCCGGACATGGCGACGACGACTCGGGTGTCCTGTGGACGGCCGTTGAGGTCGAGAGAGTTTGGCATGGCGCTTCTTACTATAGGTGGGAAGGCCCTCTGCGCAATGATAGCGGCGCGGGAACCACCCGCGCATCCACCGCCCGGCAAAACCTGCCGCCCGGCTGCAACGGCTGCCGGGCAACGATTTGTGGCCGGATCTGCGTCCATTTCACTAAGTCATTGACGAAACTCCTGAATCCATGCGCGCTTGGGGTGGCCTGACGATTGCAGACCGGATGGTGGAATTAAGGAGGTCCGTCAGTGCCACAGGTTGCGTCAGAAACGAGATCGCACGCCGTGAACACCGCCCACACGCGGACCAATCGGACGCAACCGCAGCAGAGCGAGCGCCCGGACAGTTCGCCGTTCCAGAGCATGCTGGACGACACCGCCGCGGCCAACGACGACCGCCCGACCGACGACAGCGGCAAGGCGGCGCCCAGCCAGCAGAGCCAGACGGCGTCCAAGCCGGACAACACCGATCCCAAGAACCCGCCCAGCACCGGCAAGGCCCAGGACGGCACGGACGCGAAGGCGGGCCAGACTGACACCGCGGGCAAGACCGCCAAGGGCGACAAGGCCGGCAAGAGCGGCGAGACCGACACCGCCGACGGCACCGATAAAAAGAAGAAGACCGACAAGGACGCGGGCAAGGATGCGGCCAAGACCGCCGCCGATGCCGCTACTACGGATAAAGCCGGCGACGCCACCAAGCAGGCGGCTGACAAGGCCGATCCCACCGCCGCCGCACCGGTCCCGCCGCCGGTCGATCCGACCGCGGCCAATGCCGTCGCCACCGTTCTGGTCCCGGCCGCAACAGCGCACGCGACGCAGCCGCAGACGCCAACCACCGACGAGCAACCGGCCGTCGCGGCAGCGGCGGCAGCCGACGCGGCAAAGTCGCCGACGGTGACCCTGTCCGCCTTGCAGACCAAGTCGGACAAGACCGGCAAGGCGAGCCAGAGCGACAAATCCGGCACGACCGCTGCGTCCAAGGGCGCCGCCGCCTCCGACCAAGCCGATGCTTCCGACAGCGCCGACGGCCCGCAGACCGACAACACCGGCGCCCAGCCGAAAGCCGACGCCAAGGGCGCGCAACCCGCGCCCACCGACGCCGACAAGCAGCACATCGCACGCGCACATGGCGACGCTTCGGCTGACGGGAAACAGGTCGCCGGCGCGGACAAGCCGGTGGTCAGCCACGCCGACGCCACGGCTGCGGCGGCGAAGGCCGACGGCGTGACGCCGCAGATCCAGACCACGCAAACACAGTCAGCGGCGGCATCGACCGCGAGCGTGCCCACTCCGGCACAGACGGCGGCTCAGCAAGCCGCAGCGGTGCCGATCGCCGGCCTCGGCGTCGCGATCGCCAGCAAGGCGTCGGATGGCAACAGCAGCTTCGAAATCCGTCTCGATCCGCCGGAACTCGGCCGCATCGAGGTGCATCTCGACGTCGACAAAGACGGTCACGTCACCTCGCGGCTGATCGCCGACCGTTCCGACACGCTCGATCTCCTGCGCCGTGATTCCACCGGCCTCGAGCGCGCGCTGCAAGACGCCGGCCTCAAGACATCCGACAGCGGCATCCAATTCTCGCTGCGCGATCAATCCGGCGGCCAGCAACAGCCGCAACAACAGCAGCAAGGGAACGGCACCAATCAGAGCCGTCTTGTCGTCGTGCCGGACGACACGCTTCCGAAGATCGATGCATCGCAAATGCCTTATGGCCGCCTGGGCGCACGCGCCGGCGGCGTCGACATCAGGGTCTAGGGCCGATCATGAGCGCGATCTCACCGACAACAACCGGTACGAACGGTACAAGCGGCACCAACGGCAGCAGCAGTAGCAGCAGCTCGTCGGGCGTCGACAATACGATGATCGCCAGCAACTTCACGACCTTCCTGCAATTGCTGACGACGCAGTTGAAGAACCAGGACCCGCTCAGTCCGATGGACACCAACCAGTTCACTCAGCAATTGGTGGAGTTCGCGCAGGTCGAGCAGCAGATGAAGTCCAACGACCAGTTGGGGTCGCTTGTGTCGATGGAGCAGAGCGCACAGCAGACCACGGCGCTCGCTTATGTCGGCTCGACCGTCGTGGTGGACGGATCGACCGCGGCTTTAAACAGCAGCGGCGCCACCTGGGCTTTCAACGTCACCAAGCCCGCGACCGCGACCGTCACCATCAGAGATTCGAGCGGACAAACCGCTTATACCGGCAGCTTCGCGGTGAGTCCGGGCGACCAGAAGTTCACCTGGGACGGTAAGGGCAACGACGGCAAGACCTGGCCGGCCGGCAGCTACTCGATGTCCGTCACCGCGGTCGACGCCAACAAGAACACCGTGGCCATTTCCACCGAGGTGGAGGGCGTGGTCGACTCGGTCGATCTGACTCAGAATCCGCCGGTGCTGTCGGTCAACGGCGGCAATTACACGATGGACAAGATCAAGCGCATCGTGGTGCCGAGCTTTGTCGACCCGGGCTCTGGATCGGGGTCGGATTCCGGCTCAGGTTCCGGCTCCGGATCGAATTCAGGTTCCGGTTCCGGCTCTGGTTCGGACACCGGTTCATCGTCGTAGCGCCTCACCGCTGCTTGACGACACATGGCCGGCCTCGTGCCGGCCATTTCATTTTGCGCCGGCTCGCGCGGAGCGGACGTTCTCGATCGCCCGCTCGAGCGCGGACAATTCGAACGGCTTGCGCAGAATGTCGAAGCGGCCGTCCGCGGCCTGGGCGGCGTCGGAGAAGCCGCTGGCAAGCAGCACCGGGATGTTCGGAAACCGCTCGCGGCAGACCTGCGCCAGCCCAAGTCCATCGACCGCGCCGGGCATGACGATATCGGAAAACACGAGGTCGAATTCGATGCCCTGCTGGAGATGGCGTAGCGCCTCGGCGGCGTTCTCCGCCCGTACCACGCGATAGCCGAGTTGTTCGAGCAGCGCCGAGGTGACATCTGCGACGTCGCGGCTGTCCTCCACCACCAGCACGGTGCCTTGCGTCGCATCGTTGTCGGCCTGCATGTCGGCAACGGATTGCGCCGACGTCACCGCGTTACTGCGCGGCAAATAGATGGTGACGACGGTGCCCCTGCCCGGCTCGCTCGTGACCGTCACCGCCCCGCCCGACTGATTGGCGAAGCCATGCACCTGCGAGAGGCCGAGGCCGGTGCCCTTGCCGACCGGCTTGGTGGTGAAGAAGGGCTCGAACACGCGCGCCAGCAGTTCCGGCGCGATGCCCGTGCCGCTGTCGATGACGGCGATGGCGACGAAGTCGCCCTCCAGCGCGCCGGCCGCCGAGCCGGGCTTGAGCACCACGTTGCGCGCCTGGAGCGTGATGGTGCCGCCCTCCGGCATGGCGTCGCGCGCGTTCACCGCGACATTGACCAGCGCAAGCTCCAGTTCGCCGAGATCGACCTGGACCGGCCAGATATTGGCTTCGATGTCGCAGACGAGCGCGATGTTGCCGCGCAGTGAGGGCGCCAGCATATCGCGCACCGCATCGATGCGCTGGCGCAGCTCGACGACGACCGGTGTCAATTGCTGGCGGCGCGAGAACGCGAGAAGCTGCCGCGTCAGCTTCTCGCCGCGTCCGGTGGCGGTGCGGATCGCCTCCACGGCCTGTATGTCCTTGGGCTCCTTCAGGCGGCGCTGCAAGATCTGCGCATAGCCCGACACGATCATCAGCAGATTGTTGAAATCATGTGCGATGCCTCCGGTGAGCTGGCCGATAGCCTCCATCTTCTGCGCCTGCGCCAGCTGCTCACGCGTCTGCTCGAGCGCCGCCTCCGCCTCGCGTTGCGCGGTGATGTCGCGCGCGATCTTGGCGAAGCCAACCAACTGACCGTCATTGTCGCAGATCGCATCGATCACGACGTTAGCATAGAAGCGGCTGCCGTCTTTGCGCATCCGCCAGCCTTGCAGCTCGGCCTTGCCCTCGCGCGCGGCCGTTGCCAGCGCGCGGTCCGGCACGCCGGCCATGCGATCTTCCGGCGGATAGAAACGGCTGAAGTGCTGGCCGATGATTTCGGTGTCGGCGTAGCCCAAGATCGCGGCGGCGCCGGCGTTCCAGCTTCGCACATGGCCGTCGACATCCATCATGAAGATCGCGTAATCGCGCACGCCTTCCAGCAGGATGCCTGTGCTGTGCTCGGAGTCCGACAGCGCAACTTCGGCCTGTTTGCGGTCGGTGACGTCGAGGCAGACGCCGAGCATGCGCGCCGCGGCGCCGTTCTTGTCGCGGACCACCTCGCCGGTGCTTTGCAGATGACGGATCGTGCCGTCGGGACGGACGATGCGCTCCTCGTGCGTGAAGTGTCCGCCCGACGCGATCGCGGTATTGATGCTCGCCTGCACCATGGGACGGTCTTGCGGATGGATGAAAGCGACAAAGGCATCGAGCGTGCCGCCGAAGCTCTCCGGCGCGATGCCGTAGATCCCATAGAGGCCATCCGACCAGGCGACGCGGTTGCTCGCCACGTCCCAAGACCAGCTTCCGAGCTGGGCGAGCCGCTGCGCTTCGCTAAGATGGATGTTGGCGTCGGCGAGCGCCGCCGTGCGCTCCTTCACACGCCTGTCGAGCTCGGCTTGCGTCTCGCGCAGATGACCGTCGTTGCGCCGCCGTGCCGCCACGTCGGCGCTCAGCACCAGGCTCGGCACCGCCACGCTGATCATGAAGGACAGAAGCAGCAGGAATGTTTCATTGCGATTCATTTCGCCGAAGGGACCGGCATCGACGACGCGGCCCCAGATCGCGAAGCCGGAGAGCAACAATGCCACGGTCGCCGTTTCACGCGGGCCGCAACGCAATGCCGCCCACAGCAGCGGCAGGATCGCCAGGAAGCCGAGCGGGCTCGTATAGTCCGACCGCGGCAGCAAGGGACTGAAGGCGACGAGCCCCACCGCTACCGCGCAGACGAGCACGGCCGCCGCGTCGAGCCATCGCGTCTCGCGCCATGATGACCGCGCCCACAAAACGATGACCGGCGTCACCACCAGAGCGCCCGCAGCATCGCCGAGCCACCAGGTCAGCCAGACGGTCATGAAATCCGTCCAGGCCGCAAAGCCGGTGACGCCCAAAGTGATGACACCCAGCGTGGCGCTGATGACCGTGGCCGGCCCGAAGCTGATCAGGGCGAACTTCGCCACCCGGCTGGGGCTCGCGAATGTATTGGCGCCGCCAGACCAGCGATCGATCAGCACGCCCCCGACCACTGCCTCGAGCGTATTGCCGAGTGCAATAAGCAGCGACGTTTCCAGCGTGCCGGCCGTTGTTGCATTGGCGGCCAACGCGCCGATGAAGACGGCCGGCCACAGACGCAGCCCGCCGAGCAGCACGGCCGCCAAGGCGAGGCCTGTCGGGGCCCAGATCGGACTCGCGCTTGGATGCACAGAAGCGAGGAGCAAGCCGAGCTTCGCCAACACAAAATAAGCGAGCGCGACCGCGGCGACGGTGCCGAGGTAACGACACGATGCACGCCAAAATCGTGTGTCCGCCTGGAACTTTTTCAAATTGAGGGGACCCCAAAAAACTCAATCAGCATTATATTATCTGCACAGGGCGCCCGGTCGCGCCCCGCGCTCGCGATCGTCGCAGGCCGCAACCGTAACCAAAAGGTTAGCAGAAACCGGGCAAACATTTCCCTTTCCGCTCCCTTGGCTTAGGCAAATTTTAAGTCGCGGCTTGTAGTGTTCGCGGAGTAATTGTCAGTCGAGTAGTTGTGAGTATTCCTATGACCGAACCCCACCGCCCGAGGGTCAAGTACGTCATCGGGCCAGATGGCAGTCCGCTTACGATCGCGGA
>DASXOK010000578.1:0-25083 GCA_036494425.1 Pseudolabrys sp.
AGCTCGTCCCCTTCTGCGGCAAGACCTTTCGCGTCGGCACCTGCGTCGAACGCTTCGTCGACGAAAAGACCGGCCATCTCCGGACGATGAAGACTCCGGCGGTCGTGCTCGAAGGCGTGACCTGCAAAGCGCTCTTCAGCGACCAGCGGATGTTCTGCCCGCGCGCGATCAATCTCTGGTGGCGCGAAATCTGGCTGGAACGCGTGTTAGTAGATGAGTACCTGCGACCGTTATCGGCGAACGAGACCGGCGCCTGCGCCACAAAAGACAAAGCCGCCGCCTCGCGCGACGTCTGCGCAGAGCCGGTGCTCAAAACGGTGCCTTAAGGGACCGCCTCGAGCTCGTTCAGGATATAGCGCGCGACCGCGGGCCGCGTGTGGTGGGCGAGTACGTAGCGACGCCCCTCTTCTGCCATGCGCGACAGCCTCGGCTTTTCGGCCAGAAGCGCGACGACACGCTCCGCGACGCTGTCGCGATCGGCGTCGTAATAGAAGCAGTGCGTGCCGTCCTCAAGATACAGATGACGCCGATAGCTTGGGCGGTTGATGAGCGGCACAGATCCGGCGAGGCACGACTCATAGTGCCTGTAACAGTCCCATCCCTCGCCTTCGGGCGACAGCACAATCCAGGCCCGGCTCAGCGCTTCCATGAACGCGGGATAGGGCAGCGGCTTGTCCGGAATGAAGACGCGAAAGCCGCGCTGCGCGAGGCTCCGCGCTTCCTCCACCGCACGCTTCCGCGGCTCATTGAAGATGTTGCCCGCGAACATAACGTCGATGTCCTTCTCGCGCGGTGGCGGGATCCTGCGCTCGTCGGGCAAGATCAGCGGTATAGATCTGAGCCTGCCGACGACCGATGGCTCGCGAGGATCAGCAGAATCGAGCTCGCGCTTGAGATAGAGCGTGAATTTGGGGAATAGGTTCAGCGTCGTCCCGCAGAGATGCCGTTCGTCGGCGACGTCCACGATCACAGAGCGGGTCCCGCGCAGAACGAGCCCATGCACCAAGCTTGCGATCGCCGGTACTCTGGCGGCATTGCGAAGCATCGCCTTCGACATCAATTTGATCTTCGACTGCATATGCACGTGGTCGGGATGAATTGCCGGAAGCACAATCAGATCGAATTCGCGGCGGCGGATGCGTGACAACGTCCGGGTCAAGAGCCCGAAAGATGGCGCCTCCGGGCGCACGGCCTCATCCGCCGTGAGGCTTGTGCCCCAGCGGATCCATTCTGTCTCGTCTGGCAGCAATCCTTTGAACAGACCGAGACGTGAAACCTCAAGTATCCTCATGACGCCACCCTCATCCCCCAGCAATCACTTGTCGGACAATACCAGTCGGCCGGTCTGCTCCAGCCCATTGCGCTTGAATCCAGCCCAGTCCGTGACATCCCTGCCCCACACGAATCGAGGCGGCTCGCCCACACCCAGGATGCGATAGGTATTGCCGTCGAACCGATTATTGCCCTTTGTGATGATGTCGAAATTCTCGTCCTCGGGCTTTGTATCGGAGGCGCCTCCGGCGCAGACGGCGCCCTCGAATGTCATCTCGTTGCCGCGCACGATGTTGTTGCGCGTCTTGTATTCCTGGCCGGCGTCGTTCCGGCGCCCTTGATCGATCAGCACGATCCCGCATGCGCCCAGTGAGACGGTGATCTTATTGTCCGTCACTTCGACGTCTTGCGAAGCGGCAAGCACAATATCGGAACCCCAGAAGAACTGCCTATTGTCGATGCCATTGTGCCTGACCGTGTTCTTGCGGATCACCGCCTTGAACGAGATTTCATGGAAAATGCCGATGTGCCGGTTATTCTCGACGAGATTTCCTTCGTAGATGACGTTGCGGCAATTGATGTCGCACCACAGCCCGCTGCCGTTGTTGTCGTAGACATGATTGTCGCGGAATTCGACTCCATCGCTTTCCGCGATCTTGGCGCCGCCGGCCTCCCAGGCCGGATCGAAGCCATAGATGTTGTTGCCCCAGATGCGGTTGCCTTCAATGCGAATGTCCTTGCCATTTCCTTCAATGCCGATCTGGCCGTTGTTTTCGACATCGCAATTTTGCACGTGCGTGCCGTCGCCGATGCTGATGCCGGCGCCGCTGTTCAGGCGCACGACACAGTCTGCGATCGTCCACCGCGCGCCGTCACGGGCATGAATCGCTCCCCGTTGCGCGGGGCTGCCATATTTTTCGATGGTGAGATTCTTGATGACCACGTCCGGTGCCGCGCTTTCAAACGCGAATGCCGCTGCCGTTACCTCGACCTTGTGGTTGGCCGGATCATCGGCGAGATAGATCCTGCTTCCGCCGTAGTCGACGAAGACTTTTCCAGGCCCGAGCGCGTCTTTGCTCGCGACCTTGGTCAACGGCTTGTCGTCGACGAAGACCGCATCCGGCTGGTCGCAGGTCGGCGCACTGGGCAGGCATTCTCCGTGTTTTCCAAGCTGCTGCAACTGGCTGGTCGCCACCCAATAGCGATCCTCGCGCGTGAATGCGCCGAGTAATTTGCTGCCGTTCAGGACGGCTGCCCCCTCCCCGAAAAAGTGTTGCCCTCGCTTGGGGCGGACGGCCTGCGCCCTGTGGACGCCATTCTTGATGCAGAATACGCCACCTTCACCGGCGAGATCGACCACGGACTGGATCGAGGCGCCGGGCTCGATCGCGGTCGCGTCCAGCGGGCACGACGAACTGTTGAAAGCGACGAACGACGCCCCCACGGCGACCAAAAGCGAGCAAACCACAAGCGTACGGATTACCGTGTTTCGAGCCAACGCTATACGAACTCTTGCCATCATTCGCCTGGGACCTGAATGCGTTGCGTGTTTTGGGCGCGATAGACCATGACCGATCCGGTCCCGAGGCCGACCAGACACCAGTACCAAATACCTTGCATGGGGCCTTCGAGCGTGACGTCGAATGTCGCATTGACGATGATCGACGCCGCGTACCAGGTGGCGAAAAGAAACAGCTCAACCCATCGTTCGTCCCCGCGGGCGCGGGCCGTGAACATTGCGTTCAGCATCATGCCGCCCCACGACAGCAGCACCAGCAACCACAACACGGCACCTGGTACGCCGGTGCGCGCTAGAAGCGTCATGTGCGCATTATGCGGACTGCGGAGCGGCGGGTGCGGATTGCGCGGGTCGCCGGTTCCGCCGAAGCCGTCGGCATCGGCGAGATTGAGGCCGAATCCCCTGCCGGTCCAGAAACTGGGCCCGTGAAACGTATCGTTGATGATGACGTCCCACCAATTGAGACGCCATTGCTTCGTGCCTTCTGTTGGATGGCCGGACTGGCCGATAATACTTTTGGCATTTTCGACGATCTGGTGGGCACTCACCGGACGCTCGATGGAGTCCTTTGCCTCTTCGTATTGGCCAAAGGTGGACTCGATGGCGAGCATGACCGAGAAAATGGCGACCGCAGTTGCGACGGTGGTGAACATCATGCGGTACCGTCCGAGCACAAGCATCGCAAAGGAGACCGGCAAAACCACCGCAAGCGTCGCGCCGCGGTTGGTCGCGGAAACCAAGGCCAGCGTCGCGAACCATACGATCACCCAGATCGGCGATACCTTGCGATAGCCGATCAGAACGTAGACCATGGCACCGGCCAGGTGCGTGCCGACAGCACTGGCGCCGATCTCAACGATCGGCACGGGGCCGTATAGCCTCGGGATGTAATCCACCCAGTATTTGGTGAGCCAGAACCCGACAGGGATGGCCGGAAAGCTGGCCAGCATGATTCCGTAATAGCGGAGGATCGTATCGATCCTGCGCGCATCCTCCAGCAGCAATCCAATGACAATGAAGGCAAAGCCGCCATACATGATGATCGCGCTGTCGCGCAGCGAGTCGAACCCGTATAGGCCAAAGAAGGGCATCGTGCGCAACAGTACCCAGACCATCAGCGTGGTGAGGATCATCGCCGGGATTGTCGCGAACGCGCCAATGAACGCCCCGGTCCTGAGGAAGACGAAGACTCCGGTCAAAAAGGTGATCTCGCCCACGTAAAGCGGCGGGAAACCGAGGTAGGCAAAGCCTTTGCCCATCAGCGCATAGCCCAGCAAAAGAAGCGAGAGCATCACGAGATAGCGATTGCCCTCGGCGAGCCCGCCTCGGCTTTCCGCTTTGAACCTGTCAGTCATGGTCCCGCGAGCGTCTGGCGTCATGGCCATCGCCTCACCGCCGGCGCGCCGACGACCTTGCCGGCCGGCGCCGCGCTGGGGATCGCCGTGGATCGCATCGCCACACGCGATTTTTCGTCGGCGATCAGCCAGACAATCGCGATGATGGCGCCGGTGGCGCGCACCAAGTTGGCAATCAAAAGCGCAAGACATGCGCCGTACACGCCGAGCCGCGGGATGAGGGCGAATGCCAGCACCGCCGCCGCGGCGACGGAAAAGAAGTTGACCACGGACGCGAGCCGGCCCGCCTGCACGCCCAACAGCGTCTTGCTGATGATTTCCGCGACGTAATCGACCACGTTGGCGACCGCGAGGATTTGTAGACCGACGGCCGCGGCGAGATAGGGAGATGACGGTCCGTAGACAGTTCGGAGGAGCAAATCCGGCATCAGAACCGCGGCGGCGCAAATGACGAGGATCGGGCCCATGCCGAACAGGACGTATCCGTAAGCCGCGCGCGAGGCGCCGATGACTCCCTCCGTGCGATGCGCGTGAGCAGCGACCTGCGGTATGGCATTGCCGATCCCGAAGATGATCGGGTTCATCATATTTGCGATGTTCAGGCCGGCTTGGAGCGACGCGGTCGCCGCGGTACCCGCAATCGCCGCCAGCACCCACGGAAAGATCTGCACGCGGAGGAGGACGAGTTGATAATTAACGAGCGACCACTTTCTGACGGAAAGGTATTCACGCGCCAACAGCCCCGTCTCGGCCAAATCCGGCCAAGTATATTTCAGCTTCGACGCGTGAACGAGCGCGCCGACGGCGAAAGCAGCCGACATCACGTAGAGCGCCGACGTAAGCGTAACGGCATGGGTCCACGAGAGGACCGCGATCAGCAGGGCCTGCCCAACATAAGAGATGCCATCCCCCGCCACCGCAGCGCGGTAGCGGAAATCCGCAAGAAGACATCGCCGCCCGGTTTCTTGGGCTTGCCAGCACAAATAACAGAGACATGCAGGCAGAAGGATGATGTCCTCCAGCAGCGTGCTTCCAAACGCCATGACCACGACCAGCACCAGGCTCAGAGCGCCCATGAGCAACATTGTGTTCCCGAGCAGTCGCGGCCGCTCTTCGTCGCTCGCGTGACACAGGCGGACCGACAGCGGATAGGAGATGAGGGAGTAGTCGATTGCTCTAAGAATGAAGATGGCGCCGAGGAAGAGCGCGAACTCCCCGTAATCCTCTTCACTCAGCGTGCGCGCCAGCAGCACGTTGAGCAGGAAGTTCCCTGAACTCACGACCCCCTGATCGATGAGCGTCCAAGATGCCCTCTCGATGAGAAGTCTGGCGCCCATGGAGATACCCTTGACAGTCCATATTCCCAGAGATGTGAAATTGCCTCCGCGCTATTGCGGATGCGGCTGGTGCCCAAGCTCGAGCTTACGCTTTGCGTCCCTGCGATCGCGCCAAACCGCCAGACTGCCGCCGCCCACCAGCGAAACTAGAAATGCCAGTCCGAGGATCATGAATCCCTTGGGGCTGGTCGGCGTGCGGTTTGGCACCGCCAATTTGACGCCCTCTTCCGTCACGATGTCGTCTTGGCCACCGTCTTGCGGGCCCATCGCGGCCTTCAATGAGCTGCGCGCTGCTTCCAGCCCTTCTACGGCTTGCATGACCCTCGGATGCTTCTCACCGTAGATCGCGAGCTCTCGACCGAGTTGGCCCTCGGCGGCGTTTACCGCGTCCTGCCTGGTCTGGATCGCTTTATCGCGGAGATATTCGGTCGCGAATGCGTTGACCACACGCGTCGCTTCTTCAGCGGTCGACGCCGTATAGGAAATCGAGACGAGATAAGAGCGGGAATCGTTCATGACAGAGACTTTGTTGCGCAACGTCGCGACCGCCCGATCGAACGGAGAATAGTTGCGCGTTTCCGGAAAAAGCCACGCTTTGACCCTGTCGACGCTCCAGGCAATCCACGATTGCGTGGCGCTATCGCGGTCCAATCCGAGCCGCTTCACCACCGTGCGCACGAGCGCGTCGGAACGAATGAGCCGCGCCTCGCTGTTGATAAGGGCCGCGGCATCGACGCTCGCGAGTGCTTGAACCTTGGTGGGACCTTGCTCGCGCACGAACAGGTTCGGATAGACCAGCGCCTCTGCCGAATACTTTCTCGGCATCAGCGGTATGACCAGTGAGGCCAGGATGAGCGCGGCAGCGACGAACGATGCGATGAGCCGCCTGTGCTGCCAAATTGAGAGCAACGTCGCCCGCGCGACATTCTGGTAATGCGCGCGCAGATCCGACTGCTCAAGCTGGAAATTTGGCCGCCCATGGGGGTCGAATTTGAGCTGCGTGTTCATTGTCAATCCAATAGCTGAACGATGTGCGCAGCGGGCTGCCCTTTGGATGTCCTTCGCGCTTTTAAGTGGTTACCTCCAAAGATCATGACGTGCGGGGGAATAGGAGCACGGGGTACAGCCCCGTCGGCACCTCAACAGCCGGAGTATGATACCTACTCTCGCCGCCGACGTTGTACACCGCACACGCACGGGTCGATTTAAGACCGCGTCGGGATTCCGTGCGGCACTGTGCCGCGATGTACTGCCGGTCCGTCAGCGCGTCACGCACCACCTGCGCGACCCCATGGAAGTACTCCAGGGGTTTCGTTGACCCTATCCACCGCGACCGCCAGTGTTCGCGACGGGTTTTTCAGGAATCGCCGTCCGCTAACACAGCTCGACGCTTTGGCGCACGCGGGCGTGGTTGGACTTGTCCGCACGGACTCGTCGCCGCCACGCAGGCGCGAGACTTCCGGTAGGGGGACGAAGTATGGCAGCCGCGCCCGTACGTCATGCGCCCAGACTGTCGATCGGTCTACCGGTCTACAACGCGGAAGCGTTTCTGCCGCGGGCGCTTGACCGTCTCCTGACGCAGACGTTTGAAGATATCGAGATCATCATCTGCGACAACGCGTCCGCTGATCGCACCGAGCAGATTTGCCGCGACTATGCCAGCCGCGATCCGCGGGTGCGGTACTTCCGTAACACGACCAATCTCGGCGCTATCGCCAATTTCAACCGGACCTTCGAACTCGCATCGGCGCCGCTGTTTAAGTGGGCAGCGCATGACGATCTGCACCGCAGCAACTATCTCGAAAGCTGCATCCGGCTGCTCGACGAAGACCCGACGGCCGTCTTGGCGCATAGTGGCACCGCCTTCATCGGTGAGGACGGCCGGGAGTTCCCGTTTGACGCCGCCACCGGTACGTACATTGATCCGAAGACCGGCGCGCGTCAGAAGCCTGACAGCCCGGCAATCGGCGACAGCGCGAGCGCGGCGACGCGGTTCTGGCAGGTGCTCTCACGTGCCCGCTGGGGAAGCCACATGTTTGCGGTCATGCGCCGGGAGGCGCTGCAACGGACTCACCTGCTGCCGAACTTCGCAGGCAGCGACCGTGCCATGCTCGTCGAACTCGCGCTGCTGGGGCGTTTCCGCGCCGTTCCCGAGCGTCTCTTCCTCAAACGCTTCCACGCCGCGGTGTCCTGGGCACTCAATCAACGCGAGCTGAGGAGCTTCCTGAGCACCGACGGCAAAGCCTATTCGCGCCGGGCGCGACAGCTCAATGCCTTCTTCTCCGCATCGCGCGGCAAGCCGGTTGGTCCCATCACGAAGACCGTGTGCGCAGCAATGGTCACCGCGCACTGCGTCAAGATTACCGCACAGGCGCTCGCGCGCAAGGAAGCGCGCAACGCCGCGCAAGGCACCGTCTGGCGCAAAACGGAGGCCTCGACGTGATCCAGTCATACAACCGCGCCGCCCCGACACACCCGAGCAGAGGTCCCTGAGATGAAAACAGTTCTGTTCTGTGGCGGTCTCGGCACCCGCATTCGGGACGTGTCCGAAAGCATTCCAAAACCGATGATCCCGATCGGCGACAAGCCGATCCTCTGGCACCTAATGCACTACTACAGCCAGTTCGGGCACAAGGACTTCGTCTTGTGCCTCGGCTACAAGGCGAACGTCATCAAAGAATTCTTCCTGAACTACAAGCCGCAGACCTACGCGGATTGCGTCGTCACCGGCTTCGGCAAGCAGGTCGAGTTCCTCAGCGATCCCCAGCAGGACTGGCGCGTCGCGATGATCGACACCGGCATCTGGCGCAACATCGGCGAACGGCTCTGGGCTGTGCGCGACCACGTCGCCGGCGAAGAGATGTTCCTCGCCAACTACAGTGACGGGCTCTCCAACGTCAATCTGACGGAAATGATCAAGGCCTTTCGCGCAAGCGGAAAGATCGCCTGCTTCACGGCCGTACGGCCATCGTTCAGCCTGCACCTCGTCGACATGCGGCCGAGCGGAAAGGTTGAGCGCATCCGCGCCAGCCACGATGCCAATCTCTGGATCAACGGCGGCTTCTTCATCTTCCGCAAGGAGATATTCGACTACATGCGCGACGGCGAAGAGCTCGTGGAGACACCGTTTCAACGGCTGATCGAAGCCGACCAACTCATGGCCTTCCGTCACGAAGGCTTCTGGCGGCCCATGGATACGCTCAAGGACAAGCAGATCCTCGAGGATCTCGTCGAGAAGGGCACCATGCCCTGGCTACTCAATGTCGACGCCCGCGCCGACGCGATCGATGCCGAGAGGAAAATTGGATGAAGCCGCTTGGACTTGCGGGTCCGGGCGAGCGCCTCTCGGTCCTCTGCATCGGCGCCCATTCCGACGACATCGAGATCGGCGCCGGCGCCACGATCCTCGGCTGGATCGAACGCGGCGTCCGCCTCGACGTGCATTGGGCCGTCCTGAGCGCCTACGGGCCGCGCGCCGACGAGGCCGGCGCATCGGCGGAGGCATTCTTGGCGAATGCGGCGCGATCCGTCATTGATCTGGCCGGATTCAAGGACGGGTTCTTTCCGTACCACGGCGCCGACATCAAGCTCTGGTTCGAAGACCTGAAGCGGCGCACATCGCCGGACGTGGTCCTGTGCCACTGGCGCAACGATGCGCATCAGGACCATCGCGAAGTATCGATGCTGACGTGGAATACGTTCCGCGACCACACGATCCTCGAATACGAAATTCCGAAGTGGGACGGCGATCAGGGTCAGCCGAACCTCTACATCCCGGCCAGCCGGACATTGATGGAGCGCAAGGCAAAGCTCCTCAACGACCACTTCGGCACACAACGATCCAAAGACTGGTTCGACGCGCAGACCTTTATGGGCTTGGCGCGCCTGCGCGGCATGGAGTGCCGCGCGCCGGACGGATTCGCGGAAGCTTTCCACGGACGAAAAATCGCGGTGCAATAACAGGGGTGACGATCATGCGCGTGATGGTGACGGGACATCAGGGCTACATCGGGACCGTGATGGTTCCCATGCTGCTGCGGTCGGGACACGACGTCGTCGGACTCGACAGCAATCTCTATGAGCGGTGCACGTTCGAAGCCGGCGGCACCATCGCGAACGTGCCGCAAATCCGCAAAGACATCCGCGACGTCGCCCGCGAAGACTTGAAAGGTCTCGACGCCATCATCCATCTCTGCGCGCTGTCGAACGACCCACTGGGCAACTTCCGCCCCGAGCTCACCTACGAGATCAACCACCGCGCCAGCGTCCGCCTTGCGACACTCGCCAAGGAGGCAGGCGTCAAGCGCTTCCTGCTCGCCTCCTCCTGCAGCAATTACGGGCAGGCCGGCGAGAATATCCTCGACGAGACCGGCGCGCTGAACCCTGTCACCGCCTACGGCGAATCCAAGGTCTGCTCGGAGCGCGACATCGCTCCGCTCGCGGGCGACGGTTTCTGCCCGACCTACATGCGTCCGGCGACAGCCTACGGCGTCTCGCCACGCATCCGCTTCGACATCGTGCTCAACAACCTAGTGGCCTGGGCGGTCACCAAGGGCCTCATCTTTCTCAAGTCCGACGGCTCGCCCTGGCGGCCGATCGTCCACATCGAGGACATCACGCGCGCCTTCATCGCCGCTCTCGAGGCGCCGGAAGACGCCGTCTTCAACCAGGCTTTCAACGTCGGGCAGACGGCGCACAATTATCGCATTCGCGATATCGCCAATATCGTCGCCGAAGTCGTGCCCGGTTGCCGGCTCGAGATCGCGGCCGATGCAAGCCCCGACACGCGTTCCTATCGCGTCAACTTCGACAAGATTGCGCGCGTGCTGCCGGCCTTCAGGCCGCAATGGGATGCGCGGCGCGGCGCCGAGCAGCTCTACAACGCCTATCGCACATCGAATCTGACGCTGGAGGAGTTCGAGGGCCCGCGTTACCAGCGCATCGGCCACATCCAGAAGCTGATCAACGACGGCATCCTCGCCGACGACATGAGGCATCGCCCGCTCGCCGAGCCGAAAGCCGAGCGCAAGCTCGCCGCCGTCAAAGCCTAACGGAGACGGCACGTGATCTTCACCGAGACCAAGCTCAAAAGCGCCTTCATCATCGATATCGACCGCAAGGTCGACGAGCGCGGATTCTTCGCACGCGCCTTCTGCCAGCATGAGTTCCGCGATCATGGCCTCAAGCCCGTGATCGCGCAGGCCAACCTCGCGCACAATGCGAAGAAGGGCACCGTGCGCGGCATGCACTTCCAGTATCCGCCGGCGGCGGAAAGCAAGCTCGTGCGCTGCACGCGTGGCGCCATCGTCGACATCATCGTCGATCTGCGGCCCGAGAGTCCGACTTATCTCCAGCACATCTCGGTCGAGCTCAACGAAGACAACATGACCGCGCTCTACGTACCGGAGCGTTTCGCGCACGGCTATCAGGCGCTGCGCGACGACACCGATACGAGCTATCAGGTCGGCGAGTTCTACACGCCGAACACTGAAGGCGGCCTGCGGCACGACGATCCACAGTTGGGACTTGAATGGCCGCTGCCGGTCACCGTGATCTCGCCAAAAGATCAGGCCTTCCGGCCGCTGCGTGAGATCGAAGACGAGGTCAAGCGCCGCATGTCTCCGGCGATGGCTGATGCGTGATTGCCGCCTGTCGCGGCGGTGGATGTGACTTAGAGGTTGGGGAGCAGGATCATGTGGATCGTCGACACGGCATTGAAGGCGCGCGCGGAGCAGGACCGGCCCATCCAAGTCGGAATTATCGGAGCCGGCTTCATGTGCCAGGGCCTGACCAACCAGATCGTCAACAGCGTGCCTGGCATGCGAGTCGTCGCGATCTCCAACCGGCGGCCCGAGCGCGCCTTGAGCGTGTTCAAATACGCCGGTTGTTCCGACATCGTCGTCGCCGATACGCAGTGGAAGTTCGATGACGCGGCGGAGCGCCGGCGGCCCGTAGCGACCGAAGATCCGATGCTGATCGCGCGCTCGCCGCATATCGATGTGCTCGTCGACGTCACCGGCTCGGTCGAATACGGAGCACACGTTGTGCTTGAGGCCTTCAAGCACGGCAAAGACGTGGTTTTGATGAATGCCGAGCTCGACGCTACAATCGGCCCGATCCTGCAGACCTATGCCGACCAATACGGCGTGATCCTCACCGGCTGCGAGGGCGACGAGCCGGGCGTGCAGATGAATCTCTATCGCTGGGTCAAAGGCCTCGGCCTCACGCCACGCCTGATGGGCAACGTGAAGGGTCTTCAGGACCCCTATCGCAACCCCACAACCCAGCAGGGCTTCGCCGAGAAGTGGGGACAGAACGCGGCGATGGTGACCAGCTTCGCCGACGGCTCCAAGATCAGCTTCGAGCAGACCATCGTCGCCAATGCAACGGGCTTCAAGGTGCGCTCGCGCGGCATGTCGCGCGGGCTGCATTACACGGGCGACGTCCTCAAGATCGGCGAGCTCTACGATGTCGAGGAACTGCGCACGATGGGCGGGGCGATCGACTACGTGGTGGGAACGCCGCTGACCAAGGTCTATTGCCTGGCAGAACATCCCGATCCCAAGCAACAGCACTATCTGAACCTGTACAAGATGGGCCCGGGACCGCTCTATTCCTTCTTCATCCCCTATCACCTCGTGCATTTCGAAGCGCCCAACGCGATCGCCCGCGCAGCGCTGTTCCGCGATCCGACCACCAAGCCGCACGGCGGCCCAGTCGTCGAAGTCTGTGCCGTCGCCAAGCGCGATCTCAAAGCCGGCGAAGTGCTCGACGACTACGGCATGTACATGACCTACGGCGAAGCGGTGAATGCCGATGAAATGAGCAGTGGTCGGTACTTGCCGGAAGGGCTGGTGCAAGGCTGCCGGCTCAAGCGCGCCATCGCCAAGGGTGCCGTCATCACTTACGACGACGTCGTCCTGCCGGCGGGCCGCCTGGCGGATCGGCTGCGCGCCGAGCAATACCGCAAGTTCCGTGGCGAAACGTGGCTGGAGGATTATCTGGAAGGGTCGCGTCTCGTCGAGGCGTCACACGAGCCATCCGTCGCTGCTCTTGCGTGACCGGCTTCTCTCTTGTTGAGGGATAACGCGCCGGCCTACGGGGCGGCGCTGCGCGGTTGGTCGCGCTAGACTCTCTCCCGAACGTCGCGTTACACTTGCGCGCACAAACGCGAGAGCTAATTCTCGTGAAAGGACGCCGAGGGGGACCGCCAAGAAAGCCGAAAATGGCTTCCGGCTGCGCATCACGGTGATGTCCGGCGATGCAACAGTGCCAGCCCAATAGAAAATCCTCGGCAGTCCAGGGAGACTGCTCATGCGCGCCGATCACCGGCCGGGTGCACGGTTGTGGTAAGCGAGCTTGTGTCGAGCCGTGCCGGTGGGTCACGGCACACGCGTCGCCACTTCGTGCCAGCATTGCCGCTCATCTCCCGGCGCTATTCGATTCGGACACAGCTCTTTTTCGTCATGCTCGGGCTCTCTGTGTTCGCCTGGTGCGTCGGCGGCGCGGTTACGATTCTGCAGGCGCAGAAGTCGACGCGCATCGAAATCAATGCCGCCATGGAGCTCGCCGAAGCGCTGGTCCGCGACGCGATTCCAGTTGTGCAGAAGAGCGCATCACCCAGTGAGGCCCTGGCATCGATTCCTGCGCAGATCGGCTCGCTGCGCCATATCCGGATCTCGGTCAGAGACACCTCCGATCTTCCTATCGAGGCCGTGTCGCCAAAAGCATTCCCACCGCAAGCAAAGGACGTCCGTCCGCCCGCGCCGGGCTGGTTTGCTTCCCTCATTGCTCCTCCTATCGATAGCCGCAGGGTTCCGGTTCTCTCCGAGGGCCGTCTGTTGGGCTCCATTGTGCTATCGAGCGCGCCGGGCGACGAGATCGCCGAGGTCTGGGACAATGCGACGGGCCTTGCCAAGGTCGCGCTGCTGATTGGGATCGGCGGCATTGCGATCCTGCATCTGCTCTTCGGCCGCGTGCTTGCGCCGTTGAGGTCTTTCGCCGCCGGTCTCCTCGACCTTGGGCGGAGCGATTACACCGTGCGCTTGCCACGGCCAAAGACCCATGAGTTGGCTGTCATTGCCGAGCGCTTCAATTCTCTGGCGAGCGTCCTTGACTCGATGCGGGCGGAGAACCGCCGTTTGAGCAAGCGTCTGATCAGCGCACAAGACGACGAACGCCGGCAGACGGCGCTCGACCTCCACGACGAGGTCGGGCCCTATCTGTTCGGACTTAAGGCGAACACGACGTCGCTCGGGAACAGCCTGGCGGGAACGCCGCTCGAGGCCCGTGCACGCGAGATGCTCACGATGATCGAGGGACTTCAGTCCATCAATCGGGGCATCTTGAATCGCCTGCGGCCGATGGCGCTCGGTCAGGTCCCTGTCGCCGAGTTGCTGTCCGCGCTCGTGGGAGAACGCGCCGGCCAGCACCCAGAGCTCTCCATCGCGTTTTCGAGCACCGATCTGCTCCCCACCTATGGCGAGTCGATCGATTTGACCCTCTACCGCTGTGTGCAAGAGGGCCTCACCAATATTGTCCGGCATGCCAAGGCCCAGCGAGCCTTCGTCACGATCACGCACCGGAACGACCTGGCCTCCGCGGTTGACAACGCGGCACAAGTCACCCTCACCATCGTTGACGACGGCCGGGGCATCGGCACCACGTGCAAAAAGGCATCGGCATCCAAGGCATGCAGGAGCGGGTCCAGGCGCTCGGTGGCGAGTGCCGTTTTGAAGCGAGTGCAAGCCAGGGCACACTTCTCCGCATCGACATTCCAGTGCCCGCCGCGATATCGGCCCAATCGAGGCCGGGGACATCACGTCCATGAGCGCGAACGTCCTGATCGTCGACGATCACCCGATCCTTCTGCAAGGATGCCGGCGGATGCTGGAGGACATGGGCATCGCAAACATATCGGAGGCGCGCGACATCGTTGGCGGTTACCGGCTCTACCGACGCCATTCACCCGACATGACGATCGTCGATCTGTCGTTCCAGCGCAACAGCCTCGCCGGCTTGACCTTGGTCCAGCGCATCAAGCGCCAAGACCGAAAGGCGCGCGTCCTCGTGCTCAGCATGCACAGCGATCCGGTGATCGTGACGCGTGCCTTACACGCCGGCGCAACGGGCTATGTCACCAAGGACGCGTCAACCGAAGGAATGTTGAAGGCGATCGAACGCGTGCTGAGCGGGCAACCTTACCTCAGCGACGAGCTTGCCAGGAAGATCGCCTTTGCAGGCGCCGGCGCCGACCGCGCGCCCCTCGCCGAGCTTACGCCGCGCGAATTGCAGACACTCGGCCTTCTGGCCGAGGGCAAGGCCTATGGCTCAATCGCTGCCGACCTCAACGTGAGCTACAAGACGGTCGTCAATACCTGCTGGCAGCTGCGCAACAAGCTTGCGGCGAAGAACCTGCCGGAACTCGTGCGGACGGCGGTCCAGCTTCTCGCGGAACGGTAGGCCGCTCTCACCAATTGCCAAAACATCCCGGACAAGATTGCAAGAATTTCCCGAGACATTGTTGACGTAGAATTCTTAAGCTGGCGGCGGCGGTTGCGTGGAGTTTGGGGGGCGGCGCATGAGGACGGTCGCGAGCGGCTTCGCTGCCATGAGCGTGCTCATGGCGACGGCGGCCCCGGTGCTGGCGCAGCAATCGATCTCGCTGCCGACGATCGACGTGATCGGGACGACGCCACTCTCGACGCCTCCGACCACTGGTGAGGGTGGCCCTGCCGACATCACCGGCATCGATCGTGACAAAGTCCCGGCCAACACGCAGACCCTGACGTCCGGCGCGTTCAACCACGATCAGTCGTCGAGCGTACCGCAAAGCCTGTTACAGCGTGTGCCGGGCGTCGTCACCAACGACACCGCCGGAAACCCCTTCCAACCGGATGTGCAGTATCGCGGATTCACCGCCTCGCCCACGGTCGGCACGCCGCAGGGGCTCGCCGTCTATCAGAACGGCGTCCGCGTGAACGAGGTTTTCGGCGATACCGTGAACTGGGATTTCATCCCGGAATACGCGATCAACCGCCTCGACGTCGTGCCCAACAATCCAGTCTTCGGACTGAACGCGCTGGGCGGGGCGATTTCCGTCCTGATGAAGAACGGCTTCAACTATCAGGGCTACGAGGGGGAGGTGCGCGGCGGCTCGTTCGGACGGCGCGCCATCACGATGCAGGCGGGCCAGCAGTCTAGCAATGTCGCCGTCTATGTCGCCGGCGACGCGCTCAACGACGAGGGCTGGCGCGACCAGTCGCAGTCGAAGCTGCGACGGCTGTTCGCCGATATCGGCGCGCGCAACGCCACGTCCGAGTTTCACATCAGCTATACCGGCGCGCAGAACAGCTTCGGCGCGGCGGCGGCAACGCCGATCCAGCTGCTCGATCAGCGCTGGGGTGCTATCTACACGACGCCGCAGACTTATACGAACCGGCTGAATTTCGTCAACGCGACCGGTAGCCACGACTTCAGCAACACCCTCAACGTCAAGGCCAATGCCTATTATCGCGGTTTCCGGCAAAGCCATACGGACGGCAATACCAGCGACGTCGAGGCATGCGACTTCGATTCGTCGATCCTCTGTCTCGACGACAATCCGTTGAATGGCGGCGGCATCCCGACGTCGATCCTCAACCGTAATCTGGCCGGATCCATCGACAGCACGCAGACCAAGGCCGACTCCTATGGTGCGTCGGCGCAACTGACCAGCACCCACGAGATCTGGGGTCATGAGAATCACTTCATCGTCGGGGCCAACGTCGACCATGGCCGCGCGGACTTCCAAGCCTCGAGTGAGCTCGGCACTGTCGGCAGCGACCTCTTTGTCACTGGTACGGGCGTCACCATCAACCAGCCGGACGGGCTTGTCGCGCCGGTGAACGTCATCAGCCACAACACTTATACCGGCCTCTACGCGACCGACACCTTCGACGTCACTCAGCAGATCTCGGTCACCGCCGGCGGGCGGTTCAATATCGCCAATATTCAGCTCGACGATCAGCTCGGTACGGCGCTCAACGGCACCAACAACTTCCAGCGCTTCAATCCGGTGATCGGCGCGACCTACAAGATCACGCCGCAGTTGACCGCCTACGCCGGTTATTCGGAATCGAACCGGACGCCGACGCCCTCGGAGCTCGGCTGCGCCGACCCGCTGCGTCCGTGCCTGCTCGACAATTTTCTTGTGTCCGATCCGCCGCTCCAGCAGGTGGTCGGGAAAACCATCGAGGCCGGCTTCCGCGGCCGCCACGACCTGGGCGGCAAACGATCGCTGAGCTGGAACGTCGGCGCCTACTTCACCGCGACCGAGAATGACATCCTCAACGTGCCGAGCACGATCACCGGCCGCGGCTATTTCCAGAACGTCGGCGGGACAGACCGGGAGGGCATCGAGGCGGCGATCTACTATAACGACGAGAAGTGGAATGTCTTCGCCGGCTACAGTTTCATCAACGCCACGTTCCGCGACGCGATCACCTTGTCATCGCCGAACAATCCGGCCGCGGACGCCGACGGTCTGATCTACGTCCAGCCCGGCAACCACCTGCCACTGATCCCGCAGCATCGCTTCAAGGCGGGCGCGGAGTATGCGATCTTCCCGCAGTGGAAGGTCGGTGCCGATCTCGTCGCGGTGAGCGGGCAATATCTCGCCGGCGATGAGTCGAACCAGAATCCCAAAATCCCCGGCTATTGGACGGTGAACCTACACACCAGCTATCAGGTCAACAAGAACGTTGAAGCCTTCGCGCTGATCCAAAATCTGTTCGACACGCGCTATTATACCTACGGCACATTCTTCGATACATCCGAAGTGCCGTTCCTCGGCCTGACCGATCCGCGCACGATGAGCCCCGGCGCGCCCTTCGCGGTCTACGCCGGCCTGCGGGTAAAACTATAACGCCCGTCCGCCGGCAAGGCTTCCGGTCAAAGACCTGTCGGTTCAAACCGGTACGCAAAACAATGCATTTGCCGGCGAACGAGCAGCGCTGAAGGCGAGATCAGAATTCGGCCGGCAGATAGCCGTTGATTTCGAGGCCGATGCAGATCTCGACCAGAGTCGGAGTCATCCACGTCATTAGCATCACCTCCTCTTCAAGAGTCGTAGGGGGACGCCTCGTTAGGCGTCACTATATTGCCTGAGCGGCATTGTAATCACAAGTTGTCATTTCGAGCGCCTGCACGGGTTCCAATACCGCCATTACAGGAGCGAGCCGAGCATGGCGACAGCCGCTGCTGGCGCGCAGGACGAAGCACCGGCGCGTGCCTCGGCGGCGACGTCGAGCACACTATCGAACGCGATGCATCCGCGTTCGAGCCGCCGCGCCACCTCGCGCAGCACCCCGGCGCCAACCCCGGCGGCGACGATCGGCGCCTCGGGTGGCAGCCGGCCTTGTGAGAGGACGAGCATCGCGCCATCGGTAACGGCACGAACCTGGGCCTCGGCGAACCAGCGCGCCAGCGCTTCCCACGCCACGTTATCGGCATCCTCGGCGTCGCGACCGACCATGCGCGCAAACCGCGCCCGCGAGGCGGCCACGGTCTTCGGCCGGCCGTCGGCCGTCATCATCTGATCGGCGTCATCGGGCAGCGTTCCGAGGATGCGCTGCACGTCGGCCATGTTGGCAAAGTTCTCATGGACCAGGCTGGTCCACTGCCCGGCGAAGGGCGCGCGGCTTTCCGTCGCCATGAGGAAACTGCGCACCAGCCCGGTATACACGAGTTCACCCGAAGCGAGCCGTTCGCCGTCGGTATAGCCGCGCGAGGCCACTACGCCGCCGATCACCGGAATGATGTCGGTCGTCGTCGATCCCATGTCCATGAAGAGTGCCGATCGCATCGGCTTGCCGGCGAACGATGCGCTGGCGAACCAATTGGCGGAGGCGATATCGATGATATGCATGGCCGCCTTGTCCGGGCTGACAAACCCGGCGCGGCCGGCATAGAGCGCGACCGGAAGGGGCGAGAGCGCGCGCAGTGCCACCTCGGTCAAACTGACGACGCCCTCAGTGCGCGAGGCAAACGTATCGGCCAATTCGCCCGTCATGGTGATGGCGTGGCGGTCCGCCAAGCCCATCTGCGCCTTCGCCTCGTCAAAAGACTGCGTCAGACGTTCGAGGCCGAGGCGCAAGGGTGACGCTACCTGGACGGTAGCGACGATGCGCCCATTCTCCGCACGCGCCGCCTTCAAATGCGCACCGCCGATATCCCACCCGATCACCACCGCCATCGCACTGTCCCGCCTTCTTCGTGTATGGAGTCACGCCGACTAAACGATGTTGCAGATGACGGCGCAACACGGCTCACTGTGGATGGGAAGAGCATGGACGTCATTCCGGTCATCGATCTCAAAGGCGGCACGGTCGTTCACGCCCGCATGGGCCAGCGCGATCAATACCGGCCGATCGAGACGCCGCTTGCCCGCGGCAGCGATCCAGTCGATATCGCGCGCGGGCTGATGTCGGTCTATCCGTTCACGACGCTCTATGTCGCCGATCTCGATGCCATCGGCGGCCAGGGAGACAACCGGACGGCGCTGGCGCAAGTGAAGCAGGCTTTGCCGCAGGTGACGCTGTGGGTCGACAGCGGCATCGCCGAGATGGCCGCTGCAGCGGACTGGCTGGCACAGGACCTGGGCCATGTCGTGCTGGGCAGCGAGACGCAAAGCGATACGGACCTTATGCATCGTTTCACCGACGATCCGCGCGTCGTGCTGTCGCTCGACTTTCGCGGAGACGAATTTCAAGGACCGCCCGCGTTGCTGGCGACTCCTATGCTGTGGCCTGCACGCGTGATCGTCATGACGCTCGACCGCGTTGGAAGTCATTGCGGTCCCGATCTCGTCAGGCTGCGCGGCATCGCCACCTCCGGCCGCAAGACTTATGCAGCCGGCGGCGTACGCGATGCCGAGGATCTGCGCGCACTGGCAAAGGCAGGAATTGCAGGCGCGCTGATCGCCTCCAGCCTGCATAACGGCCATCTCACCGGCGCGGACTTGCAGACCCTCATCTGAACCCGCGCAAGAGCGCTACCGAAGGGGCTCGCGCGCGCGGCATCAACGTTGGGAGGCCGCCCGCGGCGGCTTCCCTTGTTGTGCTGTCAGGAAATTGCTTCTGTCCCGTCGTCGCTTCAGGCGGCGAACGGATGCTTGACCTGATCGCGCTTGGCGACGACTTCGGCCACCTTCGGTTCGCCGGCAACAGCACGGGCGATCGCTTCCTTGGTGGCGCGATAATTGAAATCCTGGATCTTCTTGTCGTCGGCCGCTTCCCAATGGATGAATACGCCGACGCAGATAAACAGGTTTTCGGCCTCGTCCTGCGGGATTACCCCGTCGGCGACGCTGTCGGCCACCGCCTTGGCAACCGCGTGCTGCGCCGGGCCGAACATCTGCACCGCCTGCTTGGCGCCCTTGATCGTGACCTTGTTGAACATCACGGTCGGCGGCTTGGTCAAAAGATTGGGCGCGACCACCGCCAGCAGCGAGGTGAAACCATCTTTGTTGTTTGTCAGCGCATGAGCAAACGCTGATTCAGCCGCGCTTCCACGCGGCCCAATGAGGAGGTCGATATGCGCGACCTCGTTACCTTCGCCAACGAGAGACTCACCGACACACAATCCGTTGATTTTAGCCATCGCCATCTCCTCCCAAGGAAATTTGAACGAATCTCACCGAACGCCAGGCCTGCGCCGGCGGAACGGCTATCCTTGTTGTCAGCGTCCGGAACCCGGACCGGTTTGCCAGATAGCGGCGGATGTTTTGTCCGCCTCACAAGTCAAGCATTGTTGCGGGCTGTCGGCAAGAGACCGTGTAGGCGATGCACGAAGAGGGTCGCGACGGTCAGATCGGCACTTGTGCCCGGATTTATACCGGCGTCTTTCAATTCCTTGTCCCACGTCAACAACTCCGGCAGGACATCATCAAGTCGTGGTGCAGCAAGCGCACGCACGCGCATCCATGAGGCCTGGCGGCGCACGCGTTCCGCTGTTGCAGCGCCGTATTTGCGGCAAATATGGCTGTCGGGGAACGCCGCAAGGAAGCCGAGAAAGATCGCCAGCGTCGCCGAGCGGCGATCGGGCAATGCACCAAGCGCTGCATCGAGCAGCGGCTCGCCGACGTCGAATACGTCGGCGAAATCAGTAACATATTGCCGTGCAATGCGGTCGCGATCCGCCGCCTCTGCCATGGCGGCACGCAGTGTCACAATTGCCGGTGCATGCACGTCATGCTCTTCAGCGTGACCAAGCCCTGCCGGCGACGAGCGGACAATCGCGCGGAAGGCCGCCGTGGAATCCTCGATATCGAGCATATGCAGCACGCGCGCTAGTGATGCGCGCAGGTCATGCGGCTGAGATTCCGCAGCAGCCGCAAGGGGCCCGCACAGCAGGATGATACCGAGATTGGTGTTGCTGCCGACCGCCGCGAACGTCGCTTCGACGGCGGCGAGGATGCGTGTGCCGACGCGCGCGCCCAACTCGGTCAATGGGCCCGCCGCGGCCTCGGCGCTGCACAAGAAATCCTGCGCCGTCATGCGATGGCCATCGGCGAAGACATGCACGTTGCCGGGCTTCGGCGCATCCAGTTCGTCACGGCAGGCGGCGAGAAATGCGTCAGCGATGCGCCGCGAGACTTCTCCCGGCGCGAGCGCGTCAGACACGGCGCTGCGCCCGCGCCGCCAAGGCGACGACGAGATCGCCGGCAAGGATCGCCGCAATATCGGCCGATGTGGTGCGCTGCAAACCCGACCAGGCCGGCATGCTGTTGACCTCGAGCACGGCCGGCCGCCCGGACGCATCATGAATGATATCGACGCCGGCAAAATCGGCACCGACCGCGGAAGTGGCCGCGATAGCCAGATCCTTCATGGAACTGTCGGGCATGGCCGCCACAGGTTTGCCGCCACGTTTGACGTTGGTGATCCAGTGGGTGGAGTGCCGCATCATCGCCGCGACAACCCGGCCCTGCGACACCAGCAGGCGGAAATCGTGATAGCCGTTGCGATCCACGCCGACATAGCGCTGCAAATAGTAGAGACCCGCCACCTCGGCCGGCGCAGGCAATTCATCCGCGTTGTGGATGAGTCGCAAGCCGCGTCCCTGGGAACCGAACAAAGGCTTGAGCACCAGCGGGCCTGCTTCGGCCTGCAAGATTTCGGCGGCCCGTTCGCGCGATTCCGCGGTCCAGGTCTGCGGCGTCGGGATTCCGGCGCGGGCGAGCAGGAAGCTCGTCATCGATTTGTCGACGCAGCGTTCGATGGCGCGCGCGCTATTCCATACCGGCACGCCGATGTCGCTCAACGCGTGCAGGATGCCGAGCCGATGGGTGACCGCCTCGAAGCTGCCGCCGGACATCGTGCGCACGAACATGGCGTCGGGCAGGCTCGTGGCGAAGCCGGGCAAGGTCAACCCGCTCACGCTGCCGGTGTCGATGCGGCAGGCCTCCAGCGCGACGAGCTTGGCCCGTACGCCGTGCGCGGCAAAGGCTTCACTCAACGCGCGCGCATGCCAATCGGTCGTGTCGCTGACCAGCGCCACCGTTGCCGCGACGACGGCCTCGCGCGTTGCGATCGATTCAAGAGAATGAGGCATCGAGCAGCTTCAAATCGATATGGCCGGCGCGGAAGCTCTCGCCACTGTCGAGGGCCGTCACCGTCACTTCGGCAGGACTGAACAGCATCGGGTCGATGGCATAAAAGTCACCCTTGAAGCGCTTGAATATCTCGGCGAAGGGCTGGCCATAGTCGCGCGAACCCTCGCACGGCAACTCTCCGGCCAGAGCCCGCGCCTCGGCAGCAGGCCCTGTCACCATGAGTTGCACGCGGCCGGCAAAGATGATGGCGTCGTTGGTGCGGCCCATGGCGGTGACGAAATCCGGATGCGGCGGCGCCAGGGGCGCCGCGCCCATGCCTTCGACGATGCGCTCGATCGGGAATTTGAGTTCATGCGCCTTGTGCAGCACCACTTCGAGCACGCGCGCGACGATCTGCGTCGCGCCGGCCAAGCTCTGCGTCGGCGCGTATATGAAGGTGAGCTTGTCAGGCGCGAGCCGGCACGCTTCGGCCACTTTGTCGACTACGGGCGCCGGGGGCGGACGCGGGCTTTCCATCACCAAAACGGCGCTTTTCGCCACATCGCGATAATCTAGCGTCTCGAACAGCGGCTCGGTGCGTGCGAGCGCGCGCGCGGGGCCGGAGCCGAGCGCGAAGAACGCGCCCTTGCCTTCGCCGTGGGCGAGGCGCCAGCCGGCATATTGGCTGGCGAGGCAGGCAATCACCGGATTGGCGGAATGGACCAACAGCGTCCACGGCCAGCGTGGCGTCGTCGTGCTCGCGGTGAGTTGCACCGTGCCCAGGCCGCCCAGGCAGATTTCCGCGAGCGCGATGCCCGCGGCAATGCTCCCGCGCGCGTGGTTACCGGCGTCGATCAGCGTCTCGCCGCGTTCGCCGTGCGTGACTTCGACTTTCAACTCAACAGCCGATGCCTTCAGCTTGGCGACAAGCACCTCCGCGCGGGTGTTGACGCTGAGGGCGGGCGCGTCGCTCATGGCGACCATCCTTCGACCATCGCATGGATTTGCGCCACGCGCTGATCCACCAATGCTTTCGCGGCGGCCGCGGTCTCCGCGCGCGCGAACACAGAGCACAGTGGATCGTCGGCTCCGATCCGGCTGCCGGGCACCGACAGGTCCGCCGCCCAGTCCGGCCACGCGATCTTCGGGATCGAGTCGATGTCGCGAATGGCATAGACGATCGTGCCGGCCATGGCGCCGTCGAACACCGGTGCTTGCGCAGGAAGCGTTCCTGCACACGCTTCGACATGCAGCGCAAATAGCGGTTGATCGTCGCGCTCGAACAGATCGAATGTCGCGCCTGGCCGTGGATTGATCTCGAGGAGATGGAACGTATCGCCCTCGACAAGGAAATCGGCGCTGTTGACGCCGACGAGCGGCACAATGGCGGCAAGACGTTCGACGGCCGCGGTCAGATCGCGCATCAAGCCATCGCTGATCGCGGCCGGTCGCACCGCGCCGCCATAACGTAATGGATGCTTGCGCGACGGCGCGGTCCATTGCGCGCTGAAGCCAAGCACCATGACGTTTTTGCCGTCGCCAAGCACGAACGCGGACACCGGCTCGCCGCCGACGCGGCGCTGGAAGTAAACGCCCTCGCCCTCCGCCTTGCTGTCGCTGGCATCGCGCACATGTAGACCGCCGGCGCCGCCGATGCGCTTCACCAGCCAGCCGTTGCGATCCGAAGGCGGCGTGAGTGAGGTCTGCGGATGCGGGATCTTCGCGGCGCGGCAAATGTCGGCGAAGGTTAAGGGGTCCTTGATGCGCGCGGTCGTATTCGCGCCATTGCCGAGCAAAGGCCAGCGCGCACCGATCCGCGCGAGCAGATCGGCGCGATCCTCGAAACCGCTGCCGCAGACGATGCCGGCGGGTTCGCGCTCACCGGCGAGGGCTTCGAGGGCGCCCATCAACGTCTCGCCGTCGATGGGACGATCGAGCATGCCGGCGCGCATGTGGCCAGCGGCGGCCGCGAGCGTATCCTGATCGCCGAAGGCATCGGCCACCAGCGGCACAAAGCCGCCGCGCCGCGCGGACGCGGCGAGCGCTCGTCCCGAGACGGCGGCAATGAGCACCACGGCACCTCTATCCATTGAGTTTGCGCGCAAGGACGAAGGCATCGCGGAAATCGAAGCATACCGGCTTCGTCGCCGCGATCATTTTCTGGAACAAGCCGAACTCGGTTTTGTACTTGATGTTGCCGATGGCCAGCGGGCCGATCCCCAGCGCGCCGTGATCGTTGATCTCTGTGCCGTTCGCCATCACATCGAGGCCTTCGACACCGGCGGGCGGAACCGCATTCACGTCGCCGACGATGAGCAGGCCTTTCGCCGCGTCGAGCTGCTGCGCCGAGAGAATCTGCACGCCGGCGCGGCCCGCACACAATGCAACCTCCGTGACCGACAGGATCGCTGCCTTTTTGCCGTCGTCGCTGCCGTCGGCCGCATGGGTATCGACGCCGAAGCGCGCCTTGATCTCGGACGCGCTTTCACTCACGCGCTTGACGCCGTCATGGCCGACCAGCGTCACGTCCGCGCCCTCGAGCGCCGCGATCACCGCCGAGGAGAAACCGACCACGCCGGTCGCGCCGAACACCGCAAAGCGCAGCCCCTTGAGCGCGCGTTTCTTCTTGTCGCGCAGGAGCTTCTCGACGCAGGCGACCATCGCCGCGGCGGTGGTGAACGAGCCGGCCGGATCGGCGAAAAACGAAATGCCGAATGGCGGCACCAGCGACTTCTTCGCCGCCGCGAGCATGTCGAGAGCTTCGATCGCCTGCTTGCCGCCGATGAAGACGCCGGTCTGCACCCCGATCTTCGGCGGCCGCGAGAACATTGCATCCTGCACGAGGCCTTGCACTTCGCCGAGCGTCACCTGCGTGTAAGGAACGACCGCATCGTAACCGGCGTCGAGCGCCATGTTCGCGTCGAAGGGGCTCATGTGCTTGAGCGGGCTCAGCATGTGCAGGATATGTTTGTCGGTCATGACGGTCTCCGCATGGTCACGGCTCCGGCAGTGCGGTCGCGTCGAGTG
>DASXOK010000579.1:0-1828 GCA_036494425.1 Pseudolabrys sp.
TTCTGCGACCGCCAGATCCTCGAGGGCGCCAATGCCCTTGTCGTCTGCGGCACGACCGGCGAAGCGCCGACGCTCACACCGGCCGAGCACCACAAAATCGTCAGTATCGCGGCGCGCGTATCGCAATGCCGCGTGCCCGTCATAGCCGGCGCGGGGTCCAACTCGACCTCGCATGCCATCGCCCTGAGCAAGGACGCCGAAGCGGCCGGCGCCGACGCGGTCCTCTCGACCGTCCCCTATTACAACAAGCCGACCCAGGCGGGGCTCTATGCCCACTTCCGCGCCATCACTGAGGCGACGTCGCTGCCGATCATCCTGTACGATGTCCCGTCGCGCTCGGCTTGCGGCCTCGCCGATGACACCATCGCGCGCCTCGCCGAGCTGCCGCAAATCATCGGCCTCAAGGACGCCACCGGCGACGTGACACGGCCGGTGCGCCTGCGGCCACGCGTCGGCGAGCACTTTCGGCTGCTCTCCGGCGACGACGCCACAGCCCTCGCCTATTTCACGCAAGGCGGTAACGGCTGCATCTCGGTCACCGCCAATCTCGCGCCCGGCCTCTGCCGCGGCATGTTCCTGGCGTGCCGGCAGGGCCAGATCAGCCGCGCGCAGCGGCTCGAAGCGCCGGTCGCGCATCTGACCGAGCTGCTGTTCCGCGAGAGCAGCCCCGCTCCGCTGAAATATGCGCTGAGCCTGCTCGGCCTGATGTCGCCGGTCGTTCGCTTGCCGCTCGTCCAGCCGAGCGAAGACACGCAAGCCGAGTTCAGAACCGCGCTGTCTCACATCTGCGACGGGTATCAAGAGCAGATGATCGGCAAGTATGAAGAACCCGCTGCCGAATTGCGCCGGATGGCCTAGTCACACACTGCTGCAAGGCACATGTCGGATGGTCGCCGCGTCGCGGCGGTCATCGGCTCCGTACCATTACGCACCGGCGCGAGGCCGCACAGGGCCTCCGTATTTGTACGCACAACGCGACTGTTTGCGTTGCTGAATCAGCATAAATCGCGCACGCGTCCGTACATCTCCTGAGGGCGCGCGTTGACTCATCTCAACTGAATGACAGACCTCAGCCGTACCACTCCCGAGACGACGCCAGGAAGCTCGTCATCGATCCGGGAGGCCGTGGTGCTTCGCAAATTCTTTCAGAAATGCGCGCTTGCAGCGGTCGTTGCAGGCAACGTGTGCGCCCGATGGCATCGCTTGCGGCATATCAAAGTCCGCGCATCGCATTCGGCGGGAACGCACTTGAACCCTTCGGTCACACCAGGTTCTGCAGCCGCTATCCGGACGAGTGCGCTTCACCCGATCGCCGCCGGATGCACGACACACCGGCGCCGCGCGAGAGGAGGCAGGAGCTCGAAACTGTCAATCGCGAGATCAACCTGCGCATCATTCCTACGCAGTTACGCGAACGCGGTCCGATGAGACATTGGCGTCTCAATCCCTTTGCCGGCACCTGCACGGATTTCGCCGTGAACAAGCGGCACGCCCTGCTCGCGCGCGGTTGGACGCAGGAGGTGTTGCTGCTGGCCGAGCTCAGGCTCCGTTCAACCGGCGAGCATCATCTGGTGCTGGTCGCCAGGATTGAAAGCGCCGATCTCGTCCTCGACAATCTTCGAGCACGCGTACGCGATTTCGCCGATACGCTTGCGGACTATCAATGGCTGCGCATCCAATCCAGCGCCAATCCACGGTTCTGGAATGCGGTGGAAATCCCGCGCGGATGATTCCCGTCCGCCGACCGATCCCGTGCCCCCGTCACCGCTCATGCGTGGAATAGAATGACGCGTTCTGCGCGCCGCGCAGCGCCTCGCGCGTGAACTCG
>DASXOK010000580.1:0-15360 GCA_036494425.1 Pseudolabrys sp.
CTCGTCAAAGTCATCCGCCTCGGCGATGGCCTTGGTCCAGTACGCGCCGTGACCATTGGAGGCTTTGAGCACCCACGTGCCGTTCGTCTTGTTGCGCCGGTACAGCAGATGTACGCCGCGCGAGAGCTTCGGGCCGTTGTATGGTTTGCGGGCGACCGCTAGCTTCAGCCGGGCGGTGCGGGTCTCTAAGCTGGAATGGCGAGCCTTACATGCCATGGTTGTGTCCCGGAAGTGTCCCAATGATGGGGGTGAAGGCGTATGGAAGCCAGCATAGCCCATATGGAAGGAACTTCAAGGGGAACAAGGCCTTAGGGGATATGTATGGAAGCCAGCATAGGCCGTATGGAAGGCAAATATCCCCTGAAAGGGGAGGGTCCAGCCCAACGGGTCCGCGCGAAGCACGGCTCGATGACAGGCTCTGCGCCGGGGTGGGCTCCCCTGAGTCCTGTTGACTCTTCCCAGAAACCGGAATCCAACCCGCGTTAACGATTGCGGCGTTGGGAAACCCCGCGGAATCGTCCCGCGCTACCCGATCTGGTATCCGCCTCCGGCCCGCTTCCCAGATATCGCCGTGAACGAATCCGTACAGGGCGCGAGTCAGCGATTCGGGCGCGATTCGTTCCAGACTCGTTCCATAGCTTAATCAACGGCTTGGCTGCGGTTCCAATGTGGAACAAACGAAGCGATCAGGCATCTCACCATCCGAAGCTCGCCCTTCCGGGTCGGACCGTCGCCGTGACAGGGCGCCGTTAATAAATGCCGGACGAAACCCTTAACCTTGCGGCCGCGCCTCTCGCAAATCTCGTAACCGCGGGTCCAAAACGCTCTACATCTTGTAGAGAACGAAGTCGGATTACCGACTTACCAGCGATTCGGGCGCGATTCGTTCCAGCCCTGTTCCAAAGCTTAATCAAAGGCTTGGCCGGGTTCCATTACGGGACAGCGGCGTTTGCTTGCAACGGTCATAGTTCGGGCCGATGGTGGGATATTTCTTGCCAATGTTAATAAATGCCGTCCGAAATCCGTAACATTGCGGTCCCGTTGTGCGCAAATCTCGTGGCAAGGTGCCCGTTGCTCCCTACATCTCGTGGAGAACGAAGTCCGATTGGGCGGAAACCAGCGATTCGGGCGCGATTCGTTCAAGTCCCGTTCCAAAACTTAACCGGGCGCGTGTTTGTCGTCGCACTGTGATACAGGAAGCCTACGGCGGCGCTCGAACGTCGGGTCTGCCGTCAGTCTGGATGCGTAATGGCCATTAGCTTCTCTCCGCCGCCTTCCCGCGCGGCGCGCGCTCGCGGCGCCGGCGTCACCGCGGTGCTCGGTCCCACCAATACCGGCAAAACCCATCTTGCGATCGAGCGCATGCTCGCGCATTCGAGCGGCATCATCGGTCTGCCGCTGCGGCTACTGGCGCGCGAGGTTTACAACAAGGTCGTGGACCGGGCCGGCGTGAACGCCGTCGCGTTGATCACCGGCGAGGAGAAGATCAAGCCGCCGAACGCGCGCTATTGGGTCTCCACCGTCGAGGCGATGCCGCGCGATCTCGATGTCGCCTTCATGGCCATCGACGAGATCCAGCTCGGCGTCGATTTCGAGCGTGGTCACGTCTTCACCGACCGCATGCTCAACGCGCGCGCGCGCGAGGAGACGTTGGTGCTCGGCGCCGCCACCATGCGGCCGATGGTCGAGAAGCTTTTGCCCGGCGCGCACATCGTCAGCCGGCCGCGGCTGTCGATGCTCACTTACGCCGGCGAGAAGAAGCTCACGCGTCTACCGTCGCGCTCGGCCGTCGTCGCTTTCTCGGCCGAGGAAGTCTATTCCATCGCCGAACTGATCCGCCGCCAGCGCGGCGGCGCCGCCGTCGTCCTCGGCGCGCTCAGCCCACGCACGCGCAATGCGCAGGTTGCACTCTACCAATCCGGCGATGTGGATTACCTGGTCGCAACCGATGCGATCGGCATGGGGCTCAATCTCGACGTCGATCACGTCGCATTCGCATCCGATCGTAAATTCGACGGTTACCAATTCCGCAAACTCAATCCAGCCGAGCTCGCGCAAATCGCGGGCCGCGCCGGGCGCGCCACGCGCGACGGCACGTTCGGTGTCACCGGGCGGTGCGATCCGTTCGAGCCGGACTTGGTTCAGGCGCTGGAAAGCCACAGCTTCGAGCCGGTGCGCATGCTCCAGTGGCGCAACACCGACCTCGATTTCTCCTCGGTCGGGGCGTTGCAGGCCTCGCTCGCCGCGGCGCCGAATGAGCAGGGCCTCACCCGCGCGCCGACCGGCGAAGACATCCTCGTGCTGGAACATTGTGCGCGCGACGAGGACGTGCGCGCGCTCGCGCGTGGCCGGGCGGCGATCCAGCGTTTGTGGGACGCATGTCAGGTTCCCGACTATCGCAAGATCGCGCCGGCGACTCATGCTGAATTGGTCGTGACCCTCTATGGTTTCCTCACGCGCGAGGGTAATATCCCCACCGATTGGTTCGCTCGTCAGATCGCTCACGCCGACCGGACCGACGGCGACATCGACACTCTCTCAAACCGGATCGCGCATGTCAGAACTTGGACTTACGTTGCCAACCGCCCGGATTGGCTCTCCGACCCGGAGCATTGGCAGGCAACCACCCGCGCGGTCGAGGACAAGCTGTCCGATGCGTTGCACGAGCGGTTGGCCGAGCGCTTCGTCGACCGCCGCACCAGCGTCTTGATGCGGCGGCTACGAGAGAACGCAATGCTCGAAACTGAAATCGGTAAAACTGGCGACGTCACGGTCGAGGGGCACATGCTTGGCCGTCTCGATGGATTCATGTTCGCGCCCGACGCATCGGCCGCAGGCTCGGAAGCGAAGGCGCTCAATGCCGCCGCGCAGAAGGTGCTGGCGGTGGAGATCGAGTCGCGCGCGACGCGCCTGTCGCAGTCGCGCAACGATCAGATCGTGCTGGCCAACGACGGCGCCATCCGCTGGCTCGGCGACGTCGTCGGCAAGCTCATGACCGGCGACGACACGCTGCGTCCGCGCGTGCGCATCATCGCCGACGAACATCTCACCGGCCCGTCGCGCGAACTGGTGCAGACGCGGCTCGACCTCTGGCTCAAGACGCATATCGAGAAGCTGCTCGCGCCGCTGTTCACGCTCTCCGCGGCGGAAGACGTCACCGGCATGGCGCGTGGCGTCGCATTCCAGCTTGTGGAAGCGATCGGCGTGCTCGAGCGGCAGAAGGTGGCGGAAGAGGTGAAGGGCCTCGATCAGCCCTCACGCGCGACGCTGCGCAAATACGGCGTGCGCTTCGGCGCCTATCACATCTATCTTCCGGCCCTGATGAAGCCGGCGCCGCGCGCGCTGGCGACGCAACTCTGGGCGCTCAAGCATGAGGCGCCGGACGCCAAGGGCGTCACTGAGTTGCTGCATCTCGCCGCGTCGGGCCGCACCTCGATCCCCGTCGACAAGGAGACGCCGAACGCGCTCTACCGCACGTCGGGCTATCGCATCTGCGGCGAACGCGCCGTGCGCGTCGATATTCTCGAGCGGCTCGCGGATCTCATCCGCCCGGCGCTGGCCTGGCGCGAAGGTTCGCCCGGGCCGAAGCCCGACGGCGTGTTCGATGGCCGCGGCTTTCTCGTCACCGGCGCCATGACGTCGCTCACCGGCGCCTCGGGCGAGGACTTTGCCTCAATCCTGCGCGCGCTCGGCTATCGCATGGACCGCCGCCCGAAGCCCCCGGAGCCCACGCCTGCCGAGGCCGCGCCTCCTGCCGATGCTGCACCGGATGCTGCGGCTGATGCCGCAGCAAATGCTGCAACAGACGTCACGCCGGCCGCTGCCGGCGAAGCGCCCGTGGCGCCTGACGCCGCCGCCGATGCCTTGTCTGAAGAGGTCACCGTTGCGTCAACCGACGACACCACGGTCGGCCAAGCTGTCTCGTCGCTAAGCCTGCTGCCGGAAGCCGAGCTCATTCCGCAGATCGACGCAGCGGCCGAGCGGGCACCTGAAGCGGTTGAGCCGGAAGCCGCCGCTGAAGCCGCGTCTGCCGAATCAGCGGCGGAAGCCACGACCGAACCCGCATCTGCCGAACCGACGGCGGAAGCCACAGCCGAAGTCGCCTCGACCGAGCCGGCCAAGCCGGAGGAACAGGCCTTCATCGAGGTCTGGCGTCCGGGCGGTCGTTCCGAACGGCGTCCGCCGCGGCACCAGCATCAGCGCCGGCCGAACCGTGCGCCGCAGGCGGCCGCTCCGGCCGATGCCGCAGCGCCTGCCGAGTCGGCCGTTGCCGCTGCTGCGCCCGCCGAGGGCGCTCAACCTGATTCGCGTCCGCCGCGTCACGAGCGCGGTGGCGACCGGCAAGACCGGCGCGACCGCCACGAACGCCAGCAGAAGGTCCAGCGTGAAGGCCAACGCGGCGGCGAGCGTCCAGGTCAGGATCGCGGCCCGCGCCGCGACCGTCCGCCTCGCCGCGACAAAGGCGACCGCGTCGATCGCGCCGAGCGCGAGCAGTACTACGCCCGTCCGCACGGCTCGTCGGATCGTCGCGACAAAGCGCCCGATCCGAACTCGCCTTTCGCCAAGCTCGCGGCCCTCAAGCAGCAGCTCGAGCAGAAGGACCGGCCATCGTGAGTATCCCCCAGGGATAGGTCTTGGATCGCCAGCGCATCGACAAATGGCTCTGGCACGCGCGCATGGTGCGCACCCGCGCCGCCGCGGCGGCGCTCGCCGAGGCCGGCTATGTCCGTCTCAACGGCAAGCGAATCACCGCCGCCAGTCAGCCGGTCCGGGCCGGTGACGTGGTCACCTTGGCGCTCGACCGCGCCGTGCGCGTGATCCAGGTGGAGGGCTTCTGCGAGAAACGCGGCGGCGCCCTGGTTGCACGCGCGCTTTATCGCGAGGTGCCATAGGCGTAAGATGCGTTAGCCGCGCGGCACGGCCACTGCGCCGCCTGCCTTGCAGCCTGTCCCTTGTTGCGTTAGGGACCGGTGCGGAAGTTTAGTCGGAGCTTTTGATGACCTACGTCGTCGTCGAGAATTGCATCAAGTGCAAGTACATGGATTGCGTCGAAGTCTGTCCGGTGGACTGCTTCTACGAAGGCGAGAACATGCTTGTCATCCATCCCGACGAATGCATCGACTGTGGCGTCTGCGAGCCGGAATGCCCGGCCGAGGCGATCAAGCCCGATACCGAGCCGGGTCTGGAGAAATTCCTCGAGCTCAATGCCGAGTACGCAAAGTCCTGGCCGAACATAACCGTTAAAAGGGAACCGCCGGCGGACGCTAAGGAGTTCGATGGGACCACCGGCAAGCTCGACAAGTTCTTCTCGCCCAATCCCGGCAGCGGCGATTGATCGCCGCACGGCTCTCGAACGCCGTACTTCCAAAGAAATGAATCACGCACCGGCACTTTTATGGGCCGGCTTCGTTAACCGCTTTGACAAAATTGCAGATTTGTAACCTCTGAATTGCGGTTTTGCGTCGCCATAACGCTTTGATTCAGCCCAAAAATGTGCTATATACTTCAAAAGTCCGATGAAGACGAAAAAACACGCCGCCTGCGAGGAGCTCCCCTTGTCGGGAGCCTTATTTTTCGGCGGTTAGGGTCCCAAGGGTCTGGCAAGAGGGCGTGCAATCCACGCGTCAGCAGTGGCAGGAAAATCGCGTCACACGAAGAAAAGTTCATCCGGCGGTAGCCGGGGAAACAAAAAGTCTGCCGTAGCACGGCGGACCCCGCAGGCCTCGCGCGGCTCCGCCCGCGGGGCTCCCGCAGCCAAAGTGGCCGGCAGCCGCAAGGCGGCCGGTGAAGGAGTTTTGCCCGGAATGCCGACCCCCAATAAGAAAACGACCCAGCGCCAAGGCTTCAAGACCAATGAGTTCATCGTCTACCCGGCGCATGGTGTCGGGCAGATCATGGCCATCGAGGAGCAGGAGATCGCGGGCGCCAAGCTCGAACTTTTCGTCATCAACTTCATCAAGGACAAGATGACGCTCCGGGTTCCGACCGCGAAGATCGTGTCGGTTGGCATGCGTAAGCTGGCGGAACCGCCGCTGGTCAAACGGGCGCTGGAGACCCTCAAGGGCCGCGCGCGCATCAAGCGCACCATGTGGTCGCGCCGGGCGCAGGAATACGAGGCGAAGATCAACTCAGGCGACATCGTCGCCATCGCCGAGGTGGTGCGCGACCTGTACCGGTCGGACACCCAGCCCGAGCAGTCCTATTCCGAGCGGCAGCTCTACGAGGCGGCGCTCGACCGACTCTCGCGCGAGATCGCGGCGGTACAGAAGATCACCGAGACCGAGGCGATCAAGGAGATCGAAGGCGCGCTGGCCAAGGGCCCGCGCCGCGGTCCGAAGCCGGCCGATGAGGCCGGCGGCGACGAAACCGTCGAGGAAGAGGCGGCCTGATCCGGCGTTCCATCACTAAGTTCCAAAAGCCCGGCGGAAACGCCGGGCTTTTTATTTGTGACGAGCCACCGCCGCTTGCGCGCTTCTCCCTCCCCTGAAGGGTCCGGCGCGAAGCACCGGGGGTGGGGTCGCCTCGCCGTTTATCGCGAGCGCTCCCACCCGGCTCGCTTCGCTCGCCACGCACCCCCGCAGACAGGGAAGGATAAAAAAAACGAAACGCGTGATGGTGGGCAGCTGCGGGCAAGACTTTTCGCCCGCCGACAGCGGCTAACACGCACAGATCTTTGGCAGTTTCGATTGTTGCCGGTTCCGCGCAGAAGACTAGAATGCCGGCCAATCACCGACACAACGATCTAGGGAGTTCACTATGACCGCTATAGGCGGCTACGTCGCGCCGACGACAGAGTCCGATGCGCTCGGCGTGCATTCACTCGACCAGTTCGTCCTGACTGTGCCTGACGCCAGCGTCGCCGAGGACTTCTACGGCAATTTCGGTCTCGACGTGAAACGCGACGGCCAGGCGCTCTCGATCAAGACATTTGGCCATGAGCACCGCTGGGGCTCGGTGGTGGAAGGCTCGCGCGCCAAGGCGCTGCACCATCTCTCCTTCGGCTGCTACGCCGAAGACCTGCCGCGCCTGAAGGCGCGCATCGAAGAGGCCGGCGTGAAGCTGATCGATCCGCCGCCGGGCTTCGAGAGCAACGGCTTCTGGTTCCGCAACCATGAAGGCGTGCTGATGGAAGTGAAGGTCGCGCCGAAAGTGTCGCCCGACCACAAGGCGGTGAGTGAATGGATCTCCGTCGGCCCCGGCGTCGCTGCCGCGACCACGCGCGAGAAGTCCGGCTTGGTGCGCCCGCGCCGTCTGTCGCATGTGCTGATCTTCACCTCCGACATCGATGCCTCGATCAAGTTCTACGAGCGCACGATTGGCCTGCGGCTGTCCGACCGCGCCTCCGACATCGTCGCCTTCATGCACGGCATCCACGGCAGCGACCATCACTTGCTGGCGCTGGTGAAGTCGAGCGCGCCGGGCTTCCACCATTGCAGCTGGGACGTCGCCAGCGTGCAGGACATCGGCCTCGGCGCCATGCGCATGGCCGACAAAGGCTGGCAGAAGGGCTGGGGCCTCGGCCGCCACGTGCTCGGCTCAAACTACTTCCACTACGTCATGGATCCCTGGGGCAGCTTCTCGGAATATTCCTGCGACATCGACTACATCCCGAAGGAAGACCGCTGGCCGGCCGCCGATCACAAGCCGGAGGACTCGTTCTATCTGTGGGGTCCCGTGGTGCCGCGCGAGTTCACGCTCAACCCGGAAGCGGGGGAGGTTTGAGGCGAGCCTTCCCTCGCACGCTTATTACGCAGGATGACTTTAGACTTGTCATGGCCGGACTTGTCCCGGCCATCCCGCTTAGGGATGCAGTGCCTTACTAAGCGGGATGGCCGGCACAAGGCCGGGCATGACAGTGCAGGGGGCTGCGCCGCCTTGTCTCACTCCACCACGATCTTCAGCTTTTCGCCCGGCTTGATCGCATCGTTGTGCGAGAGCCCGTTGATCACACGGAACAGCTCGATCTGGTGGTCGGGCATTGCCATGCGGCGCGCGAGCTTCTCCTGCGTATCGCCGTGCTCCGCCGTGACGATCTTGATCCGCAGCGGATGCACTTCGTGAGCCTCCTTCAGGCTCATGCGGCGGAAGCTCATCACGGACTCGCGGAACGCCTTCACGGACTGCGCGGTCTTGTTCTTCGTCGCGAAGATGAAGCGGTAGACGTCGCTGCCGAAGCGCACCACGTAAAGCCGGAACGACCATTGATCGCCGCTCGCGGTGGCGGTCGCCGCTGGGAAACCGTTGACGGTGAACTGGTCGATGCTCGAGGCGTCGACATGCTCCATCCAGCCCGACTTGAGATAATCGGGCAGCGACTGTTCAGCCGGCACGCTTACCACGTCGAGGCGCAGCGCTTCGCCGCCGCCGTCCTTGAGGCCGAGCACCGCCTGCGCCGTGTTGTCGAGCGAGAAGCCTGGCGGCGCAACGAAGGTGAAGCCGAGGTTGGGATGCACGAAGCGGCGGCCGCGCGTGAAGCCTTCGGTCGGGTCTTCGCCGTAGACCATGCCGTCGAGATCGGCGAGGTATTGCGCGCGGTCGCGCTCGCCGTTGCCGGGGCCGCTGAACTGGCGCGCATTGGCGAGTGCGTTCTTCACGCGCTCCGGCGTCGCGGGGTGGCTGGAGAGGAAGTCGATGGTGCGCGGATCGGCGCTCGTGCCGCCGGACGCTTTCAGGTCGGCATTGCGCTGCATGTCGTTGAGGAAGCGCGAGGCGCCGAACGGGTCGAAGCCGGCGCGTGCGGAAATGCCGACGCCGATGCCGTCGGCCTCAAACTCCTGCGCGCGCGAAAAGCTGGCCAGGGCCAGCTTCGATTTCGCGAGCGCCAGTGCGCCCGTATTGGGATCGCTGAGCACGTCGTTCACGACATGCGAGATGATCGCAGCCTGCTTCGCCTGCTCCTCGCGGATGGCGGCGTGCCGCGCGATCACGTGGCCCATCTCGTGCGCCAGCACCGAGGCGAACTCGGCGCGGTCATTGGCGAGCGCGATCAGCCCGCGCGTGACGTAAAGCTGTCCGTTCGGCAGGGCGAAGGCGTTGATGGCCGACGAGTTGAGGATGGTGACCTTGTACTTGAGGTCGGGCCGTTCGGATGCCGCGACCAGCCGCGAGACCGTCTGTTCGATCATCGCCTGAATCTTCGCATTCTCGTATACGCCGCCATAGGAGGCGAGGATGCGCGTATGTTCGCGCTGGGCCGCGGTCGCCTGCCGCTCGGCCTGCGGATTGGGCTTCGGCATCGGCAGCGTGACCTGGCGGTCGACCGGAAGGCTGCCGCATCCCGCGAGCAGGAGGCCAAGCACAACGGCAAGCCGGCGCGCCTGTCTCGCCGATCTCACGATTGTTGTTGCAGCCATGACCCCACTACTCACGTCGCTCAATCCGCGAACTCGATCTGCTCCGGCGCTTCGGCGGCGACGATCGGCCCGCTGCGCTGCTCGAGAAAGCCGCGCACGCGGATACGGCGGCCTTCGAGCTGCTTCGGCTCCATCCCGCGGCAGTAAAGCTACGCCCGAGACGTCGCGGAATAGTGACGGAGAATGACTCAGCCCAGCGTCGCCCGAAATTCACATATATTGTGGCGCCGCCCTCGCGCACCGACAAGACTTGCCCTCGACCAACACGAAATGGCCCGTCTCGGCCGTGAGTCGACTGGTATTTTCAGCCGCCAAAGGGGCGAAATTTGGATCGGCCCACAGACCGCGGCGCGCGTTCCGTGCGGCCTCTTCGGCGGCCAGGAGGTCGGCGGCGCACGTGCTACCGCCGGCGCGCGACGAAACCCGCGCCCAGCCTTCGCCGATGAGCGTCTGCTGGAGCGATTGGGTCGCGTCTCCGGCAAAGGCGAAGGCGACGACGCGGCAGTAGCGATCGTGGTCAGCGCCGCGCTTGGCCAGACGCAGCGTCTGGCCATCGGTCAAGGCCGCGAGCGCGGAGCGGCTCTGGTCGGGTGCTTCGATCGCCGCCAGCCGCAGCTCGCGCCCGTCATCGAGCATCAGCGTGCGCCGCCCGTCGCGCACGGCCACGACTTTGCCGTCGCCGATCGGCTCGAGCTTGCAGGCGGCACCTTGCGCAGATGCGGCGCCCGCAAGCACCAGGCTTCCGAAGCAAACCAAGCGCAGGCATCGCACCGCAGCGTTGAATCTTGCTGTCAGCATCTCTCGGCACGGTAAGATGGCACGTCAAACGCGAACGTCATTGTAACCGCCGGGGAGCGTGCAATGCCATCACCATGGACTTCACCGACGCGCCGCACTGTCCTTCGCACCGCCGCCGCCGGCGCGGCGATCATGCTCTCGCCTCATGCGGGCGCCGACGACAGGCGCTGGCCCGACCGTCCCGTGCGCGTCATCGTGCCTTATCCGGCCGGCGGCTCGACCGACGTGCTCGCGCGCATCCTGGCCGAGCATTTGAAGGACATGTTCGGCCAGCCCTTCGTGATCGAGAACAGGCCAGGCGCCGGCGGCAATATCGGGATCGCCGCCGTTACGAGCAGCGTGCCAGACGGCTATACGATCGGCGCCGCCACCATCGGTCACTTCGCCATCAATCAATATCTCTACGCGCACATGCCCTACGATCCAGAGCGCGACATGGTCCCGGCCTCGCTTACTTGGGAATTGCCGAACGTGTTCGTCGTCTCCAGCGATCACGTCCCGGCGAAGACGGTGTCGGAATTCGTCGCCTGGGCGAAGCAGAAGGGCAAGGTGAATTTCGGCAGCCCCGGCGTCGGCACGTCGCCGCATCTCTCCGGCGTGCTCTTTGCCAACCGCGCCGGACTCGACGCCGTGCATGTGCCGTTCCGCGGCGCGGCGCAGACGATACCGGCGATGCTCGCCGGCGACGTCACCTTCGCCATCGACAATCTCGCCTCTTACGTGCCGCAGATTCAGTCCGGCAAGATGCGCGCGCTCGCTGTGACCTCGGCGCAGCGCTGGCCCACCTTGCCGGACGTGCCGACCATGGGGGAGGCGGGGATCAATGACTTCGTCGTTACCTCCTGGGCCGCATTCGTGGTGCCGGCCGCTACGCCGCGCCCGATCGTCGATGCGCTGTCCGGCGCCATGCGCAAAATCGCCGCCGACGAGGCATTGCAGAAACGGTTCTTGGTCGCAGGCGCCCGTTGCATCTCGTCGACTCCCGAGGAAGCGCTCGCCTACGCCGCAAAGGAGCGCGCGATGTGGAAGGACGTGGTGGCGCTCTCGGGCGCCAAGGCGGAGTGACGGACCCGGCGTTGCGCGTGGAGGGTAGGCCAAGGAGCCAGTCGCGGTAACTGCGAGGTATCCGCGTAGCTAAGCCCTAATACCAAATACCCGTCGGTTCGGCGAAAACATAACCCTTTCGATGCATTGCGGCGACCTGTCCTCCTCTTCAGCGTTGGGGCGGCAGTTTTTCTGCTGCGCCCGAGGCCAACTGTCCCGAGCAAACTACCGTACATAGGCACAAACGCGGCGAGGTCTCCATGACCGGACGTGTTGTGACGCAAGAACTCCGAAGCTGGCGCGCGCGGCAGTTCGCGCGCCGCTCTGTCGCGCGCGCATTGGTCTGGGCCATTGTTCTCGTTGTATGTGGTACAGGGATTGCCCAAGAGGGCAGGAATATTGACCCCGCACGATATCGGTGGAACCTCAATGCTTGCCTCTACGGGCTAGGAAGCTGCAATCGGCAACTTCTCGTTCCCGATGATTTGGCCAAGGTCACACAGGCCGACTACGACAGAAACCTCGCGGCCTGCCTGAAAGGACGCGCCGGTTGCGTCATGGATCAGGTGGCGCCTCAGGATCTCGATCGCCTTCGCGCAGCGCAAAATCTGCACAAGGTGCTGCAGTGTCTGGCCGAAGACCAGCCGTGCAATATATCAGAGTTGAATGCCGACGACCGGGCCGCAGTTGGCCGTGTCAGAGCTCTCCGGAATCGCGTCGCATGTGCCGCAGGCCTGCCGAACTGCGTGCCGGATGCTCCTGCAACAAGCGATCCGAATCAAAAGGCTGCGGAGTCAGCCGCAACCAGTGCCAGCCCGGCTACCGACAAGTCACCCGCTGCCGAGGCGCAGGCTGCTGCACTTGCTGCCGCGCGCGACGAGATTCAAAACCTCAAAGCTCGTATCGCCGAAATGTCCGCGGCGGAAAAGGAAACGAGCCGTTCAGCCACATCTCGCGACCAGGCGCTCAAGCACGAGCAGGAAGCGCGAGAAGAACTGATGCGTGAACGCGCTGCATTACGCGCGGAGCTTGATGCCGCGAAGGCGCAACATGACCAAGCGTCCGAGACCGAGCGCAAAGCGCGTGAAAGCGCCGCAGCCATGGAGCAAGCGCTCGGTCGCGAGAAGGAACGAGGCGACGCGCTCAATCGCGAGCTGACTTCCGCACGCGAGGAGCGCGACGCCGCGAAGGCTAGCCTCGACTCCAAAGGCTCCGCGGGCAGTCGAGAGGCCCGCGATGCTGTTGCCGCCGCCGAACAGGCGTTCAGTCGTGAAAGCGAAAGGGCAGACGCGCTCGCCCGCGACATGGCGGCAATGCACGAGCAGCTTGAGATGACGCAGGCGCGGCTTGCGACAGTCTCCGGCACCCAGCAGCATGCGCGTGATGCGGCGGCTGCTCGCGAACAGGAGTTGGGTCGCGAACGACTCAAAGCCGAGGCGTTAGCGCGCGAGTTGGCGGATACCCGACAAGCGATGGAAGCCGTCAAGCTGCGGTTGGGCGAGGTATCTAAGGCCGAGCAAAAAGCGCGTGAGGCGGTGACAACAAACGAGGCAGCGCTTCGCGGCGAACGCGACAGAGCGAATGCCCTCGAAGCCGAACTCGCCACAACACGCGAGAAACTCGCTGCGGCCGCTCTCATCGCGGAAACGGCCAAGTCTTCCGCCCAAGCGGGGCCGGAAGCCGTTGCGACCGTCGGAGCATCCGGATCGGCACAGGGCGCCCGTGAGCACGCCGCCGCAGCGGAAGTGAGCGCGACCGCCTCAAATCCCGAGCAAGAGCAGTCTCGACTCGGCGCGCGTTCCACATCTCTCGAGAGTGAGGCGCGCCTGCTCGCTCGTGCCCAGATGTTGATCAAACGAGCCGATATCGCCGCCGCGCGGGCGGTCCTGCAACGCGCGATGGCGGAGGGCAGTGCTGAAGCGGCCTTCACGCTCGGCGAGACCTACGATGAGACCATGCTGTCGCAATGGAATGTTTTGGGCACGCAAGCGGATGCCGCGAAAGCGCGCGAACTGTACCGGCGCGCCTCCGATGCGGGATATGCCCCTGCCAGCCAACGCCTCGAAATAACCGGACGAAAGCAACAGTAACAGTCCTAGACCGCGCGTGGCCAGAAGCCACGCGACAAACCGCCAACGAAGGGAAGCGCTCATGAAAATCCACGGCACAAAACTTGTGGCCTTTGCGCTTGGCGTCATTGCACTTCAAGCAGCGGCGGCGGTCGATTCGGCGATTGGGAGAGATCTTGCGAATCGATCGCGGGCTTCGGTTGAGCAACGGCGAGCACCGCAGATCAAAGACAAGCCGATCAAAGAAAAGGTGAACGCCTGGACGATTGGGCTCGCCGGCGGATTGCTCGAGGGCGCGCCGATTCGATTCGCGACGGAAATCGCGCGCGTTGCCGATGATGGGGACAATCTCCACGTGCTCCCCATCGTCACGCGAGGCCCTACCGAAAACGTCGAGGCCCTTCTCTATTTGCGCGGAGTCGACGCTGCAATCATCAACGCTGACGTCCTTGAGGAATTCAAAAAGGTCGTTCCCAACGTCCAGCAGAAGATCTCTTACATCCTGAATCTGTTCCCGTCCGAACTGCACGTTTTCGTACGCCCCGAAATTCGATCGATCCAGGATCTTGCAGGCAAACGCGTGAACTTCAACACGCCCGGCACCGCCGCAGCCTACTCAGGTCCGCTCATTTTCGAGCGGCTGAAGATCAACGTGGACAAGCTTTTCATTCCGCACCAGACCGCGCTGGAGCAGCTGCGCAAGGGCGAAATCGCCGCCGTCGTGTTCATCACCTCGAAACCGGTTGATGCATTTGCGCGCGGCAAATGGGAAGGCGGATACAAATTCCTGCCGGTCCCATACCAACGCGAACTCGAGGACTACTACTTGCCGGCTGTCCTGGATGCGCAGGACTATCCGCAACTGATCGCTCCAGGGGAGCAGATTCAAACCTTGTCCATTCCAACGGTTCTGGCTGCGTTCAACTTTCCCCAGGGCTCCGATCGCAATTTGCGCCTGGCCCGGCTGACCACGCTCTTGTTCGATCGTGTCGAGAAGCTGCACGCGCCCGGCTTTCATCCCAAGTGGAAGGAGGTGAATCTGAGCGCAACGGTTCCGGGCCTCAGCCGCTTCAGCGCGGCGCAGGAGTGGCTCGATCGAGCGGCTCGCGCTCGCGCCCTTACACGCGCGCCCCAGGCCAAGCCGGCCGACGCTCACCAGGAGTCTCGACGCATGCTATCCGGCAAGGAGGAAAAGCCATGATCCGCTCGCTTCCGATTATCCTGACCATCGCTGCGCTCTTCGTCCTGAGCACGTCGCGCGAATCCATCTCCGAAGAACGACGTCCTGCTTCGCGTCTGGCTGCGACCGGCGCTGCGGCCGCCAAGCCGGCCGCGCTGAAGGTGCATCGTGTCGTCATCCAGGTGACGCAAAACGACCCGGCGCTGATGAACATCGCGCTCAACAATGCCGAAAACCTCAGCAGCTACTATCAGCAGAAGGGCGAGAACCTGCAGGTGGAGTTCGTCGCTTATGGACCGGGCCTGCATATGTTGCGCAGTGACACGTCTCCGGTCCGTGATCGGATCAAGAGCTTCTCCGAGAAGAACAAGCAGGTCACGTTCTCCGGCTGCGGGAACACGCTGAACGCACAATCGAAGCAGGAAAGCAAGGAACTGACGCTGCTTCCAGAAGCCCACATCGTTCCGACAGGGATCGCGCGGATCACCGAACTTCAGGAACAGGGGTGGGCCTACGTGAGGCCATGACGGAGAGCTGTTGCGGAGCAACGGCCATGCGTAAGCAGTCGATGATCGAAAGAGGGGCCACGGCAGCCGCGTTCCTGCTGCTGACGGCGTTGTTTCTGCCGCCAGCGCTTGCGCAGGACGGCACTGCTCCCGCCAAGTGCGAAGGCTGTCTGGGACCGGAGCAGTGCGCGCAACAACTGCAGACCTGTCGATCGGAATGCAGAGCCAGGATCTTTGCCGTGGACCCCCGACGCGAGGTTTGCCTGAAAGGCTGCTCGGAGGTCGGGCCGAGATGCGCCCAGACGGCCGACCCGCCGGCGCAGCCTGGGCCAAAGTTGCGGAGCCGGCCGCGCCCAACTGGGATCAATGGCCAAGGATAGACGGCCGACCGGGAAGGACGTGGTGGCGCT
>DASXOK010000581.1:0-5880 GCA_036494425.1 Pseudolabrys sp.
CTACGGCGCGCGGGTGATGATCGCCGAGGAATTCCGCGTCGGCGGCACGTGCGTGATACGCGGCTGCGTGCCGAAAAAGCTTCTCGTCTATGCATCGCGCTTCGCCGACGATTTCGAGGATGCCGCCGGCTACGGCTGGACCGTGGGCGAGCCGACGTTCAGTTGGCCGACGCTGATCGCCAACAAGGACCGCGAGATTGCACGGCTGGAGGCGGCCTACACGACCACGCTCGAGCGCTTCAAAGTCGACCTGGTGAAGAGCCGCGCCGTGATCGAGGACGCCCACACGATGCGTCTTGTCGACAGCGGGACGCGGGTGCGCGCCAAGACGATCCTGATCGCGACCGGCGCCTGGCCGCATTACGGGCCGAAGATTCCCGGCCTCGAGTATGCAATTTCGTCGAACGAGGCGCTCCATCTGCCGGAGCAGCCGAAGCGTATTCTCATTCAGGGCGGTGGCTACATCGCGCTGGAGTTTGCCAGCATTTTCGCCGGCCTCGGCAGCGAAGTGACGGTAGTCTATCGCGGCAGCAATATCCTGCGCGGTTTCGACGACGATCTGCGCGAGCACCTGCGCAGCGAGATGCGCACACGCGGCATCACGGTGACCTGCGGGCATACCGTCACCGCGATCGAAAAGGCGGGCGACGAATTCGTCTCGCGGCTGTCGGACAATACGGCGGTGACCACCGACAAGGTCATGTTCGCCATCGGCCGGCGCCCCAATGTCATGGGTCTCGGCATCGAGAACGTCGGGATCAAGCTGCACGAGCATGGCGGCATCGCCGTCGACGACTATTCGCGCACGTCGGTGGAGAACATTTACGCCGTCGGCGATGTGACCAACCGCGTGAACCTCACGCCGGTGGCGATCCGCGAAGGCCATGCCTTCGCCGATACGCTCTATGGCGGCAAGCCGACGCCGGTCGATCATGACAACGTGGCCACGGCGGTCTTTACCGAGCCGGAGGTGGGCGTCATCGGCCTCACCGAGGCGCAAGCGCGCGAGCGGCTCGTGAAGGTCGACGTCTACAAGACCACGTTCCGCCCGATGAAGGCGACCCTCGCCGGACGGCAGACGCGGACCTTCATGAAGCTGCTGGTGGACGGGATCACCGATCGGGTGGTCGGCTGCCATATCGTCGGCCCAGACGCCGGCGAGCTGATCCAGGTCGTCGGCATCGCGGTGAGGATGAGGGCCACCAAGGCCGACTTCGACGCCACCATGGCGGTGCACCCGACCGCGGCCGAGGAACTCGTGACCCTGCGCGAGAAGGCTGTGAGCTACACCCGCGCCGCGGCCGAATAGGGCCGGCCTCCCTTGCAACGGCGTGCCGGATGGCCAGTTAAGCGCTCCATATAATAGCTGATTGCCCGGCCCGGCGACGCCTGCCGCGGGCCTTTCAATTCTGTGGCCTGATCGGCGGGGCCTGTGTATAACCCCGGCCAATCCTTGGAGTACCGTGCGATGCCCGAACGTTGGTCGCCCGATAGCTGGCGCAACAAGCCGATCCAGCAGGTGCCGGATTATCCGGACCGGCAGGCTCTGGCCGACGTGGAGAAGCAGCTCGCGACCTTTCCGCCGTTGGTTTTTGCAGGTGAGGCGCGCAGCCTGAAGAAGCAGCTCGCCCGCGTCGCCCATGGTCAGGCTTTCCTGCTCCAGGGCGGCGACTGCGCGGAGAGCTTCGCCGAGCACGGCGCCAACAATATCCGCGACTTCTTCCGCATGTTCCTGCAGATGGCGGTGGTGTTGACCTATGCCGCTGCCATGCCGGTGGTGAAGGTCGGCCGTATCGCCGGTCAGTTCGCCAAGCCTCGCTCGTCGCCGTTCGAGAAACGCGACGGCATCGAGCTGCCGAGCTATCGCGGCGACATCATCAACGACACGGCCTTCACGCCGGAAGCGCGGATCCCGGATCCGCGCCGGCAGCTGTCCGCCTATCGCCAGTCAGCGGCGACGCTCAATCTGCTGCGCGCCTTCGCGCAGGGCGGCTACGCCAACTTGGGCAGCGTGCGGCAGTGGATGCTCGGTTTCGTCAAGGATAGCCCGCAGTCGCGGCGCTATGTCGAGCTCGCCGACCGTATTTCGGAAGCACTCGGCTTCATGCAGGCCTGCGGCCTCGATCTCGAGAGCCACCCCGAACTGCGCACGACCGATTTCTACACCAGCCACGAGGCGCTGCTGCTCGGCTTCGAGGAGGCGCTCACGCGCGTCGATTCGACGAGCGGCGACTGGTACGCCACGTCGGGCCACATGCTCTGGATCGGCGACCGTACGCGGCAGTACGATCACGCGCACATCGAATACGCGCGCGGCATCAAGAACCCGCTCGGCCTGAAGTGCGGTCCGTCAATGAAGACCGATGACCTGTTGCGCCTGATCGACGTCCTCAACCCGGAAAACGAGGCCGGCCGGCTGACATTGATCGTTCGCGTCGGTGCGGAGAAAGTCGGCGACCAACTGCCGGCGCTCGTGCGCGCGGTGAAGCGTGAAGGCAAGGTCGTGGTCTGGTCGTCCGATCCGATGCATGGCAACACGATCACCTCGGCCAGCGGCTACAAGACGCGGCCGTTCGACCTGATCCTCAAGGAAGTGCGCAGCTTCTTCGAAGTACATCAGGCGGAAGGCACGTATGCCGGCGGCGTGCATCTCGAGATGACGGGGCAGAACGTCACCGAATGCACCGGCGGCGCCCGCGCCATCACCGACGCCGATCTCAACGACCGCTATCACACGGTCTGCGATCCGCGGCTCAATGCCGAGCAGGCGATCGATATGGGCTTCCTGCTCGCCGAGTTGCTCAAGAAAGAGCGCACCGGCCGCGCGCAGCCGATGCCGGCCGCCGCCGGGTTGTAAGCCGGGAAGCTTTTCGCTTTTTACGGTGTTAGTCTCGCCGAGGCCCTCCGCGGGGCTCGGCGCGGCGTGCCTTCGCCTCAAAACAAAAGCCGAGCGGAGGAAACGTCATGGGACGCCATCACCGGCGCTCGCTGCTTGCCTGCACGCTGCTCGCCTCGGCCATGCTCCCGATCGGCGCAAGCGCGCAGATCGCCATCTCCGCGAACGACAACAAAGCCGTCCTGATCAAGGGCGTCACGTCGGTGGCCGACAATCCGGCGCCCGACAGCATCGACATCATCGATTTGAGCGCGACGCCGCCTAAGGTGATCGGTTCGTTCAAGGCCCCGGCCAGTGTCGTCGGGCCGCCGCAAAGCGTCGCCATCGCGAGGGATGAAGGCCTTGCGCTGGTGACGGGGGCGTTCAAAGTCGATCCCGACGATCCGAAGAAGGTGGTGCCGCACGACGCGCTGTCGGTGATCGACCTCAAGGCCAGTCCGCCGGCGGTGATCGCGACACTGCAGGCTGGCAAAGGCGCCGCCGGTGTCTCGATCAACAGGGCGGGCACGCTGGCGCTCGTGGCCAACCGCAACGAAGGCACCGTGTCCGTGTTCACGATCTCCGGCAAGACGGTGACGCCGGCCGGCAAGATCGATTTCGGCGATCCCAAGTCCGGGCCGTGCCATGCCGCCTTCACGCCCGACGGCAAGATGGCGCTCGTCACTCGCGACGGCGACCACAAGATCTCGATCCTTGCGATCGATGGCGACAAGGTCACCGACACCAAGAAGTTCATGGTGGGCGGATATCGGCCCTACAGCCTCGAGATCAGCGCCAAGGGCGACGTCGCGGTTGTCGGTAACCAGGGTGGCGGGCAGGGGGACGCCGACGTCATCAACGTCATCGACCTGAAAGCCAATCCACCCCGCATCGTCGACACCATCAGCGTCGGCCAGACGCCGGAGGGCGTGGCGATGTCGGGCGACGGGGCCTATTTGGCGGTGACGGTGATGAACGGCTCCAACCGGGCGAAGGACCATCCGGCCTTCAACGACTTCGGCTTGCTGCAGGTCTATTCGGTCACGGGCACCAAGCTCACGAAGGTGGCCGAAGGAAAGGTCGGCCACTGGTGTCAGGGCGCGGCCTGGAGCAAGGACAACAAGACGGTCGTGGTCCAGTGCATGATCGAGAAGAACCTGCAGGCCTTCAGCTTCGACGGCAAGGCGCTCACGCCCAGCGGGGCGATCGCCCTCAGTGGCGGCGGGGCGGGCTTGCGGACGGCCGAGCAATAGGCCGGGGGCGGTCAGCCATGCGCTGACCTGATTGCAGCGCGGGAGGGCAGGCGCTAGATCATGGCGATGAGCGCCCGCCCTTCCGATCGACTTGCGATAGCCGTCGCGCAACTCAACTCGACCGTCGGCGACATTGCCGGCAATGCCGAGAAGGTGCGCCGTGCGCGCGTCGAGGCGGCCCAACAGGGCGCCGATCTGGTCGTTTTCCCCGAATTGTTCATCGCCGGCTATCCGCCGGAGGACTTGGTGCTCAAGCCGGCCTTTCAGGCCGCCTGCCGCGCCATGATCGAGACTTTGGCGCGCGAGACCGCCGAGCCCGGGCCGGCGCTGCTGGTCGGCTCGCCCTGGCTCGAGGGCGGCAAGCTTTACAACGCGGTGGCGCTGCTCGACGGCGGCAAGATCGCGGCGCTGCGCTACAAGGTCGATCTGCCGAACTACGGCGTGTTCGACGAGAAGCGCGTCTTCGTGCCCGGCCCGATGCCGGGGCCGATCAATTTCCGCGGCGTGCGCCTGGGCGTGCCGATCTGCGAGGACATCTGGGGCGAGGAGGTCGTCGAATGTCTCGCCGAGACCGGCGCCGAGATCCTGGTGGTGCCAAACGGCTCGCCCTATTGGCGCGACAAGAGCGACGTGCGCCTCAATATCACCGTCTCGCGCGTCACCGAACAGGGGCTGCCGACGGTCTATGTGAATCAGATCGGCGGCCAGGACGAACTGGTGTTCGACGGCGTCTCCTTCGGGCTCAATGCCGACAATTCGCTCGCGTTTCAGCTTGCCGGCTTTCAGGAAACCATCGTCACGACGCAATGGGTCCGGCACGGCGGCACCTGGCGCTGCGAGGGCGGTCCGATCGTGCCGAGCGATGAAGCCGACCGCGCCGACTATGCCGCCTGCGTGCTTGGCCTGCGCAACTACGTCAACAAGAACGGCTTCCCCGGCGTCGTGATCGGCTTGTCCGGCGGCGTCGACTCCGCGCTGTGCGCGGCGATGTCGGTCGACGCGCTCGGGCCCGAGCGTGTCCGCTGCGTGATGCTGCCTTACAAGTTCACCTCGCAGGTTTCGCTCGATGATGCGGCCGCCTGCGCCAAAGCGCTCGGCGTTCGCTACGACATATTGCCGATTGCCGCCGCGGTGGAAGGCTTCGAGGAGGCGCTGACGCCGGTGTTCTCCGGCCTGCCGCGCGACGTCACCGAGGAGAACCTGCAGGCGCGCGCGCGCGGCACGATCCTCATGGCCATCTCCAACAAGTTCAACCTGATGGTCGTGACCACTGGCAACAAGTCGGAAATGTCGGTCGGCTATGCCACGCTCTACGGCGACATGAACGGCGGCTTCAATCCGCTGAAGGATCTCTACAAGACCGAGGTCTTTCGCCTCGGGCGCCTGCGCAACGAGTGGAAGCCCGAAGGCGCGCTCGGTCCCGGTGGCGAGGTGATCCCCGAGAACATCATCGTGCGGCCGCCGACGGCGGAGTTGCGCGAGAACCAGAAGGACGCGGACTCGCTGCCGCCTTACGCGGTGCTCGATCCGATCCTGGAGCGGCTGGTCGAGCGCGAGGAGCCGGTCTCGGCGATTGTCGCCGAGGGCTTCGAACTTGATGTGGTGGCGCGCATCGAGCGTCTCTTGCACATCGCCGAATACAAGCGGCGCCAGGCTGCGCCGGGCGTGAAGGTGACGCTGAAGAATTTCGGCCGTGACCGCCGTTATCCGATCACCAACCGCTTCCGCGATCCGGGCACGCCGCTGCCGGCG
>DASXOK010000582.1:0-23466 GCA_036494425.1 Pseudolabrys sp.
GGCCTGCTCCAGGCGCGCCGGATCGGGGCCGAAGCGCAGCGCCAGCGCCTCGAAGAAGGCGATGCGCGGGCCGGTGGTGAGTTCCGCGCAGCGGCCGAGGATTTCGCGGGCGAGCGCCACGCCGGAAGCTTCGCCCCGGCCGGAGAGCAGGTGCTCGCATAATTCTACCAGGCTTTCGGACCGGCTCGCCTCCGAGCCGCGGCGGCAGGAGCTGTTCCGCCGGCTCAACCTGGCGCCCGGCGGCACCGCCGCGCTTGTTCGCATGCGCGAACAGCTCATGGACGTGCTGACCCACCGCGACGATCTTTGTGCGGTGGATGACGATTTCGTGCACCTGTTCTCGTCGTGGTTCAACCGCGGCTTCCTGGTGCTGCGGCATATCGACTGGTCGACGCCGGCTATCGTGCTGGAGAAGATCATCCGCTACGAGGCGGTGCATGAAATCCGCGACTGGGACGACCTGCGCCGGCGTATCGATCCGCCCGACCGCCGCTGCTACGCGTTCTTCCATCCGGCGCTGGTCGACGAGCCGCTGATCTTCGTCGAGGTCGCGCTGACCCGCGAAATCCCGCCCGCCATCGCACCCATCCTCGCCACCGGCCGCGAAGTGGTCGAGCCGGACAAGATGCGCACTGCGGTGTTCTACTCGATCTCCAACTGCCAGCGCGGGCTTGCCGGCGTGTCCTTCGGCAACTTCCTCATCAAGCAGGTGGTCGAAGACATCAACCGCGAGATGCCGAAGCTCGCGACCTTCGTCACGCTGTCGCCGGTGGTCAATTTCGGTTCGTGGCTCAAGCGCGAGCGTGCGGCCGAGAGTTCGAGCGCCATCAACGAAGCCGACAAGACCGTGCTCGCCGCGATCGACAATCCGAACTGGTGGCAGGATGCGGCGACCGCCGAGCGGGTGAAGGACCCGCTGATGCGCGCCGCTGCGTGGTACTATCTGCGCGGGCGCAACCCGCGCGGCGCGCCGGTCGATGCGGTGGCCCGTTTCCATCTCGGCAACGGCGCGCGGCTCGAGCGCATCAATTGGCTCGGCGACACGTCCGACAAGGCCATGAAACAGGGCCTCGGCTTCATGGTGAACTATCTCTACGATCTCGACGACATCGAGAAAAACCACGAGGCCTTTGCCGAAAGCCGCACCGTGGTCGCCGCCGCCGGCGTGCAGCGCCTGCTGCGCCCCTCGCTCGAGCTGGTGCCCATCGCCGCGGGGTGAGGCCGCGTGTCCCGGGCGCACCGCAGCACGTCTTCGTGTGCGCTGCAGACCCGGGACCTTCAAGAATTCTGAATTTGGAACGGCCCCGGATCTGCGGCGCATCGTTTCGCGCTTCGCGCTTACGCTGCGCCGCGTCCGGGGCGCGCCCTCAAAACTTCCCATACACCGGCACGATGCCGCCGCGCGTGACGCGGTTATCCTCTGACGCCAGGAACAGGATCGTCGCCGCCACTTCCTCCACCTTCGGCCACGTATCGAAGTCCGCCTTCGGCATCGCCTTGCGGTTGGCGGCGGTGTCCATGATCGAGGGCGCCACCGCGTTCACCAGGATGCCGTCTTTGGCGACTTCCTCGGCCAGCGCCATGCTCAGCGTCGCCACGCCCGACTTCGCGATCGCATAGGCCGTCATGCCGGCGCCCGAGCGCCATTCCACTGCCTGGCGCGAGGCGACGTTGACGATGCGCCCGCCTTGTCCGCCGGCGAACATCGCCTTCACCGCGGCGCGGCAGCACAGAAAGCACGAGACCAGATTGCCCTCGAGCTGCGCCATCAGCTTCGCCTTGTCGGTCTCGGCGACCTTGCCCGGTGCGAAGCCGCCGGCGATATGGATCGACGCCCAAAGCGGGCTCGATGCCGTGAGGCCCGCGTAGACCTTCGCGACCTCCACCTCGTCCGACAGATCGCCCACCGCGATCAGCTTCACATTGGCATTGCCGCGATGGGCGAAGTTCTGCGCCTCACCCTCGTGCCGGTACGGCACGATGCAGGTGGCGCCATGGTCCAGCAGACCTCCGACCACCGCGCTGCCCAGCGCACCGGTGCCACCGGTTACCACGACTTGTTTGTTGGTAAAGTGCATGAGTGCCTCCCGGCAGAAACTCGTCATGGCCGGGCTCGTGCCGGCCATCCACGCCTTTCTTCGTCGAGCAGCTTAAAGACGTTGATGCCGGGGACAAGCCCCGGGCATGACGACAGAGAGGTCATCGCGCGTGGCGAAAAGCGTCAGCCCCGCCCGCGCTTCACGCGCATCGGCAGCACCTGGAATTCGATCCAGTTGGCGACTTCGCCGGTGCGCAGCTTCTTGTCGAGCACATTGCTGCTGATGCCGTGCCGCCAGGACAGCCTTTTGCACTCCGGATCGCGGTCGAGCGTATCGAGGTCCTCTGCGAAAGCCTTGATGTCGGCCACGTCGGAGAAGAAGCCTTCCTCGATCAGCCTGGCGCCGATGCGGCGCACGATGGCCGCGAGTTCGCGCAGCGGATACTCCGGATGATATTGCACGGCCCAGGCGACCGAGCCGTTGGTGCGGATTTCAGCGCTCTGCACCAACGACACCGCGTTGGTGGCGAGGATGGTCGTGCCCGGTGCGACGCAATCCACTTCATCGAGGTGCACGGTGGGCGCGTTGAACACCTCGAACTTGCCGACATACATCGGATGCTTTCGCCCAGCGTCGGTGAGGCGGATGCTGCGGCCGAAGCCGATCTCGCGGCCTTTCGGATTCTTCCGCACGCTGCCGCCAGCAGCCGCGGTGATCACCTGCAGGCCCCAGCAGGAGCCGAACAGCGGCGTGCCGGTCTTGAGCGCTGCGCGCACCAGCTCGATCTGCCGCATCACCTCCGGGCCGTTATTGTAGACATGCAGGCCGGAGCCGGTGATGGCGATGCCGTCATAGCCTTCCAGCGCTTCGCCCTCGGGCAGCGTGGCCGCGGGATCGCCTGGATAGCAGACATCCACCGCGGCGCCGGGCAGCAGCTCGCGCAAGAGGTCCGAGTAGCCCTTGCTGGCGATGGTGCCGCCCACCGCCACGTGTTCGGCCATCGTCCTGGGGGAATTGCCTTCGATGACGAGCAGGCGAGGGGAGGGCATTGACAATCCTTGGCGGGCAGGTTGGCCAGCGGCGCTCCTTAAGCTCCGGATATGGCCAAGCTTTATGGCTTTTTCAATCTCGACCGAAATCTCCTCCACTTTAAGTGATGTTAACGCGCACCGCCCTAGATTGTGCCGCATCCGCCGCCAATCCTGCGGCATTCACGAATCAGCAGGCCCATGGCTGACTTCGACCTCGCCATCATCGGCGGCGGCATCAACGGAACGGGACTGGCACGCGATGCCGCCGGCCGCGGTCTGCGCGTGCTGCTGGTCGAGATGAATGATCTCGGCTCCGGCACTTCCTCGGCTTCCAGCAAGCTCATCCACGGCGGCCTGCGCTATCTCGAGCACGGCGCGTTCCGGCTGGTGCGCGAGGCGCTCACCGAGCGCGAGGTGCTGCTGCGCATGGCCCCGCACGTGATCCGGCCGATGCGCTTCATACTGCCGCCGCTGCCGGGGCTGCGCGCGCCGCTGAAGCTCAGGCTCGGCCTGTTCCTCTATGACTGGCTCGGCGCGCGCAAGCTGTTGCCGGCCTCACGCGCGGTTGATCTCACGCACCACATGGTGGGCCAGCCGTTGCAGCGGCAATTCCGCTATGGCTTCGAATATTCCGACTGCTGGGTCGACGACGCGCGGCTGGTGCTGCTCACCGCGCGTGATGCCGCCGACCGCGGCGCGGTGATCCGCACGCGCACGAAGCTCACGCGCGCCGAGCGCGGCGACATGTGGGAGCTCGTGCTCAACAATCGTGGCCGCCGTGACACCGCGCGGGCGCGCGTGCTGGTGAATGCCGCCGGCCCGTGGATCGGTGAGGTGGCCGAAAACATCATCCGCATTCCGCTCAAGAAGCCCGTGCGGCTGATCAAGGGAAGCCACATCGTCGTGCGCCGGCGCTTCGAGCACGACACCGGCTATATCCTTCAGGCAGCGGACGGGCGCGTGGTCTTCGCACTGCCCTTCGCGCAGGACTTCACGCTGATCGGCACTACGGACGAGAACTTCGTCGGTGATCTCAATACGCCGGCGCCGGACGCGAAGGAAATTCTCTATCTCTGCGACGTGATGAACCAGTATTTCCGCGATCGTGTCACGCCGGACGAACTGGTGTGGTCCTTCGCCGGCGTGCGCGCGCTTTACGACGACGGCGCCGGCAAGCCGGAGGACATCACGCGCGACTACGAGTTGGTGCTCGACGAGCGCTCCGGCACGGCGCCGTTGCTGACCATCTATGGCGGCAAGGTCACCACCTATCGCAAGCTCGCCGAAGCGGCGATGGACAAGATCGGCCCGTTCTTCGCGACGCGTCCGGCTTGGACCGCGGGCTCGACTTTGACCGGCGGCGAATTCAAGCCGGACGAGTTCTACAACGTCGTCGCCGAGACGATTTCGCGCTGGCCGTTTTTGTCGGAGCCGCATGCGCGGCGGCTCATCCGCGCCTACGGCCTGCGCGTCGAACAGATTCTCGGGGACGCGCAGAGCATGGACGATCTCGGGGAGCGTTTCACCGGCGACCTCACCGGCGCCGAAGTCCGTTATCTGGTCGAGAACGAATGGGCGGAGACGGCCGAGGACGTGCTGTGGCGCAGGACCAAATTGGGCCTCAAGGCCACGCCCGACGAGCGCATCGCCATCAATCAGTTCATCGTGTCGCTGAGCGCGCTTCTTCCCTCTCCCCGCTAGCGGGCGGAGGGGGTGGCCCGAGCGCAGCGAGGGTCGGGTGAGGGGCTGGTTAACAAACTCCTTCCGCAATCGTTAGACTTGCACAGTCCCATTTCATCGCAACGCCAGCGCTCTGTGCTTTACTATCGATGCGGGAGATTGGGGGCATCGCGATGGCGATCGATACGAGGGCGCTGGCGGCGCAATTCGCCACGATCAAGGTCTTGATCGTGGATGACGAGCATTACATGCGGAAAGTCGTTCGCACGATGCTGATGGGCATCGGCGTGCGTAATGTTCTTGAGGCGGCCGACGGTCCGGCCGGTCTCGCGACGATCCGCGGCGTGGCGCCCGATGTCGTCATCCTCGACTGGGAAATGCCCGGTCTCGACGGCATCGGCTTTACCCGCATGGTGCGTTCGCCGCAGACATTTCCCCATCCCGACGTGCCGATCATCATGCTCACCGGCCACGGCTCGCGTTCGCGCGTGCTCGAGGCTGTCCAATCCGGCGTCAACGAATTCCTGTTGAAGCCGGTGTCGTCGAAAGCCTTGCAGGACCGGCTGGTGTCGGTGCTGACCAAGCCGCGCGCCGTCATGAGCGCCAGCGATTATTACGGTCCGCGCCCGCGCAAGCTCGCGGCCATGGTCAACGCCGACAACGACCAGGCAATCGCCAAGCTGTTCGTGGTGAACTAAGCTCTCCCCCGCCTGCGCTATCGCGCACACGTCGGGGGACCAGCTTGCCAGGCGCGCTTATTGCCATCGACCAGGGCACTACCTCGACGCGCGCCATCGCGTTCGACGCGGCCTTGCATCCGCTCGCCAGCGCGCAGCAGGAGCTGCGGCAGATTTATCCGGCGCCAGGCGAGGTCGAGCACGACGCCGAGGAGATTTGGGGGGCGACGGTCGCGACCGTGCGCGAGGCGATGGCCAAAGCCGGGCTGGAAGCCCGCGACATCGCCGGCATCGGCATCACCAACCAGCGCGAAACCGCCGTCATCTGGGATCGCGCGACGGGCAAGCCGATCCACAATGCCATCGTCTGGCAGGACCGGCGCACGGCGTCGCTGTGCGATACGTTACGCAGCGGCGGCCACGAACCGGAGATTTCCGCCAAGACCGGGCTGGTGCTTGACCCGTATTTCTCCGCGACCAAGATCGCCTGGCTCTTGCAAAACGTCGCGGGCGCGCGCGCCAAGGCCGAGGCAGGGCAACTCGCCTTCGGCACTATCGATTGCTTCCTGCTTTGGCGGCTGACCGGCGGCAAGGTGCACGCCACCGACGCCAGCAATGCCGCACGCACCGCGCTGTTCGACATCGGCAGAGGCGAGTGGGACGAGGACCTCTGCCGCCTGTTCGGCGTGCCAATGGCGCTGTTGCCCGATGTGCGGGACTGCGCCGGCGAGTTCGGCGTCACCGCGCCAGACCTGTTCGACGCGCCTATCCCCATTCTCGGCATGGCCGGCGATCAGCAGGCGGCAACCGTGGGGCAAGGCTGCTTCAAACCCGGCATGATGAAGTCGACTTATGGCACCGGCTGCTTCGCTTTGCTCAACACCGGCCCGGAGCGGCTCGCCTCGCGCAATCGGCTGCTCACCACCATCGCCTACCAACTCGACGGCAAGCGCACCTATGCGCTGGAGGGCGCGATCTTCGTCGCCGGCGCGGCGGTGCAATGGCTGCGCGACGGCCTCAAAGTGATCGCCAAGTCGTCGGATGTCGGCGCGCTCGCCAACCGCGCCGATCCCGCCGAGGAGGTCTATCTGGTGCCTGCCTTCGTGGGCCTCGGCGCGCCCTATTGGGACGCGCAGGCACGCGGCGCCATCTTCGGCCTCACGCGCAAGTCCGGCGCCGCCGAGATCGCCCGCGCCGCGCTCGACGCCGTCGGATATCAGACGCGCGATTTGCTCGAGGCCATGCGCGCCGACTGGCCCGCGGCTGGCGGCGCCGAGACGGTTCTGCGCGTCGACGGCGGCATGACCGCGAGCGATCCATGCATGCAGTTCCTCGCCGACATCCTGGCGAGCCCGGTGGACCGGCCGGTGGTCATGGAGACGACGGCATTGGGCGCGGCTTACCTCGCCGGCCGCGCCGCCGGCCTCTGTCCCGATCTCGACGGCTTCGCCGCGCGGTGGCGGCTCGACCGCCGCTTCGAGCCACAGATGGATGCCAAGCTGCGCGAGCACCGCTATGCCGGCTGGAAGGACGCCGTCGCGCGCACGCTGACGGTTGAGCGCCCGCACCCGCCCCGCTAGCGTGCGCCCGTGTCGGGGCGCAGAGGGGAATCGATGGCGGAGAACGGGACAGCACCGGCTGCGAGCGACAAGCCGGCGCTGGTGCGCTTCGAGCGCGTGACCAAACGCTTCGGCGCGCTCACCGCGGTCGATGCGCTGACCTTCGACATCGCGCCGGGCGAATTCTTCGCGCTGCTCGGCCCCTCCGGCTGCGGCAAGACCACGCTTTTGCGCATGCTCGCCGGCTTCGAGACGCCGAGCGAGGGCCGCATCCTGCTCGGCGGCACGGATATCAGCGCCATGCCGCCGCATCGGCGGCCGGTGAACATGATGTTCCAGAGCTATGCGCTGTTTCCGCACCTCAACGTCGCGAGCAATATCGGCTTCGGCTTGCGCCAGGAGAAGATCGGCAAGGCCGAGATCGCCGAGCGCGTCGAGGCCATGCTCGCGCTCACGCGCCTGCAAGGCTACGGCAAGCGCCGCGTCGACCAGTTGTCTGGCGGCCAACGGCAGCGCGTGGCACTGGCGCGAGCGCTGATCAAGCATCCGCGCGTGCTGCTGCTCGACGAGCCGCTTGCCGCGCTCGACAAGAAGCTGCGCGCCGAGACGCAGTTCGAGCTGATGGAATTGCAGCGCCGGCTCGGGACCACCTTCGTCATCGTCACGCACGACCAGGAAGAGGCGATGATCGTCGCCGACCGCATCGCGGTGATGGACCAGGGCCGGCTGGTGCAGGTCGCGCCGCCGGCGGAGATCTACGAGCGGCCGAACTCGCGCTGGGTGGCCAACTTCCTCGGCGAGGTGACGATGATCGAAGGGCGCATGGCCGAACCCGGTATCATCGAGAGCGCGATTGGAAAGCTTCGCATCGCCGCGGGCAATGCCAAGTCCGGGGAGACCGTTTGGCTCGCACTGCGCCCGGAGAAAATACGTCTGCATGCCGAGCATCTGGTGCCGGAGACGAACGTTGTTCCCGGCACGATTGCTGAGGTCGGCTATCGCGGCGACATGTCGATCTACAAGGTGCGGCTTGCCGACCGTTCGCTGATGAAAGTCGCCGTCGCCAACACCGGCGCGCGCGGGCAGGGCGCATATGCTGCGAACGACAGGGTGTGGCTGTCGTGGCCACCCGATGCGGGCGTGGTGCTGACGAGATGAGATTGTTCGGGATGAGCGTGCCGCAGTCTCTGTTCACCTCTCCCCTGGGGGGAGAGGTCGACGCGCGAAGCGCGTCAGGTGAGGGGGCAAGTGCACATCGAGAGGCTCTTGCCCCCTCACCCCGACCCTCTCCCCCAAGGGGAGAGGGAGCCCACTGCGCTCGCGGCGAACCTTCACGTTCATGGTCGCGGCGATGACACAAAAACAAGCGATCAAACAATCTTGGCCCACCCACCTCGTCGTCCTCATCCCCTATCTCTGGCTCCTCGCCTTCTTCCTCACGCCGTTCGCGATCGTCCTCAAGATCAGCCTGTCGCAGACGGCGATGGCGCAGCCGCCCTATCTGCCGGTGTTCGACATTGCGGCCGGCTGGCAAGGCCTGAAGGACTTCATCACGCAGCTCTCGCTCGACGGCTATGCGCTCATCGGCTCGGACGATCTCTATCTCTTGTCGTATCTCAAGAGCCTGGAAATCGCGGCCGTCTCCACCGCCATCATCCTGCTGATCGGCTATCCGCTCGCCTACGGCATCGCGCGCTCGCCGCGTAGCTTGCAGCCGCTCTTGGTGATGCTCGTGGTGCTGCCGTTCTGGACCTCATTCCTCATCCGCGTCTATGCCTGGGTCAACATCCTCCAGCGCGACGGCCTGCTCAACGACATGCTGATGCATCTGCACATCATCGGCCAGCCTGTGGCGTGGCTCTCCTCCGACACGGCGATCTATATCGGCATCGTCTATTCTTATCTGCCGTTTATGGTGCTGCCGCTCTATGCCACGCTGGAGAAGATGGACCGTTCGCTTCTGGAAGCCGCCGCCGATCTCGGCTGCACGCGCACCCGCGCCTTCTGGCAGGTGACATGGCCTCTGTCGCTGCCCGGCGTCGCCGCCGGCGCGCTCCTGTGTTTCATCCCCATCGTCGGCGAATTCGTCATCCCCGATCTGCTCGGCGGTTCGGAAACCTTGATGATCGGGCAGACCCTGTGGACCGAGTTCTTCTCCAACCGCGACTGGCCGGTGGCCTCCGCCATCGCCGTTGCGCTGCTCGGCCTCCTGCTGGTGCCGATCCTGTTGTACGAGCGCCTGCAAAAGCGCGCGCTGAAGGGAGGATAGCGATGCGTAGCGGCACCTCCGCCTTCAACATCGTCGCGGTCGCGCTCGGCCTCGGCTTCCTCTATCTGCCGATCGCCATCCTGGTGATCTATTCGTTCAACGCCTCGCGCCTGGTCACGGTTTGGGGCGGCTGGTCGCTCGCCTGGTATCGCGAGTTGCTGCACGACGATGCGATGCTGCAGGCCGCCTGGACGAGCCTGCGTCTCGCCGCGCTCTCGGCGACCGCCGCCACCGTGCTCGGCACACTGGCCGCTGTGGCGCTCACGCGCTTCGGATCGTTCCGCGGCCGGCTCCTGTTCTCCGGCATGGTCTATGCGCCGCTGGTCATGCCGGAAGTCATCACCGGCCTGTCGCTGCTGCTCTTGTTCGTGGCGCTGAATATCGACCGCGGCTTTTGGACCATCGCCATCGGCCACACCACACTTACGCTCTGCTTCGTCACCGTGATCGTGCAGTCGCGGCTGGTGTCGTTCGACCGCAGCCTGGAGGAAGCGGCGATGGATCTAGGCTGCCCGCCGCTCAAGACCTTCCTCACCATCACGCTGCCGTTGATCGCGCCCGCCATCGCCGCCGGCTGGATGCTCGCCTTCTCGCTCTCGCTCGATGATCTGGTGATCGCGAACTTCACCACCGGGCCTGGCGCGACGACGCTCCCCATCCGCATCTATTCGGAAGTGCGCCTGGGCGTGAAGCCGGAGATCAATGCCATCTGCACCATCATGATCGCGCTGGTCGCGCTCGCCACCATCGCGACGTCGCTTGTTGCGAAGCGCGGCGCCGTGCGGCGCGAGCGCGCCGAAGGCCTCGGCGTGCAGGTTTGAGCGCCGTTCTAAATCTGCCGGATCGAGCCGAAGTCGAACGTCGCGCCGCTCGGGTTTTCGCCGATGCGGATGGCGGTATCGTTGACGAAACGGTAGGGCGGCACCGGTAGATTGTAGGGCGCGGGCACGCCTTTGAAGACGCGTCCGGCGAGGTCGTATTTCGAGCCATGGCATGGGCAGAAATAGCCGCCCGGCCAGTTGGCGGCCGGATCGGTCGCGCTCGGTTGCGGAAAGTAGTTCGGGATGCAGCCGAGATGCGTGCAGATGCCGACCAGCACTCCGAAGTCCGGCTTCACCGAGCGATGCCAGTTCGTGGCGTAAGGCGGCTGCTGCAACTCTGCCGATTGCGGATCGGCAAGCTGCGCGAGTAGGGACTGCGATTGAAGCTCCTTGAGCACCGCATCGGTGCGGCGCATGACGAAGATTGGCCGGCTACGCCAGCGCACGACCACCTGCTGGCCCGGCGCCACTGCGGACAAATCGAGATCGACCGGGCCGCCAGCGGCGAGTGTCGCGGCATCGGGATTCATCTGGTCGATCAGCGGCACGAGTGTTGCGGCTGCGCCGACACCGGCCACCGTCGCCGTCGCGATATAAAGGAAGTCGCGGCGAGACGGCTGCGATCTGTTCGAGGGAGCGCCGGTGTCGATCATGTGGGGTGTGGCACTTCTCGTCGCCCCCAAACGCAGCGGCAGTCGCGCCTGACGATGCAGGCGCAACGCGCGAGGGAGCGTGCGCGTTCGCTCGCCGCCATCACGTTTGCCTGACTTTACAGCGGCGTAACGTCGCGCGCCCCAGTGTGCCCCGGTGCTCACGTGCTCGACTCGCGCCCTCGCCGATGCGGCGGCCAGCGGTGCCTGTCCGGCCATCAGCGCGCCGTTCCACCATGCAAAGTTCTGCTATGCTTCCCGCATAATAAGCGCCGGGCGTCTCGCCACGGGGCAAAATGCAGGGAGGAATGCCATGGGACTTCGCGTGCTTGCGCGTGCGGCGGCAATGGCCGTTGCGCTTGTGTCTCCGATTGGAGCGGCGATGGCCGCGCCGCCACCGCCTGAGCCGATCACGCCGCCGCTCATCGCGGCAGCGACGAAGGAAGGCAAGGTCGTCTTCTATTCGGCTATCGACCTGAAGGTCACCCAAGGCCTCGCCAAGCTCTTCGAGCAGAAATATCCCGGCATCTCCGTGCAAGTCGAACGCACCGGCAGCGAGCGCATCTACCAGCGCGTGGCGCAGGAGCGCGCCAACAACATCTTCGCGGTCGATGTGCTCGACGGCTCCGACCAGGCGCTCTTCGTCACCTGGAAGAAACAGGGCATCCTCGAGCCTTACATCCCCGCCGAACTGGTGAAGTGGCCCGCCGACCAGCGCGACGAAGACGGCACCTTTGCCAGCGTGCGCTTCACGCTGATGCCGATCGGCATCAACACAAATCTGGTGAAGCCGGAGGACAGGCCGAAGAGCTTCGCCGATCTGCTCGACGCGAAGTGGACGAACAAGATCGTCAAGGCGCATCCGAGCTATTCCGGCGGCATCGTCACCTCGACATTCCAGACGGTGAAGGCGATCGGCTGGCAGTATTTCGAGAAGCTGGCCAAGCAGAAGGTGTTGCAGGTGCAGTCGGCCACAGAGCCGCCGAAGAAGCTCGCGCTCGGCGAACGCGCGATCTCGGCCGACGGGCTCGAATATGTGAACCTCCTGCTCAAAGAGAGCGGCGCGCCTGTCGATGTGCTCTATCCGACGGAGGGGACGCCCTTCATTCCCGGCTGCGAGGCCATCGCGAAGAACGCTCCGCATCCCAACGCCGCCAAGCTGTTCATGAGCTTCATGGTGTCGCGCGAGACGCAGCAATATCTCTCCGACGTTGCTGCGTTGCGGTCCTTCCATCCCGACGTGACGCTGAAGGAGGGCCGCGTGCCGCTGTCCAAGATCAAGCTCCTGCCCTCCGATCCGATCGCGCAGGAAGCCGCAACCGAGGAAATCAAAAAGAAGTACGCGCAATATTTCGGGATCTGAGGTTTTCTTCCCTCTCCCCGTATCCGAATTCGGGTTTACCCGAGTTCGGCACTTGAAGTTGCCGAAGTCGGAAACTTCCGACTTCGGTGCGGGGAGAGGTGCCCAGCGCAATGCGCCAGTAGCACTCCGCCATCCAATGCCTATCTGCCTCCGACCACCATCGGAGAGACACTCGTATGAGCGAAATCGCACTCGTGGCCGGCGCCAGCGGCATCGTCGGGAACAACCTTGCGCACCGACTGATCGATCAAGGCTGGCAGGTCCACGGGCTGGCGCGGCGGCCGCCGCAGATCGAAGGCCTCAAGCCCGTCGCGGCGGATCTGCTCGATCCATCATCGCTGCGCGCCGCGCTGAAAGACGTGCGGCCAACTCAAGTTTTCATCACCACCTGGATGCGGCAGCCGACCGAGGCCGGGAACATCAAGGTCAACGCCACCATGGTGCGCAACCTGATCGCGGCTTTGCCGGCGCCCGATGCGGTACGGCACGTCGCGCTCGTCACCGGCCTCAAGCACTATCTCGGGCCGTTCGAGTCCTACGGCAAAGGCGCGCTGCCGGCGACCCCGTTCCGCGAAGAGCAAGCCCGCCTGCCGGTCGAGAATTTCTACTACGCGCAGGAGGACGAGGTCTTTGGCGCCGCTGAGCGCATCGGTTTCGGCTGGAGCGTGCACCTGCCGCACACCATCATCGGCTATGCGCTCGGCAACGCCATGAACATGGGCGTGACGCTCGCGGCCTATGCCACGATCTGCAAGGCGACGGGACAGCCCTTCGTCTTCCCCGGTTCGGCGATGCAGTGGAACGGCCTGACCGACGTGACCGATGCGCGTCTGCTCGCGCGCCATCTGCAATGGGCCGCGACGACGCCCGCCGCGCGCAACCAAGCCTTCAACATCGTCAACGGCGACGTCTTCCGCTGGAGCTGGATGTGGTCGCGGATCGCCGGCTGGTTCGCCATCGAGCCGGCGCCGTTCCCGCCCAAGCAAGAGCCCTTGGAGCCGAAGCTTGCCGGCGAAGGTTCAGTCTGGGCCGGCATCGCCGGCCGCAATCAGCTTGCCGAGCCGGACCTTACGAAGCTCGCCTCGGCCTGGCACACCGATGCCGATCTCGGCCGTCCGATCGAAGTCGTCACCGACATGAGCAAGAGCCGCCGTCTCGGCTTCCTCGACTATCAGCCGAGCGACGACAGCTTCTTCGATCTGTTCGCGCGGCTGCGGGCGGACAAGATCATTCCCTGATGCGGGCCGCGTAAAAAGCCCTATCATTGTCATGACCGGGCGGCACAAGCCCGGGCATGACAACGACAGAGGCAACGCTCCCCATGCTCGACAATTTCACCCGCAGCGAGATCCAGACGTCAGGCGCCCGCATCGTCACCGTCACAGGCGGGGAGGGGCCGCCGCTGCTGCTGATGCACGGCAATCCGTTCAATCACCTCTCGTGGCTCAAGGTCGCGCCGGCGCTGGCTGCGCACTTCACCGTCGTCTGCACGGACTTGCGCGGCTACGGCGATTCCGAAAAGCCGCCGGGCGGCGAGGATCACTCCAGCTATTCCTTCCGCGTCATGGCGCAGGATCAGGTCGAGGTCATGGCCGCGCTGGGCTACGATCAATTCTTCGCCGCCGGTCATGATCGCGGCGGCCGCGTGCTGCACCGCATGTGCCTCGATCATTCGGACAAAGTCACCCGCGCGGCCATTCTCGACATCATCCCGCAGCATCATCTTCTCAACAATGTCACGCGGCAGTGGGGCACGTTCTCCTGGCACTGGTTCTTCAACATCCAGCCCTACGATCTGCCCGAGCGCATGATGGGCGCCGATCCCGATTGGTTCATCGAGAAGAAGCTCGCCAAGACCAGGCAGGGCTTGAGTTTCTTCGATCCCGCGGCGCTCGCCGACTACAAGCGCTGTTTCCGCAATCCGGACACCATCCACGCTATCTGCGAGGATTATCGCGCCACCTTCGGCGTCGATCTGGAGATGGACACCAAGGATGTCGACGCGGGGCGTAAGATCGATTGCCCGCTGCTCCTGCTCTGGGGCGCGACCGGCGGGGTCGGCCGCAACTCCAAGCCCGGGCCGGCCGAAATCTGGCAGCGCTACGCGTCCAATATCGTCGACGCGAAAGCGCTGCCTTGCGGGCACTATCTCTCCGAGGAAGCGCCCAAGGAGACCACCGAGGCGCTGCTCGCCTTCTTCAAGGCAGCGCCGTGAAGCGTCAAATGCTGACCGGTTTTGGCATGCTGAGGAATTCTCGCATGGCATGCCAAAACAATTGGCGATTGATCGCCACGGCGACGGAGTGCGCGGTGTTCGGCAGCACAACGAGCTGTTTGTCGCCGGTCGGGAGTTGCCGATAGAAATCGAAGATGTCTTCGACTGTCGCAATCCCGTCATACTCGCCGCGGATGAGCAGCACCGGCGCCTGCACCTTCTTCGGATCGACAATCGGCAGGTTGGCCGTCATGTCGAGGTAGGTACCGGTCGGCACTTGATCGCCATACTGCAATTCCACGTCCGCGAGCACCTTGCCGACCGCCGGATCGGTGGTCCCCGGTCTGTCGCGGGTGAAAATGCTTTCGATCATGGCGCGGTCGCGCTTGCGCATATTGTGGGTGCGATAGAACTCCAGTTGCTCGGCCCGTTTCTGCAAGGTCGGCGACGCGGTGCCTTTGTAGGTGAAAGCGGCCAGCACCAGGCGGCCGACGCGCTCGGGCTCGATCGTGGCGTAGAGGCCCGCGCGCAACGCACCTGACGACTCGCCCATGAAATGGATTTGCTGCTGCCCGGTCTCGTGCACCACGACCTGCATCGCCGCCTTCAGGTCCTGCGCGCCGCTGGCGATGTCCGAATTGCCGCTTGTTCGGCCGGATTTCCCGTAATTCTCGTGGTCCATCGTCCAGACGTCGAAGCCCCAGCGTGCGAAGACATTCATCAGCGAATATTCGCCATGGCCCGGCGCGTCGATATCGAAGGTGCGCCAGGTGACCGAGGAGCCGTGCACCAGGAACAGCACCGGGCGTGCCGGTTCGCCGGGCTTGGGCGCTCCGAGCCGCTTGCGGAAGATATAGAGGGGGACATCGCCTTTCTTTGCCCAATATTCCGCGCTCCAGATATCCGGGGCGGCGGCCGCCGCCTGGCTGGGTTTGCCGGAAATCAGGCCGGCGCCGACGGACAATCCGGCCATTGTCAGGATCGTTCGACGGGCGACGGGATGATCGAAATCATTCATGGGACGTACCTCCGAGGTGGGGCGGCTTTGCCAAGGTCGAAAGATCCGAGGCTGTCGTCACTGTTGTGACATGAGGTTTGTGACATCTGGCAAATGACTAAGTTAGCCTAGGTCACGATTTGAGCGGAAACGGCGCTCCGGGTCCACTCGCGCCGGACATAGAGTTCTGCTAGGTGGACAACTCGCGCGTTCGCATAGAGCGTGGCGTCGGGGGGCGCCGGTTGGGGGGGCAATGATTCCGAGCAGTGGGAACCGGCATTCGGAAGCGTCATACACGGCAATCCCCGTCAAGGGTTTCACGCAAGCAGCCTCGACGAGCATGACGACAGACGCCGGTCCGGAGGAACGATGTTGAATTCGCTGCGCGCAGCGGCGCGTTTTTTCCAGGAGAAGGTCGGCTGGAATCGGATCGGCGTCGTGCTCAGCCTGGCCATCATCACGATCGCTGTGGTCGTGCTGGTGCACATGCTGCGCGACATCGATACCAACGAGGTCCTGCGGGCGCTCAAGGCGGTCGAGCCGCATCACATCGCGGCGGCCGGCGTGTTCGTCGCCGGCGGATATTTCACGCTCACCTTCTATGACTGGTTTGCGTTGCGCACCATCGGCCGCACCGAGGTGCCGTACCGCACCGCGGCGTTGTCCGGCTTCACCAGCTATGCCATCGGCCACAATATCGGCGCCACCGTCTTCACCGGCGGCGCGGTCCGCTACCGCATCTATTCGGCTTACGGGCTCGATGCCGTCGAGGTGGCCAAGATCTGCTTCGTCGCCGGCCTCACCTTCTGGCTCGGTAATGCCACGGTGCTCGGTCTCGGCGTCCTCTCGACGCCACATGCTGCGAGCCCGATCGATCAGCTTCCGGATTGGGCCAATCGTCTGGTCGCCATCGGCATATTGTGCGTGCTCGCCTCTTACATCGGCTGGGTCTGGAGCGCACCGCGCGAAATCGGCCAGGGCGAATGGAAAGTGCGGCTGCCCAGCGGGCCGTCGACGCTTGTACAAATCTGCATCGGCATTCTCGATCTTGGCTTCTGCGCCCTCGCGATGTACATGCTGCTGCCGAACGAGCCGAACATCGGTTTCGTCACGCTGGCGGTGGTCTTCGTCTCGGCGACCTTGCTCGGCTTTGCCAGCCACGCGCCCGGCGGTCTCGGCGTGTTCGACGCGGCCATGCTGGTCGCGCTCTGGGAGTTCAACAAAGAAGACGTGCTCGCCGGCTTGCTCATCTTCCGTGTGCTGTATTATCTGACGCCGTTCGTGATCGCGCTTGTCATCCTCGGCACGCGCGAGATCTGGCTGGGAACCCGACGCAAGTCGGCAGCGAAGCCGGAGCTCGTGACCGTGCCGGCGGCCGAGCCGATCCGCAGCGAGATCGAGGCCCGGCGCGAGAAGACCGACGCCGGCTGACCATGGCCATGAATGACGAGACCCGCGATGCTCACGGCGACTGGACCAGCCGGTTGCGCGACGCGTGGCGTGTTCTTGTCGGCGAGGTTGCCGGCGACAATCAATCGGGCGCCATCATGCCGTCGCAGCAAAGTTCCGCGGTCCACCCGCAGGCGCTCCTCATCGAATCCTTGATCAGCGGATTGCCCGAACCTGCCATCGTGCTGGATCGCGACGGACGCGTGATCGCGTTCAATTCCACCGCCACGACCATCGCGCCGGCGCTGCGCCGCGGCGAGCCTGCGCTCATCTCCCTACGCATGCCCGAACTCGTCGACGCCATCCGCCGCGCCAGCAAGAGGCGCGAGGCGCGGCGCGTCGAGTTCTTCGAGCGGGTGCCGCTCGATCGCTGGTTCGAGGCCTTCGTTACGCCGGTGAAGCTCGCCGGTGTCTCCGAGAGCCAGTCCGACATCCTGCTGATGACCTTCAACGACCTGACGCCGCTGCGCCGGGTCGAGGAAATGCGCGCCGACTTCATCGCCAATGCCAGCCACGAGCTGCGCACGCCGCTTGCCGCGCTACTCGGCTTCATCGAGACCTTGCAGGGGCCGGCCAAGGGCGATCCGGTCGCGCGCGAGAAGTTCCTCGCCATCATGCAAGGCCAGGCGACGCGCATGGCACGGCTGATCGACGATCTCCTGTCGCTGTCGCGCATCGAGCTCAATGCGCACCTTCACCCGAATACGCCGGTCGATCTCGCGCCGATCGTGCGCCAGGTGGTGGACGGCTTGCAGATGCTCGCACGCGACCGGGGCGTCGACATCAAAGTTTCTGCGCCGGAGATACCGCTCGTCGTCCTCGGCGATCGCGACGAGCTGATCCGCGCGCTCGAGAACCTCGTGGAGAACGCGCTGAAATACGGCTCGGCCGGCAAGCGTATTGATTTGGCCTTCACGCGCGGGCAAACCCGGGCCGGCACGCCGGAGGCCCGCATCGCGGTGCGCGACTACGGGCCAGGTATCGCTCCCGAGCATCTGCCGCGGCTGACCGAGCGCTTCTACCGCGTCGACGTTGCCGACAGCCGCTCGCAAGGCGGCACCGGTCTGGGCTTGGCGCTGGTCAAGCATGTGCTCAACCGGCACAACGGCAGGCTGACGATCGAGAGCGTCTTGGGCTCCGGCGCGACCTTCACAATGCACTTGCCCTTGCGCACCGCTGAAGCCGCCTCTGGGCCAGAAATCGCATTAAAATCATAGCCTTGCAATGTCATCTAGCTGTCACTCAACAGTCACAGAATGGTGACGCCTGACGCCTAAGGGTGGCCGCGGTTCCGGATCGCGTTGAGCTTTTGCGAAGAAGAAAAAGGTCCGGAACGCATCTGGAGAGCGTCGTTCTTTAAAGAGCAACAGCGGTCGCCCGGGCGACGGGCGCTGGAAGACGAGTCGCGTGGGTCGGTGGAGGCCCACGTTGGTCTTTGGCCGCCAACAACATCTAGGAGATAACCCGTGAGACACTGGACCGCACTGGCAGCCGCCGGCTTTCTGGCCGCCGCGGCAATCGTACCGGCCACCGCCGCCGACATTTCCGGCGCCGGCGCGACATTCCCCTATCCGATCTACGCCAAGTGGGCCGACGCCTACAAAAAGGAAACCGGTAACGGGCTGAACTATCAGTCGATCGGCTCCGGCGGCGGCATCAAGCAGATCAAGGCCAAGACCGTGACCTTCGGTGCGTCCGACGCGCCGCTTCCGGGCAAGGAGCTCGATGAATCGGGTCTCGCGCAGTTCCCGATGGTGATGGGCGGCATCGTGCCCGTCGTCAATCTTGACGGCATCAAGCCGGGCGAAATCAGCATTGACGGCCCGACTCTCGCCAAGATCTTCATGGGCGACATCAAGACCTGGAACGATCCGGCCATCGTCAAGCTCAACCCGCAGGTCAAGTTGCCGAACCAGGCCATCGCCGTCGTGCATCGTTCGGACGGGTCGGGCACCACGTTCAACTTCGCCTACTATCTGTCGGACGTGAGCGCCGACTGGAAGTCGAAGGTCGGCTTCAACACCTCGGTGCAGTGGCCCGTCGGTATCGGCGCCAAGGGCAACGAAGGCGTCGCCAACAACGTCGGCAACACCAAGGGCTCGATCGGCTACGTCGAGTACGCCTACGCCCTCCAGAACAAGCTGACCTTCACCAAGATGGTCAACAAGGCCGGCAAGACCGTCGCGCCGACCTCGGAAGCCTTCCAGGCCGCCGCCGCCAATGCCGACTGGAGTTCGCAGCCCGGCTACGGCGTGATCCTCGCCAATCAGCCCGGCGACAAGTCCTGGCCGATGACTGCCGCGACGTGGATCCTCGTCTACAAGCAGCCGTCCGACGCTGCCGCCACGGGTGAAGCGCTCAAGTTCTTCGCCTGGGCCTACAAGCACGGCGCCAAGGCGGCCGAGGAACTCGACTACGTGCCGATGCCGGCCAAGGTCGTCTCCGACGTCGAGAAGTACTGGACCAAGGAAGTCAAGGACGCGAGCGGCAAGGCCGTTTTCGCGGTGACCAACTGATCCAAACGTTGATGGGAAAGGGCGCCATACAGGCGCCCTTTTCTCATCCCCGCCGGACAAGGGCGGCTTGTGCTGCGGCCGGAAGGTCGCTTGAGTGGCTCGCCCGAGCGTAAATGCCAAGGAGAGCCGCATGCAATCGTCCCGGAGGGATACCGTGGTTGACGTTGCGTTGCAGGGAAATCCAGCCGCGGATCGCGAGCAGGTCGACCGTGCGAAAGTTCTTCAGCGCCTGCGGTTGAATGATGTCGGCTTTCGCTGGCTCACCCGCCTGGCGGCGATCACGGTGCTCATCATCCTTGGTGGCATCATCATCGCGCTGATCCACGGCTCGTTGCCGGCGCTGCGCACCTTCGGCTTCTCGTTCCTGATCGACGATACCTGGAACCCGGTGACCGAGAAGTTCGGCGCCATCGCGCCGATCTACGGCACGATCGTCACCTCGCTGATCGCCATGCTGATCGCCGTGCCGGTCGGCCTGCTCATCGCGGTGTTCCTCACCGAATTGTGCCCGATGTGGCTGCGGCGCCCGATCGGCATCGCCATCGAGCTGCTCGCCGGCATCCCCAGCATCATCTACGGCATCTGGGGCTTGTTCGTGTTCGCGCCCTTCCTGCAACAATACGTGCAGCCGTTTTTGATCTCGGTGTTCGGCGACATCCCGGGGCTGTCGAGTTTGTTCGCCGGCCCGCCCTATGGCATCGGCATCCTCACCGCCGGACTGATCCTGGCGATCATGGTGCTGCCCTTCATCACCTCGATCTCACGCGACGTGTTCGACGCCGTGCCGCCGGTGCTGAAGGAAGCTGCCTACGGGCTGGGCTGCACTACCTGGGAAGTCTCGCGCTACGTCGTGCTGCCCTTCACCCGCGTCGGTGTCATCGGCGGCGTCATGCTCGGCCTCGGCCGCGCGCTCGGCGAAACCATGGCGGTCACCTTTGTCATTGGCAATGCGCACCGCATCTCCGGCTCGATCCTGGCGCCGGGCACGACCATCTCGGCGACCATCGCCAACGAATTCACCGAAGCGGTCGGCGACCTCTACACCTCCTCATTGATCGCGCTCGGCCTCATCCTTTTCGTCATCACCTTCATCGTGCTGGCTTTCGCCCGCCTGATGCTGATGCGGCTCAACGCCCGCGTGGGAGCCTGACGCCATGGCCGTTTATGACGTTCGCCGCCGCCGCAACGTGCTCATGATGGGCTTGTCGTTCGGCGCCACCGCCTTCGGCCTCGCCTGGCTGGTGCTGATCCTAGCGGTTCTGCTGTGGGAAGGCTTCAGCGGGCTCTCGCTCGCGGTCTTCACCCAGATGACGCCGCCGCCGGGTTCGGCCGGCGGTCTGCTCAACCCGATCATGGGCAGCCTGATCATGACCATCATCGCGGTCGCGATCGGAACGCCGCTCGGCATGCTCGCCGGCACCTACATGGCCGAATATGGCCGCTACGACAAACTGAGCATGGTGGTCCGGTTCATCAACGACATCCTGCTCAGCGCGCCCTCGATCGTGGTCGGTCTGTTCATCTACGAGATCATGGTCGCGCAGATGGGCCATTTCTCCGGCTGGGCCGGCGCCGTCTCGCTGGCGGTGATTGTCGTGCCGGTGGTGGTGCGCACCACTGAGGACATGCTCACGCTGGTGCCCGACACGCTGCGCGAGGCCGCGGCCTCGATCGGCCTGCCGCGCTCGCTGATGATCCAAAGGGTCGCCTATCGCGCCGCGCGCGCCGGCATGATCACCGGCGTGCTGCTGGCGGTCGCACGCATCAGCGGCGAGACTGCGCCGCTGTTGTTCACCGCGCTCAACAACCAGTTCTGGAGCCTCGATCTGAACGCTCCGGTCGCCAGCCTGCCGGTCGTCATCTTCCAGTTTGCGCTCAGCCCCTATAAGGACTGGCAGGAACTTGCCTGGACCGGCGCCCTGATCATCACTTTGGCGGTGCTTGCGCTCAGCATCATAGCTCGGGCCCTTGCGGGACAGAGGAAAACGTCATGACAGTAGCAGAGTTCACGACCCCCACCGTCAATCGGGCGCCGATCGATACCGACGGGCTTGAAGAGAAGATCGCGGTGCGCGATCTCGATTTCTTCTACGGCGACAACCGCGCGCTCAAGAACATCAACGTCTCGCTGTATCAGGGCAAGGTGACGGCCTTCATCGGTCCGTCCGGATGCGGAAAGTCGACGTTACTGCGCATCCTCAACCGGATGTACGACCTCTATCCGCACCAGCGCGCCACCGGCGACGTCAAGCTCGACAACGACAACATCCTGTCGCCGTCGCAGGATCTCAATTTGCTGCGCGCCAAGGTCGGCATGGTGTTCCAGAAGCCGACGCCGTTCCCGATGACGATCTACGAGAACATCGCATTCGGCATCCGCCTTTACGAAAAGCTGCCGAAGTCCGAGGTCGATGACCGCGTCAAGCACGCGCTTGAGCGCGCCGCGCTGTGGAACGAAGTGAAGGACAAGCTCGGCGCAAACGGCCAGTCGCTCTCCGGCGGCCAACAGCAGCGCCTGTGCATCGCCCGCACCGTGGCGGTGCGCCCGGAAGTCATTCTGTTCGACGAGCCGTGCTCGGCGCTCGACCCGATCTCCACCGCCAAGATCGAAGAGCTGATCGACGAGCTCAAGGACGACTACACGATCGCCATCGTCACGCATAACATGCAGCAGGCGGCGCGCGTATCGGACTTCACCGCCTTCATGTATCTCGGCGAGTTGGTCGAGTTCGACCAGACCACGCGCATCTTCACCACTCCGAACGACCGCCGCACCCAGGACTACATCACAGGCCGCTTCGGCTAGCACAACAGGGACGGGATCGGCCCGACAGGACAATGACCATGACCGACCATACAGCCAAGGCGTTCGATAACGACCTCCAGGATCTCGCGCGCATGGTCGCCGAAATGGGCGGTCTGGCCGAGAAGCAGGTCGCCGATTCCGTCGATGCATTGGCAAAGCGCGACACCGCCCTGGCGCAGCGTATCACCGCCGCCGACGTCAACATCGATGCGCTTCAGCGTGAGATCGAGGAAAAGTCGGTGCTCACCATCGCGCGTCGCCAGCCCATGGCGGTCGATCTGCGCGAAGTCATCGGCGCGCTGCGGCTCGCCAACGATCTCGAGCGCATCGGCGACCTGGCCAAGAACATCGCCAAGCGCGTCATCGCCCTCAATGCCGAATTCCCGCCGCCGAAGCTCATCCGCGGCGTCGAGCACATGACCGACTTGGTGCTCGAGCAGATGAAGACCGTGCTCGACGCCTACGCGCGCCGCGACATCACCAAGGCGATGGCGGTCTGGCGCGGCGACGAGGAGATCGATGCGGTCTGCACATCGGTGTTTCGCGAACTGCTCACCTATATGATGGAAGATCCGCGCAACATCACGTTCTGCATCCATCTCATTTTCTGCGCCAAGAACATCGAGCGTATGGGCGACCACGCCACCAACATCGCCGAAACGGTACATTACATTATCGAGGGGCGGCCGATTGCCGATCAGCGTCCGAAGGGGGATACGACGACGCTTTCAACCTTACGGGTGGGCGACAATCGCTAACAGGACCAATCGATGAGCGCACGCATATTGATCGTGGAGGACGAAGAACCCCTCACGATGCTTCTCCGCTATAACCTCGAAGCCGAAGGCTACGAGGTCGATACGGCGGCGCGTGGCGACGATGCCGACACGCGGCTGAAAGAGAGCACGCCCGATCTGGTCGTGCTCGACTGGATGCTGCCGGGCCTTTCCGGCATCGAGCTCTGCCGCCGCCTGCGCGCGCGGCCGGAGACACGGCAGCTTCCGATCATCATGCTCACCGCGCGCGGCGAAGAGAGCGAGAAGGTGCGCGGTCTCGCCACCGGCGCCGACGATTACATCGTCAAGCCGTTCTCGGTGCCGGAGCTGCTCGCGCGTGTGCGCGCGCTTCTGCGCCGGGCCAATCCGGAACGCGTCGCAACCGTGCTCGCCATCGGCGATATCGAGCTCGACCGCGAGAAGAAGCGCGTCGTGCGCAACGGCCGGCCGATCGACCTCGGCCCGACGGAATACCGGCTGCTGGAGTTTTTGATGGAGCGGCCGGGCCGCGTCTTCTCGCGCGAGCAGTTGCTCGACGGCGTCTGGGGCTCGGACATCTACATCGACGAGCGTACGGTCGACGTCCATGTCGGCCGTCTGCGCAAGGCGATCAATCGC
>DASXOK010000583.1:0-4865 GCA_036494425.1 Pseudolabrys sp.
AGCACGCCCTGCGGATCAAAACTTTCCTTCACGCGCTTGGACAGCGCGCGCACCGCCGGCGCCTCGGTCTGGAAGACATCGACCCACGCGCGCACCGGATCAGGCGCGCGGATGAGCGTGGCGTGGCCCCCGAGCGCAGTCGCCGCGCGGCGGATCGAGCCGGCGTCCGGCTCGTCCTCGAATGGCATCGCTACCCAGACGAGCCCGCCGCCCCAGTCGTAGAACATCTGCGCCGCCGGCGTGATAAGGTCGACGATCGTCGGCCCCTGCGCGGGCGGCACCGAAATGCGCCAGAGCGGCCGCGCGTGTGCCGCCTCGCCCGCGAAAGGCTTCACATGGCGGATGCTGCGCCAGAGCAGGCGCGACTCGGTCTCGCCGAGTAGCAGCACCGCGCCGAACGGCTTCATCAGCGCCCCTAGCATCTCCGTGCGGATTTTGACCGACGGCGCGACGCCTTCGAGCCGCAGCACCGTCGCGGCCTCCGGCTTGGGCAGGCCATCGAACCAGGACGCGACGTGGTCGGGCAGATGCGCGGCGCCGGAAACGTCGCACGACGAGCCCATCGCCGCACTCATGGCGGCGCCAGCCTGCGCATCGTCGAGGCCTTCGATCAGCACGGTCGCTTCGGTCTCGGCCTTGGGCAGCACCTTGATCGTGATGTCGGTCATCGCCGCCAGCGTGCCCCACGAGCCGGCCAACACCTTGCACAGGTCGTAGCCGGTGACATTCTTCACCACGCGGCCGCCGGACTTGATCGTTTCGCCGCGGCCAGTCACCGCCGTCACACCGAGGAAGTGGTCGCGCGCCGCGCCCGCCTTGAGGCGGCGCGGCCCGGAGACGTTGGCGGCGATCGTCCCACCGATCGTCCCCTGCCCTGCTTCGCGGCCGAGCAGCGGCCCGTAGTCGGCCGGCTCGAAGGCGAGCTCCTGGTTGTTCTTGTCCAGCAAAGCTTCGATCTCGGAGAGCGGCGTACCGGCGCGCGCGGAGAGCACCAACTCCGCCGGCTCGTAGAGCGTAACGCCGGTCAAGGCCGAGAGATCGAGTGTGGCGTCGGTCTGGACCGGCCGGCCGATGCCGCGTTTGGAGCCCTGCCCCGCCACGTCCAGCGCACGCTCGTGGCTGATCGCCCAACGCACGGCGTCCTCGACCTCCATGGCATCGCGGGGCTTGAGCGTGTCGGTCATGTCGGGCGAATACCCCGCCGCGCCGTCTTTGCAAAGACCATTACTCAAAACCTCGGAATATCCGGGAACGGCAGCTTGCCGCCGGAGATGTGCATGCGGCCGAGCTCGGCGCAGCGGTGCAATTGCGGGAAAACCTTGCCGGGGTTGAGCAAACCCTTGGCGTCGAAAGCGCACTTCACGCGCTGCTGCGCGATGAGATCGGTCTCCGAGAACATGGCCGGCATCAGGTCGCGCTTCTCGACGCCGACGCCATGCTCGCCGGTGAGCACACCGCCGACCGCAACGCAGAGCTTGAGGATCTCAGCACCGAAGTCCTCGGCACGCTCGAGCTCGCCCGGTTTGTTCGCGTCGTAGAGGATGAGAGGATGCAGATTGCCGTCGCCGGCATGGAAGACGTTGGCGACGCGCAAATCATACTTCTCCGACATCGTCTTCATGGCCGCCAGCACCTCCGGGAGCCGCGCGCGCGGAATGGTGCCGTCCATGCAGTAGTAGTCGGGCGAGATGCGGCCGACCGCCGGAAACGCCGCCTTGCGGCCGGCCCAGAACAGGAGCCGCTCCTGCTCGGTCTGCGAAACGCGGCAGCTGACCGCTTTGCACTCGTTCGCGATCGCCTCGACGCGCGCGATCAGATGGTCGACCTCCGCGCCCGGCCCGTCGAGTTCGACGATCAGCAGCGCCTCGACGTCGAGCGGATAGCCGGCGTGGACGAACTCCTCCACCGCGTGGATGGCAGGCTTGTCCATCATCTCCATGCCGCCGGGGATGACGCCGGAGCCGATGATGCGCGATACGCATTCGCCGGCATCTTCCGAGGTCGGGAAGCCGACCAGCACCGCACGTGCGGTCTCCGGCTTCTTGAGGATGCGCACCGTCACTTCCGTGACCACGCCGAGCAGGCCTTCCGAGCCGGTGATCAGCCCGAGCAGGTCGTAACCCGCGGCATCGAGCTCCTTGCCGCCGATGCGCAGCACCTCGCCGGTGATCAGCACGATCTCGCAGCCAAGCACGTTATCGGTGGTCATGCCGTATTTCAGGCAGTGCACGCCGCCGGAATTCTCCGCGATGTTGCCGCCGATGGTGCAAGCGATCTGCGAGGACGGATCGGGCGCATAATAGAAACCCGCCTGAGCCACGGCGTTCGACACCGCGAGGTTGGTCACGCCGGGCTCGACGACCGCCACGCGGTTGTCGTAGTCGATCTCGCGGATGCGGTTGAACTTGGCCATGCCGAGCAGCACGCCATCGGCGAGCGGCAGCGCCCCGCCCGACAATGAGGTCCCCGCCCCGCGCGGCACCACCTTGATGCCCTCGTCATAGCAATAGCGCAGGACTTGCGACACCTGCTGGGTCGTCTCCGGCAACACCACGACCATTGGCAGCTGACGATAGGCGGTGAGCCCGTCGCTTTCGTAGGGCCGCATCTCGCGCTCGCCTGCGATGACGCCCTCCCCCGGTACGATCGTCCGCAACGCAGCAACAATGCGCGCGCGGCGGCCAAGCACGGCGCTATCCGGCTCTGGCATCGTCACAGACATCAGGTCACTCCCCGCGGTTCCTTCACTGCAACGATACCAGCCATTTGACGGTTGACACAAAGGGCTGGCAAAACCTGTGCGGAACTTGGCCGCGCGGGCCGGGTTCTAGGGCGGCGGCGGAAACACCCAAGAAACGGGAGATCATGCATGAAATCGACTTTGGCGATGGCGGCTCTTGCCGTGGCCGTTATGACGCAAGCGTCTCAGGCGCAGGACGTCGCCGCCGGCGAGCAGTCCTTCAAGAAGTGCCTCCCCTGCCATTCCATCGGCGAAGGCGCGAAGAACAAGGTCGGGCCCGAGCTCAATGGGCTTGACGGCCGCCACTCCGGCACCGCCGCCGGCTACAGTTATTCCGACGCCAACAAGAACTCCGGCATCACCTGGGATGAGGCGCAGTTCAAGGACTACATCAAGGACCCGAAGGCCAAGATCCCGGGGACCAAGATGATCTTCCCCGGCATCAAGAACGAAACAGAGGTGAACAACCTCTGGGCCTATCTCAAGCAGTTCGACGCCGACGGTAAGAAGAAGGGGAGCTGAACCGGTCAGGCCAAATCTTCGAAAACGGACCGCCTGCGGGCTTTGACCTCGGTCAAAGGCGCCGCAGGCGCGATCAGTATCTTGATACTGTGAGCAAGCCCGCTCAGTGGAGGAGATTTGCAGTCATGATCAAGGATATCGTCGTCAATCTCGGGCTGGGCGATCAGGACCCCGCCGGCAGTTTTGCCATGTCGGTCGCGGAAACTTTCGAGGCGCATATCCTCGGTGTCGCCGTCGCCTATGAGCCGGTGATCCCTGGGACTGTGATGGGCGGCATTCCGCCGGAATTCATCGAATCGCAGCGCTCCGAAGCCGAAGCGAAGGCGCGCGCCGCCATCGCGCACTTCGAGCAAGGCGCCAAGCGCTCAGGTCTCTCATTCGAGACGCGCGTCCTCTCCAACAGCATCTCCGGCGCCGCCGACCAGCTCGGGCAGATAGGCCGGCGTTTCGACCTGATCGTGGTCGGCCAGGCGGACCGGGATAAAGCGGGCGCCGACGATATCGTCGACGAGGGCGTGCTATTCGAATCCGGCCGGCCGGTCATCTTCGTGCCCTACATCCAGAGAGCCGGGCTCAAGCTCGACCGCGTGATGGTCTGCTGGGACGGCGGCCGCGCCGCCGCACGCGCGGTCGGAGACGCCATGCCGCTCCTGCACAAGGCCAAGCAGGTGGAGGTCGTCATCATCGCCACCGGCCGCCCGAAGAGCGACGAGATCCCCGGTGCCGATCTCGGCCAGCACCTCGCCCGCCACGGGCTGGAGGTGGAGGTGAAACGGATCACCTCGCCGGACATCGACGTGCCCTCTACCATCCTCTCCTACGCGGCGGATTCGTCCGCCGATATGATCGTGATGGGCGGGTACGGCCACTCGCGCCTGCGCGAATTCGTGCTCGGCGGCGCCACCCGCGGCCTGCTTGAGTCGATGACCGTACCAGTACTGATGTCGCATTGATGTGTTTGTCATTCCAGGGCGCCGCGGCAGCGGCGAACCCGGAATCCAGCTACGTTTTTCAAGGCTGTTTCTAGATTCCGGGCTCGCAGCCTCCGGCTACGGCCCGGAATGACGGAGGCCCCATGCAGGAAAGCCACGTCACGCTGCTCGATGGCACGCCCATCTTCATCCGGCCGCTCAGGCCGGAAGACGCCGCGCTTTATCCCAACTTTCTCGCCGAAGTGACGTCGGACGATCTCCGCCTGCGCTTCTTCGCGCCGATGCGCGAAGTCAGCCCGGCGATGATCGACAAGCTCATCCACTACGATCCGGCCAAAGCCATGGCTTTCATCGCCATTGAGGAAGCGACCGGCCGCCTGCTCGGGGTCGTGCGCCTGCATGACGATTCCGACGGCGACACCGGCGAGTTCGCCATCCTCTTGCGCACGCGCCTGAAGGGACGTGGCCTTGGCTGGCTGCTGATGAAGCACATGATCGCCAACGCCAAGGCCAAGGGCCTGCATACCGTGCGCGGCCAGGTGCTCGACGAGAACAGCACGATGTTGCAGATGTGCGAGGAACTTGGCTTCCACATTGCCGACGATCCGCTCGAGCGCGGGGTAAAGCAGGTGACCTTGCCGTTGGAGGACGTGCCCGAACTAACGTACTAA
>DASXOK010000584.1:0-29534 GCA_036494425.1 Pseudolabrys sp.
GCGGACGAGTCTCAATCCCTGGACGAAGTCATGATTCGCTACCTCGCCCTCTTCGCCGTCGCGGCCATGCTCCCCCTCGCCGCCGTGGCGGAGCCCTGCCCCGGTAATCCGCAGGCGCTGGGCACCGAGCGCACGCTCACAGTGGAAGCCGCCACGAGCCCGCGCGTCGGGCGCAAGGAGTTTGCATCGACCCTGCCGCTCGGGCCGAAGGAGTTGGTGCTCACCTTGACGACGGCCCGTGGCCCACCACGAGCGAATGCGTCCTCGCGACGTTCTTTCTGGTCGGCCGCAATGCCGAAGCGCATCCAGCACTCGTGCGCCGCATCCTCGCCGAAGGTCACAGCGCGGGCCACCACACCTACGCCCACCCGATCCTTGACCACATGCCGATCGAGAAGGCAGAGACCGAGATCGACCGCGGCATCGCAGCCAATGAATTCGCCGCCACCGGCCAGCGCCGGACCACCCCGACAACGCCCTTCTTCCGATTTCCTGGATTCGCCTCGACGCCGGCCCTGCTCGACCGATTGCAGGCGCGCGGCATCGTCGTTTTCGGCGCCGACGTCTGGGCCAGCGATTGGCTGCCAATGACTCCGGAGCAGGAGCTGCAGTTGATACTGAACCGCATCGCCAAGGTGGATCATGGCATCGTGCTTCTGCACGACACCAAGGCGCAGACCGCGCGCATGCTTCCGGCCTTCCTGCGCGAGCTCAAGAAGCGCGGCTATCGCATCGTTCACGTGGTCGCCGGCTCGGGCGGCTCCTCTTAATCCAATCCCTCAAGATCGAGACCGCTACGGCGCTACCTTTGCCGCCGGCAACAACGCATCGAAATACCGTCGCAAAATCAAATTTGTGGATGAATTCGATCGGTTAATATCTGGTTAATAATCAAATCGCTACCACCGCTCTGCCGATGTTGAAGGCCGCGCCTCGGGGGCGCGTATAATTGGGGCTTTCATGCGTCTCTTCGTGACGTTAGTTGCTGTATGTCTGCTCGGAAGCGGCTTGACGGCTGCGGCGGCCGAAACATGTCCGGGCAATCCGGACGCGATCGGCACCAGCCGGACGATCACCGTCGATCCGGCGGCGCTGCCACAGATCGGCAGCATGCAGTACAAGACCTCGCTGCCGCTCGAGGACCATGAAGTGGTGCTCACCTTCGACGACGGCCCTCTGCCCCCCAACACCACTCGCATCCTGGATACGCTGGCCGAGAACTGCGTGAAGGTGAACTACTTCCTCATCGGCGAGATGGCCAATGCCTATCCCGCTCTCGTGCGCCGCATCTACAATGCCGGCCACGTCGTCGGCACCCATAGCCAGCACCACCCCCTCACCTTCCGCACGATGGCGGAGCCGCGCGTCGAGAGCGAGGTGAATGGCGGCATCGCCTCGGTGAAAGCCGCGCTCGGCGACCCGAACGCGGTCGCACCCTTCTTCCGCATCCCCGGCCTGCTGCGGGCCAGCCGCGTGGAGACCTATTTGGCCTCGCAATCGATCGCGGTCTGGAGTGCGGACGAGGTCGCGGACGACTGGCGCCACGGCATCACCGCGAAAGACATCGTGCGGCTGGCGATCAACCGGATCGAGGCCAAGAACCATCGTGGCGTCCTGCTCCTGCACGACATCCACCCCGCCACCGCCGCCGCGCTGCCGTTGCTGCTGAAGGAGTTGAAGGCGCGCGGATATCGCATCGTCCAGGCCGTGCCGGCCGGCGAGCGGCCGCTCTGGGTGCCCGAGCCGCTGCACCTCCTGGTCGCCGCGGACGGCGGTCCTCCGCGCGGGCCGAAGACGGCCGCGCCGGTCGAGCACAAGCATCAATCGCGCGCGGTCGAACACCGCGCGCGCCACCGAAAGCAGATCGCGCGCGCCGAAGGCGACCTCGATGTCGACTCCGCCATGGCCAAGAAAAAAACGAAGCCGCGAACCGCTTCGGCCGGCGAAAGCGCGTTTCGGCTCTGGCGCTGATCCTGGTGTAGGGGAAGGCTCGACGGCGGGGTCATTCGGCTCTTGTACGCCCGCCACTCGACCGTGCATTCCATTGCGGATCAAATCCACTTTGCTCGCCGCCGGTGTCATCTGGCGAACGCGGGCGCTTCGGCGGGGCGACGGCGCGAAAGGCTTCCATGAACAGTCTTCCGCTTGGGTCGCAGTGGAATTCCTCGACGGCCATGGCAAAGCTCTTCTGCCGCCTCTCGGCCGCCGTTTGACGGGGAGGACCGCCCGTCACGAACTGCCCGAGCTTCCTTCGGTTATCTGTCTTTTCCATCGGCGTCTCCCCACTGGCGACGTAACGCGATCAAATGGATCGTCTTCTCTATTGCGGTGGAGCGCCTGCTCTATGCGCCGCATGATCAGCACGACCGTCTTCGGGCTGACCTCCAGAACGTCCTGGAGGTTTCGGACCGTCATCCGCCCGTCGCTCGAACTGAGAAGGAATATCGCCTTGAGCCAGACATGCATGAGAACATGGCTCGACTCAAACATCGTGCCGATCTTGACGGTGAACGGCTTCCGGCATTCATAGCATTTATACGTACCAATCCGCGTACTTGTTCCATTCAGCTTGCTTGTACGCCGCGAACTGCCGCAACGCGGGCAAACCGCGCCCTGTGGCCAAATGCGATGCTCGACAAATCGATACGCCTCCTCCTCACTCTGAAAACACGGATCTGCAATCGAACTGGGAACGAAACCCATCGCCTTGTCTCCCGCCGCTGAGACAACACAGCTTTTTTCGATCCGCATTGTTACAGGTCCGTCACGCGCTATCATTAACCCATGTTAACCAACGCAACCGCGGGGCAATGCCGCGGTATCAATCGCGTTGAAGCGTTCTTTCGAGAGCGCGTCCGACTCGGATCATGTGTGTTTTTAAAGATATGCGTCTCGCTATGTCGGCGTCGCGACGAACGCTAATCTCCGCTTGAAGAATGTTAGGCGGTACTCTTGGGCGCAATGGTCATCTAGCCGACTCTCAACCGCCCGGCTGTGCTCGGCGCCCGACACAATAGTCCAACAAAACAAGGTCTATTTTACGCAATATCATTTTTTTGCTCGAGCAGAGATGTACGGTCGACTCGGTGGCGAAGCGGCACACGAAGTCAGAACGGAACAGGAGGCTGTCTGCCGCGTTTTAGCCGGTGCTGCCGGCGCGTTACCAAAACGCACTTTTATCATGAGGCCGGCGGCCGCAATTCGTCACATAGAAAATTCCAGTGGGAGGATTTCGTGCCTGGCAGAGAACAATACTTGAGACGCGAACAACACTGTCGTGACATGGCCAAATCGGTAACGTCCGATGGCGAGCGGGGACTGCTTTCGAACTTGGCCAACATTTGGCGTCAGATGGCAAATGATGTTCGCAAAGGGCGGGATACATTCACAAGCCCAACCAGGGGCTGGAGCACGGATGCAAATCATCTTCTCCGTCAGAACGGTCTGCAGGGCATGCAGGCGGGCCCATTGCCGCCAGAAACTCAAGAGAACGCGGAGCCCTGACAGGGCTCGCTTGCGCCGGCCGGATCGAGGCACGGAACGCGCCACAACGATAGCGCCGACGAGCGTGAGATGATTGCGAGACGTTCAAATTACCGGGGGGCTAGATGCGAGAGACCATAGGGTCCGGTCCTCGAAACATCGTTTTCATAATCAATTCATTGGCAGCGGGCGGCGCCGAAGGCGCTTTGGTCGACATTCTCGGATACATGAAAGACCATCTCGCGCCTTTCACGGTGCACCTCGTGCTTCTTGATGCCGAGCGGGAGCGCCATTCCGCGCCTGTCTGGGTGAAGAAACACGTTCTCAATGCGGACTTCGGACTTGTCTCGAGCACGGTGCGCCTGGCGCGGCTTCTCAAACAATTGCGGCCCGTGCTGGCCCTCAGTTTCCTGAACCGTGCGAACTGCGCCAATGTAATGGTCTCTAAGCTTCTGGGGTATCCTTGCATCATCAGCGAGCGCGTCCATACGACCAGCCACTTCGGAAGCCAGCTCACCGCGCTGGTCAACAAGACCATCGTACGACTCACCTATCCGCTGGCCGACCAAGTGATCGCGGTATCGGACGGCGTCAAAGACGACTTGCTTGCAAACTTCGCCGTCCGCGGCTCGAAGCTCCGTGTGATCCACAATCCCGTCAATATCGATCGGATTTGCAAGCGTGCCGCGGAGGCGCCGAGCATCAATATCCCCGCACCCTATATCATGGGCATGGGACGTCTGGTCCCGAACAAGAACTTCCGCCTCTTAATCGAGGCCTACCGAATGTCGCAAATCGCCGAGAATCTGGTGATCTTGGGCGAAGGACCTGAGCGCACCGCGCTTGAAAGCCTTATCATTCAATACGGACTGAGCGGACGCGTCATCCTGCCGGGCCACGTAAACAACCCCTACCCGATCATAAAGATGGCGCGCTTTTACGTTTGCTCCTCAAACGCCGAGGGCTTCCCGAACGCCCTCATCGAGGCCATGGCCCTGGGATGTCCGGTCGTCTCCACGGACTGCGACACGGGTCCGCTGGAAATACTGGCGCCGCAAAACCGCGTGCGGTGCAAAGAGCTCACGCAGGCCCAGTACGGAATTCTCGTCCCGCCCGATGCGCCGGACATGATGGCTGCGGCAATCCGTGCGGGCTGCGATGAGACGACCAGGGCTTTTTATTCAGGACGCGGGGCGGATCGCGCAAAAGACTACACCGTCGGTAGCTCGGTGGACCTATACTGGGACACGATCGCGCCTTACGCGGTCCTCGCCTGAGTCATAGTGGCCCGGATTCATAATCATCGATCCAGGCATCGACGGCGAGCCCACGCGACACGATCCCCGCCCGCGTACCCGCAGCGTTCGTTCCCGCCATCGTCGCCGGCCCGATGATGACGGCGCCGTTCCTCTTGACGGTGGCAAAAGGCCCCTTGACCTCGAGGCGAATAACATCGCCGGTCACGGGCGCTTCTGTCACGAACCCAAGCTCCTGAAATGTGCCGCCTGCCCTTTCATAAAGCGAGACGCGGCCGCTCCTGAACTCGGCGCCAATCAGGTTGCTTGCGTCCGCCAGACGGCACGCAAGCAGGCCATTATAGGTATTTGGCACGCTCGCGACGGTGGCTTGGACATAATGGTCGGCAAACCCGCAGTCCGGAGAGGCAAAGGCGGCGCCGCGATAAGCCATATTCGAAATCGCGAGCTTTCCGCCGCGAATGGCGACGTCGCCCGGGAGGCCATCCCGGCCGCCCTCGCGAATGAATGTCCAATCGGCAACGGCACCCAAGTCCTGATCCGCGCGATCGAACGTGTCACTGAAAAACACGGTCGGTGTCGTACCGTCAGTGACGGTGATGCTCTGATCCGCTTGATTGCCGGCTGCATCGGTTGCCCGTACGATGATCTCGCGAGACGGCGTCCCGGGGGCAGCGCTCATCATCAGCGTGCCCGCGCGCCGATCGGCAAGCACCCTGAACGCGGCCGCGTCGGGACCGCCGGCGATCGCCCATGTGACTTGCTTGTCGGCCCTGAGCAGGTGCGCGAAGTTTCTATCCGCGGCCGCCGTCAAAGATACTGCCGACGTGATGACTGGCGCCGTGCTCTCGACCGCCGAACCGTACAAGAAGACATTTCCCCAACCTTTCAACTCAAGTTGCAAATTGGACTCTGGATTGTGCGTGATGCTCGGGCCGGCGATGCGGAACACGCTGTTATAACCCTCGGCCACAAATACGTTGGTGTTTACGTCGTCGTCGGAAATGACTCCACCTTTGACGAGCACATCAGCCCCGCCGACATTCGGCGCGTAGCCGCCGTAGACGAAATATTGCATCTGCGGACCTACTCCCCCACGCAAGTGGGGATCGATCGCCCGGCACTCGATATTCTTCGTCGATGGCCCCCAGAATTTGTAGTTCACCTTGTTGCCGGTGGCCGTACATCGGATATTGGTGACGTTCGTACCCTTGTCGTCGTACCCGGCATCCGTGTTGCCGCTGCTCGCGCACTCTTCGCGCACGATGTTATTGTTGCCGCGCTCGCTTGCGAATCCATCGGCATTCCAGAATCCATGTGGATCCTGCCCGTGCGTATCATGACAGTTCATGGCCGTGACGCGACGCATGGTGATGTCGTGCGCGGTCTCGTTGCATTCGACGCCGGTCGAGAAATTTTCGCCGTCCTGGCGTGCCGAATTCAGTGTGATGTCTTCCAGCAGGACATTGTGGCTGTCGCCGCGGATGCGGATCGCAGTCTTTGAAAAACCGATGACGGTGACGTTCCTGATCACCGTATCCACATGCGACGTCCGCGGGTCGTGCTCAAAAAATCGCTTCACATTATAGGCCGCGCAATCGGTCACCGTGATGTTCCGGTGGGTCGGCGCGGTCAAGTGAAACGCATGTCCGACACGCTGAAAGTCGAAGAACTTGAACATCAGGTGGTCGGCGCCCGCCTTTAATAGGAAGGTGTCGTTGCCTACCGACCAATTCCGAACATTCGTCACGGCCTCTGGATCAGCAGGCAAGGTCCAGGCCGTCCGCGTCCCGATGATGATGGCCTTCATCGGCGCGAGCGCATGATCGACGCCGATGATGGTCACCGGATTCCCGGCGTCGCCGCCTCTATTGATCGTGACCCGAATGGCTTTGAACACATAGGGGCCCGCATCGGCACGGACATAGACTGTGCCGCCGGCGCCGGTCAGCGCGATCATGGTATTGAGCTGCCAGATCGACGCCGCGTTCTCCCAGCTATCGCCGCTGCCGTTGCCGCTGGGCGACGGCATGACGTAACGGACATTGGCGACGGCAGGCGACGAGCCGGGGAACGGCTGCGCAAGCGATGTGTCGACGGCCGGTCTTGTCAACGACGCGAGACCGGCAAGGACTAGACGGCGGCGGCTAATGAACACGCCAGCAGCCTACATCCAACACCCGCCGACAAGGCGGTACGGGGGCACTGGAAGGCGTCGTGCGTGTACCGGCGCCGCAGGGTTGCGCCACTCTTGGTCACTTGATGGCGAACCGACACTATGCTTGCGTTCGAGGATGTTTGGCCGGTTTGAACTTGGACGCTGGTGGAAGGCCGTTCGTGCGTTCGGTCTCCGGCGAGGCACGAGCGCGTTCCTGTTCCTCGTATCGCCCACTTTCTTCCGCATCGCTCCGCGCAAGGTCAAAGCGCTTCGCATTCCGAACATTCCGTACCCGATCTGGCTCCGGCCGGCGACATCGGACTGGTACGTGATGGAACAGGTCTTCATCGACCAGGAGTACAGTCTCGACAGGTGGCAGAGCCATGCTCGCGCCGTCCGCGCGCGATACGACGACGTCCTCGCCCAAGGCAGGGTACCCATTATTGTCGATTGCGGCGCGCATGTCGGCCTCGCCACACTCTGGTTCGCGCGGCAGTTTCCGCGCGCTCGGATATTTTCGGTTGAGCCGGCGAAAGAGAATTTCGAACTGCTGCGGCGGAATGTTTCGTCCAATCCCAATATAATGCCGATCAATGCAGCGATCTGGGATCGTGAGACTCGCGTCGACCTCGTCAACGCCGAGGAGCAGCCATGGGCCTGGGCGATGCGGCAAACCGCGACCGGTCAGATTTCGACCGTGACTGTCAACGCGCTTCTGCAACGCGAACCAAATGGCGTTCCTCTCCTTGTGAAGATCGACATCGAAGGCGGCGAAGTCGCCCTCTTCCACTCGAATACCGAATGGATCGAGCGCACGCCGCTGGTCGTCTTTGAATTGCACGATTGGCAAGGTGGCTGGCGCGGCACCGGCCATTCCGTATTCTCACGTCTCTGCATGCATCCACGCGATTATATGCAGCGCGGCGAGAATATGTTCGCATTTTCACACGCGCTCGCGCGAGAGCCCTGATCTCCACTCCTCACGGAACTATCCCAGCTTCGCGTGGATATCATACCAACCTGGCAATGGTTTACGGTACAGCCGCGTTAATCCGCGCATAAGCAGCGCGCCGCCTGGAGCTCTGCTGACAATGCCGTCATCGCCGAACAGGCGGTACAGTCTGAAGATCGTTTCGAATTGGCGCAGGCAGGCGTCGTGGCCCGACCAGGAGCCGGGCAGATCTTCACCGAATGGGCCCGATGCACCGGAGACAAAGACGTGACGCACCGGCTCACCTTGAACAGTCGTCGTCACGATCTCCATATTTGGGATTGTCGCCTGCTGGACCGCCTTGAACGCTCTGTAGCCAAGGCCGCCCAGCATGCCCAACGTGTCCTTGAGCTGCGCGAAGTCCACTTTTTCCGCTTCTATAGAAACGTAACAGGGACGGTCATTGCACTTTTGCAGATCCTGCAAAACGACATAATCGGCGCCTTCGATATCGATCTTCAAATAGTACGGCATTCCGTACACCCGAAATGCTGACGCAAGATCGGTTCTTGGCACCTCGATCTTGATCGATTCTGTTCCAAGTCTCTGATTTCTATCCGCCCAGCTTGGCTCAATCGTTCCCCACACGGACTTCTGCACGTTCTTATAGAATGCCAGGCGCTCGCCCGCGGCCTCAGGAGCGATCGCCCCTTCAACAATATGCAGTCGCCCCTGCGCGGTGTGTTGACGAAACCGCCGCGCGCAGTGCTCGATCAGATCGGGATTGGCTTCAAATGCGACGACATCAAATCCCTTCTTGAGATAGAACTCAGTGTCCTCACCCTTGTGCAAACCGATATCGAAAACGACGTTCGGCAGGTACGTCATGTCTTTCACCCTCGAAATGCAAGCATCCACCTTTGCCTGCAAGAGTCGCTCACACAGTTCGGCACCGTCGTGAATGATACCGTGTGCTCCGTCAGCATTAAGGCGAAGCACAAGAGTATTACCCTGCCACCGCCGCGAATTGACGTTGAAAGTGTTGAAAACGATCTCCACTCTGAATGTGAGGTGCGGTTCGGTATGCATGTCTTGTTTCAAACGTCGACTGATCGACTGAAGCATCGCGCCCAACGCGCGAGCCTTCTCAACCTCACTGCGCGCGGGATCGACTTCTCCTTTCAGTTCGTCAGTCTGATGATTCTGGCACGTCTGCTGACCCCGGCCGACTACGGCGTATTCGCGATGGTCACGCCGTTTCTGTGGGTCCTGATCACCATGGGCGATCTGGGACTGGCCTCGGCCGTGCTTCAACAACCAGACCTGAACGAAAGGCAGGCATCGGCCATATTCCAGGTCAACGCGTTGACCGGGCTCGCGCTCGCTGGACTGCTACTCGCCTGTTCGCCTTTGCTCGGGGCCTTTTATGGCGACGCCAGGGTCTCCGAGATCGCAGCGATCCTCAGCCTTGTCCTCGTCGTTTCCGGCTTCACAGCCGTGCAACAGGCCCTTCTGCGCCGCGCCTTGCTCTTCGGTGTGTTGTTGCGGGCCCAGATCGCCTCATCGGCACTGTCGTCGACCGTCGCGGTTGCTTTGGCATGGAATGGCGCGGGATATTGGGCCCTGGTTGCCCGCGCACTGGTCGACCCATTGGTCTATGCGAGCGTGGCCTGGGTATCGGCGGCGTGGTGGCCCCGCCATGCCGAATGGGGCGACGCTACCAAGGCGCTACTGCGGTTCGGGCGATACTATCTTGGGTCTTCACTCATCTATTCGCTTGCGCGCCAGGCGGACAATGTTTTGATCGGATGGCGCTATGGAAGCGCGGAACTCGGCCCCTATGCTCTTGCCTATCGCCTGTTCTTCCTGCCCGTTCAGCAGATTACGTGGCCGCTCGGTCACGTGGTGGTGCCAACCCTCAGCCGCCTACGGGATGATCCCGAGCGCCTGAAACGATGGTATCTCAAGCTTCTTCGCCTCGTAACGCTCGCGGCCTTCCCCCCGTTCTTCAGCTTGATGGTCTGTGCGGACGACGTCATCGCCGTCACCGCTGGGCCGCAATGGAGCGCGGCTGCGGACATTCTCGAGATTCTCGCACCTGTAGGGGCATTGCAGACCGCCTATTCCACCTGTGACTGGCTCCTGCGCGCCCGCGGGCTAGCCGACCGGTCATTCTGGTGGACCGTCGTCAGTTCGGCCGCGTGCCTCATCGGCTACATCATTGGTCTTCCCTGGGGCGCCCTCGGTGTCGCATCGGGACTTGCGGTCGCTAACCTCCTGTTCTTTTTGCCTGGTTTTCTCTACGCGACAAAAGGAACGTCGATCGGGTTGATCGATGCGGTCAAAGCTATGCTCCCTTGTTTCGCAGTCGCGTTCTTCGCCGTCGCCGCCACGTGGGCGCTTCGGATGGAGATCGCAAGCGGCTGGCATCCGCTCGCCCGGTTGCTTTCGACAGGCGCGGTCATCGCCGTCATCATGGCCTGCGGATGGCTTCTGCTTTACCGGCCTTCAGGCTGGCGCAATTTGCTGACCGCCGGCACGTGAACGCGCCCGAACTATCCGGAGCGTCCTTTGGGACCGGACAAAGGACGGAACATCTTCGGTTGACGTTTCAAGGACAGCCGGCGGGCATCGTACATATCAGCCAAAGTGTTCGCTCCGGCCAGCATCAGGATGCGACGCCTGAGCCCCCGCAACAGTCGTCCCTCCTTCCACGCCAGTGCTACGCGTTCGGCAGCAGCCGGCTGCTGCGCGCGTCCCGCCCGCGTGGGACGCTCCGCCCATTCTTCCACATAGTCCCATTGCTGCGGCGCCTGCTTAAAGATCTCAGCGACGTGGAGGCGCTTGGCCAATACCAGGAGAAGCACGCGATGATGCCCGCACGCCAGCTCTACACGTGAGCGCACCTGCGCAGGATCTGACACCTCGTAGAGCGGACTGTTGGGATAGACTTCGTAGGCCATCATGCGCTCGACCCTGTACCCGTTGTCGGCAGAAAAAGCGCGAAAGAACAGCTCGGGGCTGAACTGATAGAAGCCGTGGCCTGACCAATTGTTCATCGGCGTATGCAGAACGAGGTGTCCGCCCGGCCGCACCAGCTCCATGCAATTTCGAAGCGCGCATGGAACATTGAAAATATGCTCGAGCGTACCGCCATCGAAAACAACATCGAACTGCGCCGCGCACTCCGGCGGCAGCGGATTATTCATGTCATGGACCAATGAGGCGCCTTCGTAGCCCGACGCATCGATCGAGACCAGCTCTCTTGCGCCCAGCGTTTCGAAGAGACTGTCCGCGTAACCATCCCCCTCGGCGAGCGCCGATTCGTGTTTTGCCGTCACGCTGTGTAGCGATTTGCACAAACCACACCGGTCGCTGGGCGAAAGAACCAGCGCCTGATGACCGAGCGTGATCGTGCGTGCGAATGATACGCCCGCCGCACGGCACTCGATCAGAAATTTCGCGGTGTTCGAATCTATTGCCATACAATCGCACTCCGAACACACTCAAAACATCACACGCCAAGCAGCGGCGGACGCCGGACGCTGTACTATGACATGCCGACGGGGGGACACGATCGTAACCACCTGGGTACGGATAATTCTTGGCCGCTCGCCCAAAAGCACCGCAATTCGTCCGGCAAGATCGTTGTGTTAGCATCAGGATCAAAGAATTGCAGGCGCAAGGAATGGACGACACCGCGTCTAAAACGGAGTCCTCATCAAAACGGCGCCCTCGGGGCGCCGCAATTTTGGGTGGACGCTGGGGAGCGCGCCGCGGCCTGGGCCTTGTCTCAGTCATTGTACCGGCGTTTAACGCAGCCCGCACCGTCGAGAGAACGGTGACATCGGCGCTGAACCAGACTTACTCCAATCTCGAGATTCTGGTTGTCGACGATGGCTCGAAAGACGAAACGGCAGCCTTGGTTCACCGCATGGCCACCGGCGACCAGCGGATCAAACTGCTGCAAAAGGCCAATGGCGGCCTCGTATCGGCCCGCAATCACGGAATCACGCACGCGCAAGGGGAATTCATCGCGCCCCTGGACGCCGACGATCTCTGGCATCCGGACAAGTTGCGTAAGCAGATCGCGGCGGTGCAAGACGAGATCGGCTTGGTCTATTGCTGGTCACGGACGATCGACACACAGGACCGGGTTCTGTTCGATCTCGCGCCCTGCGCGTTGCGCGGAAATGTGTACGCAATCCTGATCATCAAGAATTTCATACACAGCGGCGCGCCTCTTGTCAGGCGCTCCTGCATCGACGGCGTCGGTGGCTACGACGCGACCCTCGCAGCGAAAGGCGCTGCTTGTTGCGAGGATCTCAAGTTCAATTTGGACGTTGCCGAACGCTATGATTTCGAAGTCGTCCCCGAATTTCTGTCCGCATATCGCTTGCATCCCGGGACCATGTCCAGGAACCTGGATGCCATGCTACAGTCACACAAGTTCGTCGTCGCCGACGCGCGAGCGCGGCATCCGGAATTGCCTGACAGGCTCTTCCGCTGGGCGAGCGCGCACCAGAACCTTGAATTTGGGCTCGTGAACATCGGTGGCGGGCGTATTCTCACCGGGTTGCAGTTGCTCTCGGAAGCTTTGCTTGCGGATCCACTCGATACCCTGCGGTTCGGAGCGCTCCGGATCCATGCACGGCTCGCGCGGTTGGTAGCGGTCGCAACACCATCGACAACGCTTGCCGGCCAATCCAGCAACACTATTGCGGGCTGTAACTTCATCGAGACCGACCCGACCGTCCGCTGTGGCGGCACAAGAGCGCCTTGGACAGCAGACCGACTTGCCTACATCACGGGGCTCTACGTGAACCGTAGCCGCAGCCCTCTTGATAACCAGCACGATGCGGCCGGAGGACCTCACGTCCGCGCGCTGCCGCCGTTCGGCCAGACGGCAGGATGATTGGCCAACATCACGCGCCAGCGAGCGTCACGTTGTACGCGTCTCGTCTAGCCGCCCCTTTCAACGTCCCTAGCGATGCCCCCTGCCTTTAGCATTCCGTTGCGCGGCGTGTAACGAACCCCAAGAAACACCGTTTTCAGGATGGGCGGCCCGCGCTGCAATAGTTCGGCCGCCGCCACCGGCCCAGCGAGCCCGATCATCACGCTCAGTGCCCATATCAAATATGGATCGTGGAGGTTTACGAATCGCCCCTCGAACGTGCGGAAACCCGCCGAGAAGATCACATGGAAGAGAAAGATCGCATAGGCGTAAGAGCCGACCCACGTCAGCACTTTATTTTCCCATCGCAACGTGAAGAAGAACGCACAAATCAGAAGCGAGAGACTCAGCATCGGAGCGGAGTGCTTGCTGAAAGGAACCCCGAATATATCGATATGGTTGGCGAACGCCAAATAGAGCGACGTCATCGCTACACCAATCGCAAAAAGGAGAGCAAGGCGCATGGGCGCGTTGCTTTGGAGGCGAGCATCAAGACCTGCTTTGCAAAAAAGCTGCCCTATGAAGAAAAACGGCGCGAGGTACAAGACCTTCGTAACCGAGAACCAGTCCACAGGTTCCAGATCGAAATCGACGAGATAGAGCGGTACCGCGACTGCCAAGCAAATGGCGGCAGCAACGAGTTCGCGTCCCTTGAGGAGCAAGTTGACCGCCAGCAGAACGGCCATGATGATGAACGTCACCTGCAGAAACCAGAAGTGTTCGTAACTACCGAAATAGACGTACCATACGCCCCGCAGGTCCTGTCCCTTCACGAGCGATTGCAGGACGAAATGCAGCGTGCCGACGACCACCAGCGGCAATAGCAGTCGTCGCGCCTTTTGACGCAGCCGCTCGTCAACGCCTTGCCAATTCTGGACGAATGCGTTGAACACATAGCCGGATATAAATGCGAAGAGCGGCATCCGCAGCGGCGTGAAGATGAAATTTGACCATTCGAGCGGATGATCCACAGGCAAGCGGAGCCCGCTAGTCCCCGTCCCCTCGCCGACGACGTGCCACGAGACGAGAAGAATACAAGCGAGTCCACGCAACGTCTCTAGGTAGGCAAGCCTCTTTGTGGGCGCACCGCCTCGCGTTTTGCGCGGGGACGCATCTGACCTGCTGGCCGGCGCGCGTGATATTGTTGCGTCGATACTTCGCACCCACCAGTCCTCAGGCAGAGCCTTATGCTTCTCTCCGTATCTTTTGCACCAATCGACAAAGCATGTCCTTGGAGACTGCACTTGAATAGCGTTGCGAACTTAAATGGCCATTTGATGACTCGAGGACGACTCGACAGAACTTACTCGTACCCATCACACGTTATGATTTAGACAAGACGGCATTCTCCGCTTCGCGATAGTCGCCGACCGAGTTCGGTCGCCATCCGATAGCGTGTGTTGACAGTTGCATTTGAATTCACGGCGATCACGCTTCGACGTTGATCACGCGCCCGCGAGTCCAAGCTAAAAACGGTACGCCCGACAAAAGCGCGCGCAACGCGGCTTGTGTCTGGAATAATCCGTTCATCGAGACGCGGGGCAGCGCGTGGAGATGGGCGCCATGATCCGCAAAGACATGCCCTGGGCGCGTCGTCACCGCGGTGACGAAGCCGGCCTGCCGCGCAAGGCCGAATTCGCGCGAACCCGCAGCCGAAGGATCGCCAAACGGATATGCGAAATGCCGCATTTCCCGCCCCAGGCGCTGCTCCAGATATGCCTTGCCGTCGCCGATCTCGTCCATCGCAACGAAGGAGCCAAGCTTAGCCAGCATAGGATGTGAGATGGTATGCGCGCCGATGGTCACGTCCGGCTCGCCGGCGAGACAGTCAAGTTCGCTCCAACTCAGGCAAAGAGTCGCGGCCAATGTATCGGCGCGTCTTTCCACCTCCTCATCGAGCACAGCCAGCAATTCGTCTATGCGATCTTGCGGGCCGGCGCGCACCCGCGTGTGAATAGCGCTAAAGGCGGCCTGCTTCTCGCGCGCTGTCCGGCTCGGCAGATCGAGCCGTTCGCCCCCCAGTACGAGCGTCACACGATCCATCAATGCAACAGCTCGCTCGAGTTCCAGCCACCAAAGGCGCCCTGTGCCGTCAGCGAAGTCCGTCGTAACGAACACCGTCCACGGCGCCCTGTGCCGCATCAGCACTGGCCAGGCATATTCGACACTGTCGCGATAGCCATCGTCGAACGTCAGAACCGCAAACGGCCGTCCGCGCGCTTCGTTGCGTAGCCGATCCGGAACGGCGTCCAACGGGATGATCTCGAAGCCCTCCCTTCGCAGCTCGGCGAGCGCAAAATCCAAGAACTCAGGCGTGATCTCGAGCACGTGATTTGGCGCGAACGTGCGCGGATGCCACGGCCGCACGTGGTGAAACATCAGGATCACGCCTTGCCCGCGCGCCACGGAACGGAGGCGCCGATCGGCACCGGTCGCGGCAATGGCCCCAAGCCCGGCCGCGAACAGGCGATGCTTGAAACTCATCGCGGCTGGTTTCCGCCGGGGTACTCGGTCTGTAATGTGGAATAGAGCTTCGCGGTTTCCGCTCCGATCGCGTCCCAGTCATATTGCTGAAGAAGCCTTTCGGGATCGACCCGGTAGCGACAATGATCCTCAGCGAGCTTGTTCTTCAAGTCATCGACATCCCCGAGCTTGAAGTAGTTTCTTGCTTCAAGACCGAGATCGCGGTTCGGCTCTATGTCGCTGAGGAGAATCGGTACCCGTAGCACCGCCGCCTCGAGCGCCGCGATCGGCAGCCCCTCGTTGTACGACGGCAGAACGAACAGCGAAGCACTCTCGAGCAGGCTTCGTAAGGTGTCGTGGCCGACGAACCCGGTGAAGATGACGGCCTCCGCTGACTCTCTCCGGAGGCTTTCGGAATAGGTGTCCCTATGGTCTGCATCGCCGACAATGACGAGCTTGTAACCGTTCACAGACTCCTTGAAGGCCGCGATCAAGTCATGGAAACCCTTCTCCGGCACCAATCGCCCGACAGCGATGATATATTTGCCCTCGGTCAGGCCATATTTCGCCAGGCACTCTTCACGCGCGACGATCGCGGCGGCACCCTTGATGATGTGGTTTGCACCGTTCGGAATGAAGTGAACCTTTGCCGCCGCCCGCGGAAAGCGCCGCCTGAGGTCGGTCGCGAGCGACCGCGATACCGCGATGACCCTGTCTGCAAACGTAAGAGCACTCAGTTCCCCCACCCTGAGCATGAGGCGCGCGAACCGGCTCCACTTGCGATGCTGGTAATTCTTGGAATGATAGGTGACCACGACCTTCATCCCAAGTGCCTTGGCGAACGGCGCCAGCAACCCCGGACCGATGCCCTGAAGGTGGACCAGATCGGCATGCAGGACGAAGTGCGCATACAACACGCCATAGAGGGTGTTGGTAATCGTCTCGAGGTTCTTTCCGCCAGCGTGCGCCAACGAGACGATCCACAATCCCTCATATTGCGAGATGACGCTCGAGAGATACGCCCTGCGTCCGATGATCGTAAACGAGTCGTTCGGCCGTATCTTCGCCAAGAGCGGGAAGAGCTGGGCGCAATGCGTTTCAACGCCGCCCATCACATGCGGCAATCCGCGCAGACCCACGACGCAGATGTTCATGGAGCACAGGCCCTCTTTTCAGACCAACGACCCATCTCGTTCTCGCGCGCCGCATGTTGCGGCATGCGTTCAGAACGCATTGCGTGAACGGCAGATTTCCACCACGGTTCGAAACAGGATTCGAACGTCCAGCCACAGACTCCAATTGTTGATGTACCAAAGGTCCAGATCGCATCGCTGCTTCATCAGGCTCACAGTGGGCGTCTCGCCGCGAAATCCGTTGACTTGGGCCCATCCAGTAATTCCCGGCTTCACGTGGTGGCGGTGCGGGTAGTGGGCTATGAGCCGGCTGTACTGGAGATCATGCGCGATCGCATGCGGCCTCGGCCCGACGAGCGACATGTCGCCTAGCAGCACGTTGATCAGCTGCGGCAATTCGTCGATGCTCGACTGGCGTAGGACTTTTCCGACGCGCGTCACACGCTCGTCTTCGCCCGTCGCCTGGACCACGACAGGGCCATCCTCCAGCACCGACATCGTGCGGAACTTCACGATGGAGAACTTACGGCCGTTGACCCCGCCGCGCGCCTGCCGGAAGAACACGGGCCCCGGCGTGTCGATCTTCACCGTCAACGCGACAACCATCAGAAGTGGCGCAAAGATCACGATGCCGATCGCGGAGCCGGCGATGTCGATCGAACGCTTGATCGCGCGCTCGATCGGCGTCAGAGGCGCGCGCTGCAGTTCAAAGCTGACGGCGCCACAGAGGGTCTCGTGCGGATATTGCAGGAAGTCCCGCACCGACGGATCGGCGATGAGCCGCACCGGCAACGCCACCGCCTTCAATTGATCGAGCACATGCCTGATCTCGGCCTGGCGTCCCCAGTCCATCGCGAGATGAATCTCGCTGATCGAACGCGATTCGCGGGCGGTGCTGATCGCACTCTCAATCGCGGAGCGTCTGGCCGGTCCGCCGTGCGGCAAGACGTAAGTCTTGGCCACCTCGTAGGCGCCGAGCATTTCGAAGCGTGACGTCAGCGTCTCGCCGTTGTTGGTGATGAGAATAACTTCGCGGCGCTTGAGCACGCCGGTGCGGAGCGCCGTCAACATCACGCCGCTCAGGTGGAGCCGCATCAGTAAGATCAGCACCGGTCCCGCCGCGGCCAATGACAGGATCCAGCCGCGCGAGAAGTCCTCCGTGATCTTCAGCGCGAAGCTGACGCCGAGCAGAAAGAAGAACACCCCGATCCAGATCGACGTCACCGGGCGTGCCAGCGAGCGGGCCGAGAGCAGCCGGTCGAACGCATAGAGACCATTCATCTTCATCAATACGATGGTCGCCAGCGCCAAAACGATCCCCACCCAGACGTAGCGGCCGATGCTGCCGGCATGACCGAAGGTAAGCATGTGATATGCAACGCCCGTCAAAGCGCTTGCACACACCGCCGCGCACATGTCGGAGATGACGGCAATTGCTGCGATGCTCTTATGGCTGAGCCGCAAATAGCCGAGCCACTTTGTCGTCAACGGCGCCCCACGCCCCCTCGCCGATCGGATGTCCAGCGCCTTCATGGACCTCACCGAACAGCATGAGTTACTTATTCGCTTACATGAGCAATGACGTTAGTAGGTGCAGTGGCGAAACTGTGGTGAGAGCATCGATACGGCGCGTTCTTTTCCGTACCCATCAACGATGTACGTCGTCATTGCGCCGGTATCATTTCGTAACTTATCCGACACGCGGTGACGCGAGACGTGAGCGACCGCGACTCTGCGCATATCGTTGCGATATTTGCCGTACCCTACACACCACCGGAGCGTCTCTTCGTTGCGGCTCTGCAACGGATATAGCATCATGTTTTCACACAAGATGAACAAAGAGCGGAGCAGCGCAGCGATGGCCGGCGTTCGATGTTGCAGTGTGAGCGCAGCTGCGTTGAAGACGCTCGCGGTATTATCCGTATGGATTTTATGGCCGCCGGCGAGTGGAGCGGCCGAATACCGTCTCGATGTCGGCGATGTTCTGGAGATTTCCGTCGCCGGCGTTCCCGACCTTCGCCAACGCGTCTCGGTCGAGCTCGACGGCAACATCTCATTTCCATTGCTGGGCACACTCGAGGTCGGTGGATTGGCCCCTTCGGAGGTGCGCGCGAAAATTCAAGCAATCCTTCCGACCAAGGTCTTCCGGCAGCGCGGTCCGGACGGACGCGACAATGTCGTCGTTCTCGATCCCGATCAGATCACGGTCAACGTCGTCGAATACCGGCCCGTCTACGTGAACGGCGATGTGTCGAAACCGGGCGAGCAGGTCTATCGCCCACGCATGACCGTGCGTCAGGCAATCGCGCAGGCGGGCGGCTACGAGGTCATGCGCTTCCGGATGAACAATCCGTTCCTCGAGTCCGCGGACCTGCGCAGCGAGTACGAATCGCTCTGGACCGACTTCGCCAAAGAGCAGGCGCACATTTGGCGCATGAAGGCCGAGCTTGGCGAGACTAACAAGCTCGACCCGACGGCGCTGCGCGACGTCCCTATTCCCGCCACGGCGGTTTCCGAGATCGTCCGGCTCGAGACCGAACAATTGAAGAGTCGCCAGGACGATTTCCAAAGGGAGAAAGACTATCTCCTGAGCTCGGTCAAGAAGTCGGACGAACACAACAGCGTGCTGACCGAACAATTGAAGCGGGAGGAACAAGGGGTCGAAGCGGACACGCAGGATCTCCAACGCGCCGGCGAACTCTTCAGCAAAGGTGCGGTGCCGATTCAGCGCATGACCGACGCGCGCCGCGGCCTGCTCTTGTCCTCCACCCGTAGACTGCAAACAGTCTCGCAGCTCATTCAGATCCAGAAGCAGAAGGACGACTCGTCTCGGCAGCTGCAACGGTTCGAGGATCAGCGGCGGTTCGAGCTGCTTCACGATCTCCAGGACTCAAACGTCCGCCTCAACCAGATCAGGTCGCGCCTGCAAGGTGTCGGCGACAAGATCACATACACCGGCATCGTGCGCTCGCAACTCGCCCGCGGCGCCGGCGGCAAGCCTGAACTCATGGTCGTCAGAAAGGCGGACAAAGGCCGGGATCGCATTCCGGCCGACGAGGACTTCGAGCTTCAGCCCGGCGACGTCGTCGAAGTCGCCTTGCGCGATGTCGCGCCGTCAGTGCCATCACACTGAGGGCCTGCCGTGGTCCGCGTCTTTCGTTTCGTACCGTTCGGCTTGCCAGCGATTGTCATTCGGATCGCGCGCGAAGAGTTCGCATCCGCGGCGGCATGCACGGCACGAGACCGCGGCGGCGATTGCCATAAGTTGATGACGCCGTAAGCGTCGGTTCTTACTGCCGCATGCATTAACCGCGTCACCTGTGTCCCAGCGGAAAGGATCGCGATGCTGAACAAAGTTTCCTGGCCGAGGGTGATGGGCGCGGCCGAAGCCCGGCTCGCGAACCCGGACGAAGGGCGGATCGATCTCTACGAGGTCGTTCGCCTGCTGCGGCGCCAGAAGAGGCTGATCGCGACCGTCCTGGGCTTTTCAATTCTCGGGGCGCTCCTTTATCTCGCCATCACTCCTGCCCGCTACACCGCGTCCTCGATGCTGCTGTTCGATGTGCGAAAGAGCGCGCCACTCCAACAGCAGGGATACGCGAACGAAGCCGCCGATTCCGCCTATGTCGACAGCCAGGTCGAAGTACTCAGGTCGGAAGACATTGCGCGGTCGGTCATCAAGCGGCTGGGCCTCCTGTCCGATCCGGAATTTGCCCCGCCACCCGGCCTGCTCGGCACAGCGATCAACGGCCTCAGAAGAGTGTTCGGTGCCGGTCCGGCATCGACGGAGGCCGATCTACTGGCCCGCGCCGTCCGCAAGCTTCAAGCGAACTTGACGATCAAACGCACCGGTCTGACCTATGTCGTCAGCATCGATTACCGCTCGTTGAGTGCAGCGAAAGCCGCGCGGATAAGCAATGCCGTCACCGATGCCTATTTCGTCGGCCAACTCGATTCGAAGTACCGCGCGGCAGGCCGCGCCAATTCCTGGCTGCAGGAACGCATCAAGGAACTCAAGACACAGGCCGAAGCGACGGAACGCGCTGTCGCTGAGTACAAGTCGAAGAACAGCACCGTCGACGCCGATGGCCGCCTGCTCACCGAGCAGCAAATCGCCGAGCTTTCGAGCCAGCGGCGTGTCCTGCTCAAAGACCTGGAGAGCTCCGCGCAAACGTACAGGGCGCTTCATCAGTCCCTTTTGCAGCGCGTCACCGAATTCACCCAGCAACAGTCGTTCCCGACAACGGACGCGCGCGTCGTCTCCGAGGCCATGCCGCCGCTGGAAAAGAGCGATCCGAAAGTCCTCCTGATCCTCGCCGCCGCGACCCTTCTCGGTCTTGTCGGCGGTCTCGGCGCGGGATTTGCGCGGGAGTACTTCGACAAGAGCCTGCGCACACCAAGTCAGCTTCAAAACGCACTCGGGGTCGAGTGCCTCGGCGTTCTACCGGCTATCGTTGCCGGACCACCGTTCGATGAATCCGATCCGCTGCTGCGCTGGATGCCGCGACTGCCCTACGGCCGTAACGGAAACCACGGGGACAATCAAATTCACGAGGAGAAGAGCCGTCAATCCGCGCCCTTGACCGGAGACCGAAAGATCGGCGCCGCCGGCGACCTCTTCCGCTATGTTGTCGATGATCCGTTTTCCCGCTTTGCCGAAACAATCCGGTCTTTGCAGATCGCGGCCGAACTTGCCGGCCTGAACGGCGGCAAGAAGGTCCTCGGCATCACCTCGGCCCAGGCGCGCGAGGGAAAAAGCCTCGTCGCCGCCAACCTCAGCGAGATGCTGGCCCTCTCCGGCAGCAGAGTGCTTCTGATCGATGGCCAGACCCGCAATCGCGAACTGACTCTGAAGCTGACGCCGCAGGCCACGGCCGGCCTGATGCACGCCATGGCCAATACCGGCATGCTGAACGAGGTGATATGGCGCGATCCGAGCACGAACCTCGATTTCCTACCGATGGACGCTGTCGCATCGCCCGACCGGCCCGTGGGCGTCGTTTCCGCCTCGACGATGCAAGGGCTCCTCGCCGCCGTACAGGATCGCTACGACTACATCATGATCGATTTGCCTGCCCTCTCGCCCCTCGCGGACGTGAAAGCCATATCGAACCTGATCGACCACTTCATTTTAGTGATCGAATGGGGGGCCACAACCGAAGGCACGATCCTCAACGCGCTCGATGCCGCTCCCCTCGTCTACGAGAAGCTGCTCGGAGCCGTGCTGAACAAGGCTGATGTCGTGGCGCTGAGGGCGCTTGAATCGTAGGGACAGGCGACCGCCTTTTCGACTCTTGGCATTCTTACGAATCAAAGCGCCGAAACCCGTAACGAAGCAGATGATGGCCAAGCCGGACACATGATGGAAACGGCAGTCCCATCCTTTCCGACCTACATCACATTGCCCGCCTGCGGGGCAACCTTGCTGTTGCTGATCTATCATGCGGTGAGGATGCGGGACCCATATGTGACCTTCTTGTTCCTCGCTATATGGTTTCGCTACAGCATCGCCACGTTCCACCAATACACTTATCCGCCTCTCGTCGCCGGCCTCTCGCTTATTGCGTTGACGTCGATCGGCGTGACCGTGATCGGACTTTCCGTGATCGGCGCGCGCGATCTGCTGCTGCGGCGACTGACCCCCATCTACGGAATCATCCTCGTCGTCTTGATAAGCGCCGCCGCCAACCGAGCCTGGGTCGGCGCGATCAATACATCGTTCAAATGGCTCTATGTCGTTGTCTTCGCGGTCTCGGCCTATCGTGCCTTACAGCGGCATGGGTCGGATCGCGTGTTCCGGGCGCTGGCGATCGTCTTCGCCGGACCGATCGTCCTGCAATGGCTATCGGTGCCGTGGGGACTGAAGACGATCAACGAGGATGGTTCGAGCTCGTTCATCGGCGGATATCAGCATCAGCAGGCGCTGTCGATCATTCTGTTGACGTTCCTGTACGTCACCTGCTTTACACCTCGTCTGGGCACACTTGCATCCTATGCGCGTCTGGCGATCGTCGCAGTAGGGCTTTCCTTGGCGAATTACAGGACCGCCCTGCTGTCGGCCGCCCTGCCCGCAGCTTCGCTTGCCATATCGAAGGTAGTGCGGAAATTCGTGCCCGGGCAGGGCACAATCATATTCGTGTTTCTCAGCGTCGTTGCCGCCTTCGCCTTCATCGGCATTGCCATTGTCGCGCAAGAGCGGTTTGCCGATCTCGGCACCATGGTCGACAAAGGTGCATCGCTGATCCAACCGCCGCAGGACTTCACCGGATTCGAGAAGCGGCTTTTCTCCGGCCGCGTGTACCTCTGGAGCTTGTACATCGACGCCTATTTGAGCGGGGATGTGATCAACCGTCTCGTCGGCTTCGGACCGGATTCATGGGTCGGGCTGTTTCCGCTCTACGCACACAATACTTACATCTCATACTTGTATGAATGCGGCATATTTGGAGTTGTGGCCTTTGTGTGGCTCCTGCTTGCGAACTTGTTCGTCGCGCTTGGCGTGAAAGGCGAAGACCGGCTCGTGCTGGTTCTGTGCCATATCGGATTTATCATTCTCAACATGGCCACGATGGCGGTGTGGACCCTCGAGGGCGGGATGCTTTACGCGCTCCTGCTCGGCCAGACCTGGTATCAGCGGTCGCAATCCGCCGCTCGCAACGAGTCGTCAACGTCCGTGGGTATGGGACTTCTGCCTGGCTACGGCCTCGCCGATGCGCCGCGCCGTTGACGCGCTTGAATGCCGCGCGCGGGGGGCGGTGATTTGTAATCGCGAGAACTCTGAAACTGACCTTCGGAGGGACGATGCAACTTAAAACACGGTCTCTCTTCGTTGGCATGGCGACTTACGTTCCCGGCCTGCAGACTCTGACCGGCCGCAAGACCGGCGGCACCGTGTCCGCGCGATACTGCTATTCGGTGTGGATGCGCCATCTGATGATGCTGCGTCGGAGCGGCCTGCCGACGATGTTCGAGTCGGTTGTCGAGCTTGGGCCGGGAGATACACTCGGCATCGGCCTGGCAGCGCTGCTGTCCGGGTCGGAGCGCTGTATCGCGCTCGATGTTGTGCATTATGCCGAACCCGCGGCCAATCTCCAGGTGTTCGAGGAGCTGGTGTCGCTCTTTCGTGACCGCGCCGCTATCCCGGACGAAAACGAATTTCCGTCCGTGCGCCCGTTGCTGCCGTCATATGCGTTTCCCGACGACGTCTTCACGCCGCAACGTCTGTCCATCTTCCTCAATCCCGATCGTTTGAACGCGATCCGCGCTTCCATCGAAAGCCCCTCGCCGACCCCGAGCGCGGATGCGCGCATCAGCTATGTGGTCCCCTGGCAATCCGGGATGATCGAAAGCGCGAGCGTCGATCTCGTCTACTCGCAGTCGGTTCTGGAATATCCGCGCGATTTGGCCGCGCTGTACGCCGACATGTGCCGCTGGCTCAAGCCCGGCGGCATCATGAGTCACGAGATCGATTTCAAATCCATCGGACTGACCGAGGACTGGAACGGCCACTGGACCTGCTCGGATGCGCTTTGGCAAATTGCCATGGGGCGGCGGCGATGGAGTATCAATCGCGCCCCGCATTCGGAGCATATCGCTTTGCTCGAGAGCCTCGGGTGCCGTGTGGTTTGCGATGAGCGTAGCAATAGGCCGTCGGCGATAACGCGCGCGCAGCTCGCGCCCCGCTTCCGCAATCTGACCGATGAGGATCTGACGACGAGCAGCGCGCTCATCCAGGCGGTCAAGCTCGTCTAGGCTCGCGGCTTGTTGCGCCTGGGCCGGCGGACAGCTCGCACTTTGCCGCTGCTTCCGCCGCCGCAGAAGAACTGATCGCCGCCATCCGATTCGAGTCCCGACACGCCCGTTCCAACCGGCATTTCGAGCGTCTCAAGGACCACTCCCGATCGAGGATCGATGCGCCTGAGATCGCTCTCGTCGCCTTCCCAAGTGCCGTGCCAAAGCTCGCCTTCGACCCAGGTGACCCCGGTAACGATGCGATTGGACTCGATGGTGCGAAGGACCGCACCTGTCTCCGGATCGATTTGATGGATCTTGCGGCCCCGATGCTGCCCCACCCAGAGCGTCCCTTCAGCCCAGGCGAGGCCTGAGTCGCCGCCGCCACCCGGCGCCGGGATCGTGGCGATCACGTCGCCAGTATCGGGATCGATCTTCTGGATGCGATCCTCGGCGATCTGAAACAGGTAGCGCCCGTCGAAGGCCGTTCCCGCATGTGCGGCGACATCGATCGAGCGCAGCACCGTCCCGCTCGCCGGATCGAGCGCGTTCACTCTGTCTCCGGAAGCGAACCAGACTCGCTCACCGTCATGCGTGACCCCATGCACACTCTCGACGCCCGGAAAGGGTCCATACTCACGAAGGATTTCGGCTGCATGTCGTTTCATGCGTCCACCTTAGCCAGTCGGCAGTGGACTGGGGAGTAACAAGCTTGTCGGGAATCCCGGCACAGGCGGGGTGATCCAGCGACGCGCCCGCCCGCGCCCGAACGACTGCGCCTTGCCTGCGGCGGCAAGGGAATCGAGCGCCCGCTGCACGGTGCGCGGGCTGGCGCCGAGCGCAATCGCCAAAGCCGAGCTCGACCACGACTCGCCATCGGCGAGAAAAGCGAGCACCTCCGCATGTTGCTCATCGACCGGTGGCGCCAATACGACGACCCCGCGTGCGCGCTGTGGCGCCAGCGCAAAGCCGCGCTTCGTCGCGCTCACATCCGCCAGCGTTCGAAGCTCCACGCGAAGCCGCCCAGCTTCAACCCGCAATCTTGCACGATGCGATTCATCGGCGTGCTTCGCCCGGAAGGCGCGCGCGACGAGCGTGCTCCTCGGTACATCACCGGGCCAGGCTTCACCCAACGCACGCGCCAGCGCGAACAAGACCGGGCGCGTCACGAGCGAGACCACCGTGCCCGCCTCGCGCACGACATTGCGGCAGGCGTCCACGACCAGAACGTCTGACGACAGCAGCGCTTCGACCTCATCGAGCATGAGGAGGCGTTCCTCGCCACGTGCGATCAGACGAGCGGCGGGAGTGTTCATCACGCGTGACGCGCTTTCGACTTCCGCCATCAGCGCGGGGATGTCCGCCTCGCGCGCGGCCTGCTTGGCGCGGCTGAGCGCGGCGCGTGCTGCCGTCGTCCGCAAGCGCCGAATGGCTATTCCCGCGACTGCCAACTCATGGGCGACCCGCGGCGCGGGTGGTAACGGCGCTGGCTCAAGCCCGGCGAGCGCGCGCTCGGCCTCGTCGAGGCGGCCGATCAGGAGCAGGCGCCGGACCTCGAGAATCCGCGCATGCGCGGCGTTCAACCGGTCGCCGTGCGCTTCGAGCGTCGATCGCGCGGCGTCGAGCGCCTTCGCAGGCCAGTTCAGGTCGCGCGAGACCAGTGCGATCTCGGCCTCGGCGACGACACACCGCGCGCGGGCCACCGCCTCTTTCGGACTGAAGGCGCGCGCCGCGCTTCGCAACAGAGCTTTCGCGCGAACGAGATCGCCGAGCTGCGCCATCGCGATGCCACGCAACGCGAGAGCGGGCGCGTCCTCGTGCAGAGCGACGCGCTTGAGCGCGCCGAGAGGATCGCCCGTCGCAAGGGCACGCGCCGCGGCCGTGATCAGCGAGTCCATCGGAATCCCGTCACACTTGTAACTCCCAGCATTCGGCTTCCGGTGCCAAATCTATCTCACGATCAACAACGGGCGATGAGCAGCGCATGGGAGCGCTCTTGCGTGCCGAAGCGCGGAACTTCGTCCAAATTAGGAGGTTTCAATAGCCATGACGACATCAGCCGAGAACGGACGGAAAGTCGGACAGCCTGCCATGAACACACCACCGATTGTATCGCCCCAGGCGTGGGAGGCCGCCCGTCAGCAGTTGCTCGTGAAGGAAAAGGCGCAGACTCGCGCCCGAGACGCCTTGGCCGCCGAGCGTCGTCGAATGCCGTGGATGGCCGTAGAGACTGCCTATGCGTTCGACGGGCCTGCGGGCAAGGCCAGCCTGCTCGACCTGTTTGATGGCCGGCGTCAGTTGATCGTCTACCGCGCCTTCTTCGAGCCGGGCGTGTTCGGCTGGCCCGACCACGCCTGCCGGGGTTGCTCCATGGTGGCAGACCAGGTCGCTCACCTCGCCCATCTGAACGCCCGTGACACGACCCTCGTCTTCGCCTCGCGTGCGCCTCAGGCGGACATTGCGCGGCTGAAGGCGCGGATGGGCTGGGAGATGCCGTGGTTCACAATCACGGACGGCTTCGACAAAGACTTCGGCGTGGCCGAGTGGCACGGCACGAACGTGTTCTACCGCGACGGCAACCGAGTGTTTCGCACGTACTTCATAAACAACCGCGGTGACGAGCAGATGGGGAGCACCTGGAACTACCTCGACATCACGCCGCTCGGCCGGCAGGAAGTCTGGGAGGACTCGCCCGAGGGCTATCCTCAGACCCCGACCTACAAGTGGTGGAACTGGCACGACAGCTACGTCGCAGACGCCGCGCCCGACAAGAAGTGGGTCGAGGTGTCGGATGTCGGAGAGGCGGCTTTCCGGAACCAGTCAGCCAGCACAAAGCCATGAGCCAGGCCCGTACCGGCCGATCGGACGGCGGCGCGACGCGCCGGCATGCCGCCGGCCTTCACGCAGTCGATTGGCTGCATCTGGCGGCCGCGCCCACCTTCGCGGCCATGGCGTTCTTCACAGGTGTGTTTGGGGGAAGTGGGTCCGACATGCTCTGTTCGGCTACGCAAGGTGCGTCACCGCTGAGCGGGATGGTCCCAATGTACGCGCTGATGAGCGCTTTCCATGCCGGGCCTTGGCTGAAGCTGGTCTCTAACGGGCGAAGCGACACTGAGAGATCCTAAATCACATCACAAGATGTCTGCGCACCAGGTGTGAACGCATCTCTGCAAAAAGCTAGTGGCGATCGGTGATCGCGTCGGACCAAGCGCCGCTAGCGCATTTTCAAAACGATGACCTGATCGCTGCTCGGATCGGTGACAGGCCGCAGCTTTTTGACCTGATCGCTCGACACAGCTTGCGTATTGTTTCCCCAAGCGCTGCGCACGTAGCTCAGGACGTGGGCGATTTGCTCGTCGGTCATCTGGATCCGGAATTGCGGCATGCGGTATGCGTCCGGCACACCTTTTACAACCAGAGGCTCCGCACCGTTTAGAACGAGGTTGATGAGCGACGACGCATTGGCATCGAGCACTGCCGGATTTCCGGCCAGCGGCGGCATGAATGGAGGCTGGCCCTTGCCGTCGGCGCCGTGACAGGCGCCACACGCGCCGACATAGACGGCCGCGCCGGATCGGACGCTCTCGCTTTGCGAGGGATTCGCCGTGTCGTCGTAAACGTACGCAGGCTGGTCAGCGGTCGCAGGCAGCGACTTGAGGAACACCGCCATCGCCGTGATGTCGTCGTCGCTTAAATACGGCGTGCTGTTATTGACGACGTCGAGCATCGAGCCGAACGCGACGCTTCTATGATTGTGTCCGGTCTTGAAAAAGGCTCGCAGGTCATCGACCGACCAGGCACCGAGACCGGTGCGTTGATCGCCGCGCAAGTTCGGCGCGGACCACGCATCGAGCTCCGCCCCCTGCAGATAGGCGGGATTGCTGGCGTCCAACGCTTTTTCCTCGATGGCCCAGCCACGAGGCGTGTGACACGCGCCGCAGTGTTCCAGTCCTTCGATCAAATAAGCGCCGCGATTCCACGTGGCATCGTGATCTTGATTTGGCGCGAAGCCGGTCTTCGGCACAAAGACCGCATTCCAAATCGCGAGCGGCCAGCGCGGACTCAGATACCACGGAATCTCATTGGTCTTGTTCTGCTGCTTTACGGCGGGCACTTTCTCCATGAAGAACGTATAGAGCGCCTTCAGATCATCGTCGGTGATCTTGGCGTAGGAGGGGTATGGCATTGCCGGATAGAGGTGATGTCCATCCTTGGCGACGCCGGAGCGCACCGCGCGATCGAAATCTTCCAGCGTGTAGTTGCCGATTCCCGTTTCGGGATCCGGCGTTATGTTGGTCGAGTAAATCGCGCCCATGGGCGTGCCCATGCGGAGGCCGCCCGCAAACGCCTTGCCGCCTTTCGCTGAGTGGCAAGCGACGCAATCGCCGGCGCGCGCGAGATACTCGCCCTTGTTGGCAGTTGTTACGCCCTCGGCGGCTTCGGTGTCTGGTGTCGCTCTCTGTTGGGCGTGCAGAGGGGCGCTGGCGCACAAGACAAAGAGCGCGACGGCAAAAACTCTGGATTGGCTCATAATTTGCTCAACTATCTGGTCAATATTCATGCGTGCAGCGCGCCATGGCGCCGCCGCTCCGGAAACGGAGTTACACCGCGCCCCTTGGGTGTGTGTGTTCACGCCGCGGTGTAGGACAGATCGTGGTCCATAATCGGCAACGAGCGAATGCGCTTTCCGGTCGCGGCAAATATCGCATTCACAACCGCGCCGGCGATCGGTGGCGTTGCAGGTTCACCAGCGCCGCCCCAGACCTTTCCGCCGCTGGGAATCAGGTGGACGTCGATCTTCGGCGCCTCAGCCAGCCGTACCATGCGGTAGGTGTCGAAATTTCCCTGCACCGCGGCGCCATTCTTGATCGTGATCTTGCCGAACAGCGCGGCCGACAAACCGAAGATCACGCTGCCTTCGGCCTGTTCAGCAACTGTCAGCGGATTGACCATATAGCGCGTGTCGAGCGCGACGGTGACACGGTTCACTTTTAGGTCGCCGTTAGGCTTGACGGTGACCTCGGCGACCTGCGCGCACAAGCTGTCAGTGTCTTCACAAATTGCGATGCCGCGAGCTGTACCGCGCGGCAGAGGCTTGCCCCAGTCCCCCTTTTCCGCCACCGTATCGAGCACTTTGAGCCAGTCCGGCTTGCCTTCCAGGAGCTTGCGCCGCACCTGATATGAGTCGAGGCCGCTCGCCGAAGCAATCTCGTCGAGGAAGCTCTCGATGGCGAATACATGCTGGTTCGATCCCGGCGAGCGCCAGAACCAGACCGGCAGATGGGTATTTTTGATCAACGCTTCGATGCGCGTGTTCGGCACCTTGTAGCCATTGTCGGCCAAGCCCGCGGTGGCCTGGAATTCCGGCTTGTCGGGCGATGTCTTTCTGCCCACGCTGTCAAAGATCGATGACGTAACAACACGC
>DASXOK010000585.1:0-18453 GCA_036494425.1 Pseudolabrys sp.
CAGCTTCGCCGCGAGCCGCTTCTGCGCCTCGCTGCCATAGGCCATCACCGTTGAGATCGCGCCCATATTGGTCTCGACCACGATGCGCGCGGTGACGGTGCAGGACTTCGCCATCTCCTCGATCACCAGCACCGCGTCGAGCAAGGAGCGGTCCTGTCCGCCAAGCGCCTTCGGCATGGTCATGCCGAGGAAGCCGGTTTTGCCCAGCGCCTCGACGATGTCCCACGGGTATTGCTCGTCGCGGTCGATCGCCGCTGCGCGCGGGCACACCACGCTTTGAGAGAAGTCGCGGGCGCGGGCCTGGAGCGCCCGCTCTTCCGGGGTGAGGATCAGATCCATGGCGCGATCTTATAGCCCATTTGGAACCTGCCGCGTCATCCGCGCGAGGTTTCCCGGCACCGGCCAATGTTAGCCAGCTTACAAATTAACCAGTCGTTAGGGTTAACCTTTTACTGCATGTGAATGCCCGCCGAAGGCCATTCCCATGCGTCCTAGAACGGCTCGCGCCGTCCATCTCATCTCCTCCGCCGCTCTCGCGACGATGCTCGCGCTCTCCGTGGCCGGCTGCAAGACCACCGGCGACGACATCACCGGCTCGATCAGCCCGGCGCCGGCGCCGGTACAGCGCACAGATGCCGATTGGCGCCGCGCACTCGAGACTTGGAAGGGCCGTTACGAGTCGAATCCCGCCGATGCCCAGGCAGCCATCGCCTATGCGCGGACGTTGCGCGCGACCGAGCAACGCGCCCAGGCCGTCGCCGTGCTCGAGCAGGCCTCGATCCGCAATCCGAACAATACGCAATTGCTCGGCGCCTTCGGCCGCGCGCTCGCCGATGCCGGCCAGTATCCGCAGGCGCTCGACGCCTTGAGCCGCGCGCATACGCCCGACAATCCCGACTGGCGCATCCTCAATGCGCAGGGCGCCGTGCTCGACCAGATGGATCGGCACACCGAAGCGCAGCGCCATTACGAGGCCGCGCTTAAGATCGTGCCCAACGAGCCGTCGGTCCTGTCCAATCTCGGCCTGTCTTACGCGCTGACGAAGGACTTGAAGCGCGCCGAGACGACGCTGCGCCTTGCGGTGTCACAGCCCGGCGCCGGACCCAAGGTGCGGCAGAACCTCGCCCTCGTGGTCGGCTTACAGGGCCGTTTCGCCGAGGCCGAGCAGATCGCCAGCGCCGATCTGCCGGCGGACGAAGCCGCCGCCAATGTCGGCTATCTGCGGCAGATGCTGGCGCAGCAGGGCGACTGGAAGAAGAAGGGCGGCAAGCCGCTCACGCTCTCGCCCGATGCGGGGAGTTGAGCGCAATTTCTTTCTAACCTCCCCCTGAAAGGGGGAGGTTCGTGCCCCGGATGCAGCGCAGCATGAAGCGCAGCGCAATGCTGCGCAGCTGATCCGGGGCCTTATCAAACTCCGAATGCGTGACGGTCCCGGGCGCAGCGCATCACTTCGTGCTGCGCTGCGCCCGGGACACTGCTCACTACTGCACCGCGAAGACCTTGATCGCCGCCGGGCCGAGAATCACGATGAACAGCACCGGCAGGAAGAACAGGATCATCGGCACCGTGAGCTTCGGCGGCAGGCCGGCGGCTTTCTTCTCGGCCTCCGACATGCGCATGTCGCGGTTTTCCTGCGCCATCACGCGCAGCATGGCGCCGAGCGGCGTGCCGTAGCGCTCGCCCTGCTGCAAGGCCATGCAGACCGACTTCACGCCCTCGAGGTCGGTACGCTTGGCGAGGTTCTCGTAAGCCTGGCGCCGGTCCGGCAAATATGACAGTTCGGCTGTGGTCAGCGTCAGCTCTTCGGCCAGCGCGACGGACTGGCTGCCGACCTGTTCGCTCACCTTCTTGAACGCCGCCTCGATCGACATGCCGGATTCGACGCAGATCAGCAGCAGGTCGAGCGTGTCGGGAAAGGCGCGCTTGATCGACAACTGCCGCTTCTGGATCTGGCTCTTCAGCATCATCAGCGGCAACTGCATGCCGATATAGGCGGCGCCGATGGCGAGCCCGAATTTGATCATCGGCGGCTGGTTGAAATGAGTGACGACGAACAGATAGAATAGAGCCAGCAGAAAGGCCGCGACCGGTGTCACCATACGGAAGAACAGGTAAGTGACGTAGGGCGCCTGGCCGCGATAACCGGCCTGCACCAGTTTCAGCCGCGCTTCTTCCTGGCCGACCCATTTGCTCAAGTTGAAGCGGTCGACGACCGCCTGGATGTACTGCTTCGGCGACTGCCGCAGGCTGATCTTCTGTTTGCCCTGCGCCATGCGCTCGCGTTCGCGGGCGCGGATCCTCTCGCGCTCGACGGCGACCGAGCGCATACGCCGGCCGAGTGGATTGGCGAACACGATCGGCATCGCCAGCGTCAACACCGTCGCCGCCGCGGCAATGGCGGCAAACACCATCGTCAGGGTGTTTACGTTGATCGCGTTCTCGAGATAATTCATCATGGCTTTCAGAAATCGAAGTTGATCATCTTCTTCATCACCAGCACGCCCATGGCCATCCAGAAGGCGGATGCGGCCAGCATCAGGTGGCCGAGCGGGTCGGTGAAAAGAAGCATGATGTATTGCGGGCTGGTGATGTAGACGAGCGTCATCACGGCGAGCGGCAGCGCGCCTATGATGCTGGCGGAGGCCTTCGCCTCCTGCGACATGGCCTGGATCTTGGCCTTCATCTTCTTGCGGTCGCGCAGCACGCGCGACAGGTTGCCGAGCGCTTCGGACAGGTTGCCGCCCGCCTTCTGCTGAATGGAAACGACGATGGCGAAGAAGTTCGCCTCCGGCACCGGCGTGCGCTCATAGAGCTTGCCGCAAGCCTCGCCCAGCGGCATGCCAATGGCTTGCGTCTCGACGATGGCGCGGAACTCGGTCTTCAAGGGCTCCGGCGCCTCGATGGTGATCATCTTGATGCAGTCGAGCAGCGGCAGGCCCGCCTTGACGCCGCGCACGATGATGTCCACCGCGTCGGGAAATCCATTGAGGAACTTCGCCTCGCGCCGCTTCTTCAGAAAAGACAGCAGCCAGCGCGGAACGCCGAAGGCGCCGGCGAAGCCGACGCCCACGGCAGGCAGAAGACCGGGGCCGGCGAACAGCGCCAGCAGGAACAAGCCAAGGCCGATGCCGCCCGAGATCATCATGAACTGCTGCTTCGTCCATTTGAGGCCGGCTTGCTCGATGCGCACGGACAGCGGAGGCGACTTGCTCTTCTTGTTTCGCTCCTCAAGCTCCTTGAGCGTGCTCTCGACGGCCTCGCGGCGAGACCGGGGCTGCCCGCCGCGCACGGCGCGCGCGATCGGCTCGGGACGCGCAAAGGTCTCCATGCGCTTTTCGGCCTGCCGCTCGCCGGACAGGATCGGATATACGAACACCCACACCACGCCGCCGACGGCGATTGCGGCCAGGAAGAAGACGGCGAAGGAGTTCATGGCGTGCTCCCTGCTAAGCCCGCATGGCGTCGTTGGCTGCTTCGGCGGCGTCGAGCGCGGCTGCCAGCCGCTGCTCCTCGCCGTAGTAACGCGCGCGATCCCAGAAGCGCGGCCGGCCGATGCCGGTCGAGCGATGGCGGCCGATGATGTTGCCTTTGGCGTCCTCGCCCATCATGTCGTAGACGAACAGATCCTGGGTGATGATGACGTCGCCTTCCATCCCCATCACCTCGGTGATGTGCGTGATCCGGCGCGAACCGTCGCGCAGGCGCGCCGCCTGAATGACGACGTCGACGGAGGCGGTGATCATCTCGCGGATGGTGCGCGACGGCAGCGAGAAGCCGCCCATGGTGATCATCGACTCGCAACGCGAGAGCGCCTCGCGCGGGTTGTTGGCGTGCAGCGTGCCCATCGAGCCGTCGTGACCGGTGTTCATCGCCTGCAACAGGTCGAAGGCCTCGGGTCCGCGCACTTCGCCGACGATGATGCGTTCGGGCCGCATGCGCAGACAGTTCCTCACCAGCTCGCGCATGGTGACCTGACCTTCGCCTTCCAGGTTCGGCGGGCGCGTTTCCAGGCGTACCACGTGCGGCTGCTGCAGCTGAAGCTCGGCGGCATCTTCGCAGGTGATGATGCGCTCGTCGTCGTCGATGAACTGGGTGAGGCAGTTCAAGAGCGTGGTCTTGCCGGAGCCGGTGCCGCCCGACACCAGCGTATTCACGCGCGAGCGGCCGATGATGCGCAGGATCTCGGCGCCTTGCGGCGTGATGGTGCCGAACTTGACGAGCTGATCGAGTGTCAGCTTGTCCTTCTTGAATTTGCGGATGGTGAGCGCCGGCCCGTCGATCGCCAGCGGCGGCACGATGGCGTTGACGCGCGAGCCGTCGGGCAAGCGCGCGTCGCAGATCGGCGATGATTCATCGACGCGGCGGCCGATCTGGCTGACGATGCGCTGACAAATGTTCAAGAGCTGCTGGTTGTCGCGGAAGCGGATGCCGGTGCGCTGAATTTTGCCGGCGACTTCGATGTAGACCGTGCCGGAGCCGTTCACCATGATGTCGGCGATGTCGTCGCGCGACAAGAGCGGCTCGAGCGGACCGAAGCCGAGCACGTCGTTGCAGATATCGTCGAGCAGGTCCTCCTGCTCGGAGATCGACATCACGATGTTCTTGATCGCGATGATCTCGTTGACGATGTCGCGGATTTCCTCGCGCGCCGAATCGACGTCGAGCCGCGCAAGCTGCGCGAGATCGATCGCCTCGATCAGCGCGCCGAAGATGGTGCTCTTGGTCTGATAGTAAGAATCCGAGCGCCGTGAATCGACCGAGGTCGGCACGGTGTTGATCGCGGCCGGCGCGCGGGTCGGAGCGGGCGCCGGCACCAGCGGTGCACCGAGCCCGTCGGAGGGAAACGGCGTGCGTCCGGTCTCCATCACCGGGCTGGGGGCGGCGGGCGGCGGCGCCTCGGCCAAAAACGACGTTGGTCCCGCCGGCGCTGCCGGACGCGGGGCAGGCGCCGCGGCGCGGCCGTCAAGGGATGCGCTACGCTTACCGAACACGACTACATACTCCAACTCGGTCTCTTCAGCGCCCGTTCTCCCGGATCATGTCCGGCCCGATCACGCGCTAACTGGATCTCTTCATCAGCTTGGCGAGCAGCGGCGTCAGCAGGCCGCCGCGCGCGCGCTTGGCTTCCGTGCGGCCGGTGAGCACCTGCGCCAGCTGGCGGAACATGTCCGCGGTCTTATGGCTGGCCGACACTTCGGCGATCATCCGCCCGTTGTTGGCGGCGGTGCCGAAAAGCTGCGGCTCGAACGGGATCACCGCCAGCGGCTGGTCCTCCAGCGCCTTGGCGAAATCCGCGGGCGTGATCTCCGGCCGCTTCGGCACGCCGACCTGGTTGAGGCAGTAATAGGGGCGATGATCGTTCGGCCGCGATGCGCGCAGCAGATCGACCATGTTCTTGGCGTTGCGCAGATTGGCGAGGTCCGGCGCGGCGACGACGAGGATATCGTCGGCGCTCACCAGGAGCCGCTTGGTCCATCCCGCCCATTGGTGCGGCACATCCAGCACCACGCAGGGGATCGAGCCGCGCAGCGAATCCAGAATCGAATCGAACGCTTCCGCGCCAAAGTCGTAGACGCGGTCGAGCGTCGCCGGCGCGGCCAGGAGGCTGAGATGATCGGTGCATTTCGACAGCAGGCGGTCGACGAAGGCGGTGTCGATGCGATCCGGCGAGAACACCGCATCGGCGATTCCCTGCGGCGGATCCTGATTGTAGTCGAGCCCGGCGGTGCCGAAGGCGAGATCGAGGTCGGTGACGACCGAATCGAGCGACAGGTCGCGGCCGATCGCCCAGGCGACGTTATGCGCGATGGTGGACGCACCGACGCCGCCTTTGGCGCCGACCACCGCGATGATGCGGCCGACCGGCTTGGCATCCGGCGCCGAGAACAGGCCGCAGATCGAGCGCACCACGTCGATCGTCGAAATCGGCGCGATCAGATAATCGCTGACGCCGCGCCGGGTGAGCTCGCGATACAGCGTCACGTCGTTGACGTTGCCGACCACGATCACGCGCGTGCCGGAGTCGCAAACCTGGGCGAGCTGGTCGAGCCCGTGCAGGATCTCTTCGGCGCGGTGGCCCGCCTCGATGATGATCACGTTGGGCGTCGGCGCGCTGCGATAGGCCTCCACGGCCGCGGGGCTGCCGCCCATCTGGATCTTGACGTGGGCCTTGACCAGCCGGCGATCGTCGCCGGCCGATTGGACCGCGGCGGCAGTCTCCACCGTCTCGCAGAAGGCCTGCACTGAGACGCGCGGTGCCGGCGCGATGTGTTCCTCGACGACCGTGCCGTCGGCCGGCGCCGTTGCCGGCGCGTCTGTTGTGACTGCAACTTGATTCGCGTGCCTGATCATTTTCCGAGATCGCTGATCTTGCCGTTGTCGTAACCGATGTAGGCGCCGGCGGGCGACGTGCCGGTGCGGTATTTGTCGAGCGCCACCGAGCGGCGCGCCGCATAAGCCGGCGTCTCGCCGCGCGGCTGCACCAGGTCGGCCGGGTTATCGACCATGGCCGCGAGATTGCGCTGCGTGGCGCAGCCGAGATTCCAATACGGCCGGTTCTCGAAATCCTTCGAGTCGATGGTGGGGCCGAGATCGGCCGGCCATTGACCGCAAGGACCGGCCGTGGCGGTCAGCTTGGAATAGCCGATCTTGATGCTGGCCAGCGCCGACGGCAGTGGCCGGTAGTTGCGCACGTAGATGGCATTGGCCGGCACGCCCGAGGCGGCGAGGATCGAACGCACCTCGCGCATCGAGTCTTCGGCGGCGCGGTCTGTCGGGCCGCCGCGCGGCACGTCGATGAGGACGCCGCTGGTCGCCTCGCGGCGCCACTGCTGCGCGAAGGAGAGAACGTCCGCGCCCTGGCTCGGCGTGAGCCCGCCGCGATTGCGGCCGACGAAGATCTCGACGTTACGTTCGCCTTCCTTCAGCGTGATCGGATGCCGCTGGCGGTAATCGAAGGGATAAGGCGGCGCCTCCTGTGCCACCTTGGTCTCGTAACAGCCGCCAAGCATCGCGGCGAGCCCGGCCGCGGCCAAGAGACGCGGCGCGCGGCGCAGCGCGGCGCTCATGCCGCGTCCGGCGGTCTTCGATCGAAGTGCAGTCATCGAGGAGTCTCCGCCGCTCAATCGAGGATGAATCCGTATTTGCCGTGATAGTCGCCGGTGGGCTTCACTTCGGCTTTGCCGGCGGTGCCGTAGATGCGGTTGAGGCGGCCGAGCAGCGTCGTCTGCGGATCGTTCGGATCGGCGAAGCCGTCATCCGGCCGCGAGAGCTGCTTCTGCGCCACCGCCCGCACCACGTAGGGCGTCACCAGCACCATCAGCTCGCTCTGGTGATTGACGTAGTCGCGGCTCTTGAACAGCGCGCCGAGGATCGGCACCTGCATCAGCCCGGGGATGCCGTTGATCGCCTGCTTGGTCTGCTCCTGGATCATGCCCGCCATCGCGAGCGAGCCGCCCGAGGGAATCTCGACGGTGGTGTCGGCGCGGCGTGTCTGGATCGACGGGATCGTCAGCGTCTGCGTCGAACCCGGCACCGACATCGTCAGTGCGTTCTGCGACGACAAGTCCGATACTTCAGTCATGACGCGCAGGCTAATGCGGCCTTCCGACAGAACCACCGGCGTGAACACCAGGCTGACGCCGAACTTCTTGAAATCGACCTGCGATTGGCAGACTGGCGGAGACTTCGTCGTGTCGCACGACAGTCCGTTCGGGATGGGGAATTCGCCGCCCGCCACGAATGTCGCCGTCTCGCCGGAGATCGCGGTCAGGTTCGGCTCTGCCAAGGTGCGGATGACGCCGGCGCTCTCCATCGCGCGCAGCGTTGCGTTGACGCTCTTGAACGATCCCACGACCGAACTGCTGCTTAACGCCTGCCCGGTAACGGAAAAGGGATTGTTCGTGTTGAAGTTCACCACGGCGGTGCCGTAGTTGAGGCTGCCCGAGAGATCGATGCCGAGCTGCTTGACGACGTCGCGCTGCACTTCCGCGACCGTCACCTTGAGCATGACCTGATCGCGGCCGCGCACTGTGATGCCGTTGACCACTTTGGTGCCGTCGCCGACCAGGCGCGAGGCGATGTCGTAGGCCTGTTGCGACTCGCCGGGGTTCGCCGCGGTGCCGGACAGCATCACCGCGCCTTCGCCGACGCCTTCGATGCGGATATCGGAGTCGGGCATCAACTGCTTGAGCGCGGCGCGCACGCCGTTGAGATCGCGCGTGACGGCGATGTCGAAGCCGGCGATCTGCTTGCCGTCGGCATCGAAGAAGAAGATGTTGGTCTGCCCGACCGCTGATCCGATCATGTAGACGCGGCGCGAGGAACGGACCACAGCATTGGCAATCTTGGGATCGGCGACCAGCACGTCCTTGATGTCGCGTGGCAGGTCGATAGCGACCGACTTGCCGATCCCCAGCGGAATGAAGCGCGAGGTCGCCTCGCTCGCCGCCACCTGGATCACCGGCACGCCGGGGCCATCGGCGGCCTTCGCCGAAGGCATCGCCGCGGTGCCGGCGCCGAGGATCAGCGCCGTCAATGCGGCGGCGCGGAGCAGTGTCCTGATCGCCATGTCGTTCAAGTCCCCTCGATCGCTCATCGCGGTGTGACGGTCGTGCTGACGCCGTAGCGCACGACGTTGACGCTGGTTCGCCCGTTCGGTCTGTCGTCCTCGGTTGGCGCCGTCTGGCGCGCATCCGCGATGCTGCGCAGCGACAACGACAGCGATCCGAGATGCTGCGCGAGCGTCAGTGTCTCGGCCTGGCCAGGCGTGAGCTCGAGCGTCGCGGTCTTGCCGACCACGACCTTCTGCCCGCCCTTCTCCTCGATATTCTGATCGATCGCCAGCACGCGGATGTTGGTGAGGACCGTCTCGCTGGTCTGGTCATTGTTGCCACCGCTGCTTTGCTCGGCATTGCGGCGCGTGACGATCACGTCGACGCGGTCGTTCGGCAGGATGAAGCCGCCGGCGCCGGTTTCCGGCGAAATCTGCGTCGACACAGCGCGCATGCCGCTCGGCAAAATCGCGGCCATGTAGCCGGCGCCTTTTGCATCGACGAGCTTCGCGTCGCGGATCGGCTCGCCGGCGACGAAGGGCGCGCGCGCGATGCGTCCGGCCAGTGCCTCGATGGCGCCGGGATTGTCGCTCTTGCGGATGAAGTTGCCGCCCGTGGTGCTGGCCGGCCATTCCTGCCATTGCACATCGCCCGGCGAGAGCGGCTGCCCCATGGGGATGTCGGATTTGGCCACGAGAATGTCGGCGGTGGCGACCTTCGGCGCCTCGGGCTTCACGTCGGCGGGCTTGTCCGAGTGCCCGGCAAGCATGGCGGCGACGCCGCCGGCGCCGATGGCCACAGTCAGCACGACTAAACGCGCGGCTTTCATACGCTCAACTCTCACAGTCACAAAATCGGCCGGCGCGGCCGCGTAAATCACACGGCGGCCGAGAGAGCCGCCGCAGGGATTTCAGCAGGTAATGGTCAAGGTATGGTTAAGCAGCCGTATCTAAATCGAGTTAATGCAATCTTGCTGCATCATGCGCGCCGTTAAATTCCCGGCACCGACATCCAGCCGGTCTTCGGATAAACCGCGAGCGCGGCTGCGGCGAGCGCGATGCCATAGGGCACGCCGCCGCCTTTCTCATGCAGCCGCAGGATCCATGGCTGGCGCGCCAGCACGTTCGGTAGCGGCAGCTTGCGGAACTGCAGCAGCAGCACGGTCAGCACGCCGCCGAACAGCGCTGCATAGACCATGTAATCGAGCAGATAGTCGAAGCCGAACCACAGCGCTGTGGCAGCCGCGAGCTTGGCGTCGCCGCCGCCGATCCAGCCCTGCGTAAAGAAGACGAAGGATACGACCAGCACGACCGCGGCGGCGGCGAGATGCATGCCGATGTCGGGAAGTCCCATGCTTGTGGCGATCGCGAGCAGGATGAAGCCGGCGGCCAAAGCCAGCGACAACCGGTTCGAGATCGTCATGGTCAGAAGATCGCTCGAGGCCGCAAAGGCCATCAGGGCGGGGAACAGCAAGAGCGTGACTGCTTCCGTGACCATTGATGTCCTAACCCTCAGGGAGCCTGGCTGCGCCTCTGCCGATGCAGAGATAACGCGCGCGGCCTTTACCCTTCGTAAACCGAGATCGCCCCGGCTTCGAATAATCGAAAGGCTCCGGCACGCGCCGGAGCCTTTTGATGCACGAGAACGCCGCGATTACTTGAGCTGCGTCGAGATGCTGGTGAAGCTGGTGTTCAGCTTGGTGCCGAGACCGTTCACGACCGCGATGATCGCGACCGAGATGCCGGCGGCGATGAGGCCGTACTCGATGGCGGTGGCGCCCGAGTTGTCCTTGAGGAAACGCGACAGAATGTTCTTCATGTTGACTCCCTTGGAGATCCGCTTGCTGTTTGACCTGGATCCAGTCGCCGATTTGCCCCCACCGGTTCGTCCTGAATCGCACGCAAATCACTAGCGGCCCCGCCTTGCGCGCCGGTTAATATGATTGAAGAATCATAGGCCTTTGCCGGTGCATTTTTACGCGTATTCGTTCCAGTTAACGCTTGCGCGATGCGACCGTTTCAAATCGCGTCAATCCGGTAACGCATTTTATACTTTATGCGCGCGGATGCATTTGAACGAAAATGGCGCCGATAAAAGGCTGATTATTCGAGTCATTCATCGGACATGGCGACTGCGCCGCGCCTTGCGTTGCGCCGGCGGGAGGCCATGTATTCGATCGGCTTCACAGCATCTTAACCGCGCGGGCGGATACCGGAACCCGATCTTCACGCAAGCGGCCGGCAGGCGCAAAACAATGCTCGCAGAACTCTTCGGTGTCTTCCTCGTCGCTGGCGAGACGGTGCTCAAGCTCGTCCCGATCTCCATCGCGCTCGGCCTCGCCTTCTCGGTGCTCACTTATTGGTCGGCCTGCAATCCGGTCGGGCCCTGGTGGCGCAAGCGCGAGATCGTCACCGACATCTGCTATTGGTTCCTCATTCCGCTCGGCGCGCGCTTCGTGCGCATCGGCATGCTGATCGTCGGCGCCGCGGTGTTCTTCGGCATCCACGGCGCCCAGCCGCTGATGGACTTCTATGAGAATGGCCATGGCCCGCTCGCCGAATTGCCGCTGGGCGTGCAGGCGATCGTGTTTCTGGTCGTGTCGGACTTCCTGCTTTACTGGAATCACCGTTGGTTCCATGGCCCGGCGATGTGGAAGTACCATGCCGTGCATCATTCCTCGGAAGATCTCGACTGGATCTCGGCGGCGCGCTTCCATCCGATCAATCTGTTCCTCGGCAGCGTCGCCGTCGACGTGATCCTTCTGCTCGCCGGCATCTCGCCGAACGTGATGCTCTGGGTCGGGCCGTTTACAACGGCCACCTCGGCTCTCGTCCATGCGAACCTGAACTGGACCTTCGGACCGTTCCGCTACGTGATGGCGAGCCCGGTGTTCCACCGCTGGCACCACACCGCGCCGGACCGCGGCGGCTCGAGCAATTTCGCCAGCACGTTTCCGATCTGGGATGTTCTGTTCGGCACCTTCTACATGCCCGCGAACGAACTGCCGGACGCCTATGGCGTCGACGATAAGAGCGTCCCGGAGAGCTTCGGTGCGCAGATGCTTTATCCGTTCCAGCAGCGCTGAGGGCGGCCTCCGCCCTCTTTGCACTTCGTTCACCTATTTGCAGTCAACTTGAATGGTCCGCCGGCCGTCCGCCTGCGGGCCTGTATCGGCGTGTGTAGCGTGTGGAGAGTGCGATGTCGGCCGTGTTTGTGCGCCGCGGGCTGTGGCTCGGGCTGTTGGCCGGGGCGCTGCTTGGCGCTACGGCGCACGCCGAAACCGTCACGGTCAGCCTCGACCAGGCGCTCGTGATGAAGCTGCCGGACAAAGTCGCCACCGTCGTCATCGGCAATCCGCTCATCGCCGACGCCTCGCTGCAGAGCGGTGGCATGTTGGTCGTGACCGGCAAGGGCTACGGCGGCACGAATTTGGTGGCGCTCGACCGCGACGGTCGCGTTCTCATGGACAAATACGTTCAGGTCCTCGGTCCCTCCGGCGACAATCTGGTCGTCGTCTACAAGGGCATCGAGCGCGAGTCCTATAGCTGCGCGCCGGAGTGCGAACGACGCATTAGGCTCGGCGACTCGACGCCGTATTTCACCTCGACCTTGACGCAGACCACGCAGCGCAACGGCGGCGCGCAGACGGCGAAGTGATCCACCGTGGCGGCACGGTTACCGGCACGTTAACGCGATATTCCCGCGCGTCTGAGATGATCGCAAGAAATCGACAACATCGATTTGTTATGACAGCCGCACGCTGATCAAACACCGAGACGCCTCCAATGTTCATCGCCCTGCGCAGGATCGTCACCCGGTTTTCCCGGCTGGCGCCGGTCCGTGCCGCGCGCCGCTTTGCCCGGCATGAAAAGGGCGCCACCGCGGTCGAATTCGGCATGGTGGCGCTGCCGTTCCTGGCGCTCACCTTCGCCATCCTGGAAACGGCGCTCGTCTTCTTCGCCGACCAGACGCTGGAAGCGGCGGTGAGCGATTCGGCGCGTCTCATCCTGACCGGCCAGGCGCAAACGGCGAGCTACAGCCAGGCCGACTTCAAGACGCAGGTGTGCAACCGGCTTTACGGCATGTTCGACTGCAACAAGCTCGTTGTCGACGTGAAGAACTATTCAGACTTCTCGTCAGTCAATGCCACGCCACCGGTCACCAGCGGCAAGCTTGACAGCTCCAAGTCCGGCTTTGTGCCCGGCGGTCCAAGCTGCATCGAGGCTGTCTCGCTCTATTACGCGTGGCCGATTTACGTCACGCTGCTCGGCAACCATCTGGACAATTTCAGCGCTGGGTATCGTCTACTCGTTGCAACGGCTGTTTTCCGTAACGAGCCTTACGGGGGAAGCAACTCATGCCCCACTTGAGATCGTCTTTATTCGCGCGTCTCGCGCGCGACAAGCGCGGTGTCTCGGCAGTCGAGTTCGCTTTGGTGGCGCCGCTGATGGTCGGCCTTTATCTCGGCTGCGCTGAGATTTCCGACGGCGTCGCCGCCGATCGCAAGGTCAGTCTCACCACCGCCTCTATCGCCAATCTCGCGGCGCAGACGACGAGCATAACGTCCACTCAGATGGACAATATCATCAATGCCTCGACTGCGATCATCTATCCATATTCGGCGAGCAACCTGAAAATCACCCTGTCGTGCCTGAATATCGACACGAACAAGAACGTCACGGTGAAGTGGACCAGGATACAAAACGGCGGCGTGGTGGGCAACGCGCCGCCTCTTCCCTCCGCGCTGTTGGTCGCCAACACGCAGCTCATCTACGGCCGTGTGACCTATACCTATAAGCCGACCATCGGCTACACGATAACCGGCACGCTCACCCTGTCCGATCAGATGTATATGATGCCGCGCATCACCGCGCCGTCCTACAACGGCATCTCATGCGGGACTTGACGTTTACGCCGGCTGCCGCGCCTCGACGCTGATCGGCAGCGCCGTCGTCGACTTGATCCGCTCCATCGCAAAGCGTGAGGTCACGTTCTTCAGCGGCACGGTCGCGATCAGCTTCTTGTAGAAGGCGTCGTAACCCTGCATGTCGTGCACCACCACGCGCAGCATGTAGTCGACGTCGCCCGCCATCCGGTAGAACTCCATCACCTCGGGCATGGCGCTGACCACTTCGGCGAAGCGCTTGAGCCAGTCCTCGGAGTGGTCGCCAGTCTCGATCGAGACGAAGACGGTGATGCCGAGCCCGACCTTGTCCGGATCGATGATGGCGACGCGGCGGGTGATGACGCCGTCCGCCTCCAGGCGCTGCAGGCGCTTCCAGCAGGGTGTCGAGGACAGGCCCACGCGCTGGCCGATTTCGGCGACCGACAGCGAAGCGTCCTGCTGCACGACGGCGAGAATCTTTCGATCGATGGCATCCATTCTCTAATTCCCTTACAGTGGAGGACACGCAATCTCCTCCGGCCAATAAATTGGAATAATCTTCTTATTTATGGCCACTACCTGTCTTTATAGAGAAAAATATTCTATTTCAAGTCCAAAGTTTCACAGCGTTGGTGATCCCTCGGCACCGGAAGCAATTCCATGAGAAAAATCGTCTCGGTCGACCTCGCTTCACTGTGGCCTCGCGTCGCCGCCGTCGCGGCTCTCATGGTGGCGTTGGCCGCGCCGCTGTCGCCGGCCGCTGCGGAAGACGTCCAGCCGCTGGTCAGCGTCGAATGGCTCAACAGCCATCTGCATGACCCTGACCTGGTGGTGCTCGACATCCGCTCGGCCATCGATGGCGGGGCCGAGAAGGCCTATGCCGAGGCGCACATCCCCGGCAGCGAACACAGCGACTACGACAAAGACGGCTGGCGCGTGACCCGCAACAACGTGCCCTTCGTGCTGCCGAGCGTGGCGCAGCTCGAGAAGCTCATCGGCGACGTCGGCATCGACGAGGATACCCGCGTCGTCGTGGTCCCGGCGGGCGTCAGCTATTCGGATTTCGGCTCGGCCGCGCGTGTCTACTGGACGCTGAAGGTCGCCGGCGTGACCAAAGTCTCGATCCTCGATGGCGGCGTCGCCGCCTGGAGACAGGCCGGCCTGCCGGTCGAGAGCGGCATCAAGGCGCCGTCGCCGAAGATCTTCACCGCGACGCTCGACAAGAGTCTTCTGGCCGAAGGCTCCGAGGTGGTGAAAGAGCAGGCCTCGGGCAATGCCACGCTTATCGACGCGCGGCCGCCCGCGTTCTTCGCCGGCAAGGAGAAAGCGCCGGCCGTCGCCGCTTATGGCCATATCCCCGGCGCGCGCAGTCTCGACAGCGCCGAATTCTACGACGCCACGACCAACAAACTGAAGCCGAAGACGGAGCTCGCCGCGATCGGCGCGCAGGTGCCGGCGGGCAAGCCGGTGGTGAGCTATTGCAACACCGGCCATTGGGCGGCCACCGACTGGTTTGTCCTGCACGAAATCCTCGGCCGCCCGCAGGTGCGCGTCTATGACGGTTCCATGGTGGATTGGAGCGCGGACGCGCACCGGCCAGTTGAATCCTCGCGCACCAAATGGGATGACTTGAAGAAGGCGCTCGGCCTCGGGTCGTAGCTTCTCACGTCGGCGAGCAAGAAGGCTCTTCCATGTCCACGGCAACTCTGACCGCGCCCGGCGTGCGCGCGGCCGGCGGCATCGATGTTCTCTTCCTGGGCCTGTCGATCGGCGCGACCGCCATCCTGATGGCCCTGGTCGTGCTCGACGGCCAATACGCTTCGGCGGCACTGCTCGTTGGCGGTTTCGCGCTCGGCATCGCCTTCCTCAAGGCCGAGTTCAGCTACACCGCCTCTTGGCGCCGCTTCCTCACGCGCGGCGAGGCCGGCGGCCTGATCGGCGGGTTGATCGTCATCGCCATCGCCGCCGTGGCGGTGGTGCCGGTCGCGGCGCTGAAGGCAAATTACGGCGGCGCCATCGCCCCCTTGGGCGCGTCGCTCGTCATTGGCGCCTTCGTGTTCGGCATCGGCATGCAGCTCGCGAATGGCTGTGGCTCCGGCACGCTCTATACGGTCGGCGGCAGCTCGGGCCGCATGCTGATCGCGCTGTTGTTCTTCATCATCGGCAGCGTGCTCGGCAGCGTATCGTTGCCGGCGTTCCTGGCGCTCGGCGGCATCGATCCGGTGCTTGCGTCCGATTATCTTGGCCCCTGGGGCGGCTTGGCGGCGACGCTGCTCAGCATCGTCATCGCCGCGGCGCTGATCATCGCCGTCGCGCGCAAGCGCGGCGCAGACTGGCGGCCCTCGCGCAATTACATCCTCGGCGGCATCATCATCGGCCTGCTCTGCGTGTTCGTGTTCGCCTTCGGCGACCATCCCTGGAGCGTGACCTTCGGCTACACGCTGTGGGGCGCCAAGGCTGCCACCGCGCTTGGCTTCGATCTGTCGAACGCGCCGTTCTGGCAATGGCCGGGACCGAAACAGGCGCTCGCCAATTCCGTTCTCTCCGACACCTCGAGCCTCACCGACTTCGGCATGCTGTTCGGCGCCATGGCTGCGGCAGCCGCGACCAAGCCCTTTGCGCGCAACGCCTGGCCGCCGATGAAATCGCTGCTCGCCGCCGGCATCGGCGGCCTATTGATGGGCTGGGGCGCGCGCCTCGGCTTCGGCTGCAACATCGGCGCCTTCGTCGGCGGTGTGGCGTCAGGCTCGGTGCACGGCTGGGTGTGGTTTCTCGCCGCGCTGCCGGGCTGCATCATCGGCATCCGCCTGCGCCCGTTCTTCGGCCTTTCAAGGGAATAGGCCGATGCGGAAAACTTACATCGCCTTTGTGGTGCTTGGTCTGGCGCTGATCGTGGTGCAGCACCTCACCAGTCCGTCGAGCGGCCGCGCCGTGTCGCCGGAGGATTTCGCCGGCGCCTGCGCTCCCTGCGGCGCGCCGTGCCCATCGAAGAAGTAGCTTCTGTCATTCCGGGGCGCTCGTCGGCGCCCAATGGGCGACGACGGGCGAGCCCGGAATCCATACTCCGCAGCCGGGGTTATGGATTTCCGGGCTCGCCACTTCGTGGCGTCCCGGAATGACGGAGAAAAAATGCGGGACACGCGGCGCTACTTCGCGCGCTCCTTCAAAAACGCGTCCACCTCTGCGCGCGTCGCCGCGCCCATCAGCCCGCCGAAGCGCGTGCATTTGATCGCCGCCGCCGCCGCGGCGAATCGCATGGCTTCGACCACGTCGCCGGTCTCGACAAGACGGAAGGTGAAAGCGCCGTGGAACGTGTCGCCGGCACCGAGCGTATCGATCGCGTCCACCTTGAATGCATCCATGTGGCGGACGTCGCCGTCCTCGAGCCAATAGACGCCCTCGGGGCCGTTGGTGACGGCGAGAAAGCCTTTGTAGTGCTTGGCCAGCGTCTTCAGGCCGGCGCTGATGTCTTTCGCGCCGCTGCTCTGGCGCACCGCCTCGGTCGAAGCGATGACATGTGTACTCGCCAGCAGCAACGGATCGTCCGCCGGCGCGCCATAGTCGAAATCGAGCACGCGCGCGATGCCGCGCGCCTGTGCCGCAAGCGCGATGGGCAGCGCGAAATCCGGATAGCGGTTGTCGAGCAATACGGCATCGATCGCCGCCACCGCGGCCTCGGAATCGCGAGGCGCGACGCCGCTCAAGCTCTTGCCGCGCCGGGTGACGATCATCTTCTCGCCGGTGGCGTCGATCATGATCAGCGACACCGACGACTTGCCGTCCGGCACCCGCACCACGTGGGTGACGTCGATGCCCTCGCGCTTGAGCGCGTTCACGACATAGGTCGCGACGTCATCCTGCTCGCTGCCGAGCGGGCCGGCATAGCTGACAGCGGCGCCGAGCCGCGCGATGGCCACCGCCGCGTTGCCGGATTGGCCGCCGGTGGTGGTGACGTAATCGGCCGCCTGCGCTTTGGTGCCGGCTTCCGGAAACGCATCCACCCGCATGATGCTGTCCTGCACCGCGCCACCGGCGCAGAGAATCTTCGGAGGCGTCTTGGCGCGGTCAGTCAAAATGGATCTCGTTGTCCACCCAGGCGCGGATGATGTGATGCGCGATCGCCACTGGCGGCGGCGTGGTCAGGCCGTCCTTGTGGCGCCGCATCAGCATGTCCGTCACTTCGTCCTTGCTAAACCAGCGGGCGTCTTCCAGTTCCTCACGATCGACCACAATATTGCGGGTCGCGGCTTCTGTGTGACAGCCGATCATCAGCGAGGAGGGGAATGGCCAGGGTTGCGAGCCGAAGAAGGTCACGCGGCCGCAGGCGATGCCGGCTTCCTCGAGCGTCTCGCGGCGCACCGCATCCTCGATCGACTCGCCCGGCTCGATGAACCCGGCGAGGCACGACCACATCGTGGGCAAAAAGCGCGGCGAGCGGCCGAGCAGACAACGGTCGCCGTCGACTGCCAGCATGATCACGACCGGATCGGTGCGGGGGAAATGCTCGGTGTGGCAGGCCGGGCAATCGCGCCGCCAGCCCGCATTCACCACCTGCGTCGGCGCGCCGCAGTTCGAGCAGAAGCGATGGCGCAGATGCCAGTGCAGCACCGCCTTGGCCTCGGCGATCGGCGGCAGGTGTTCGGCTTCCACCAGTCCCTGCACCGCGATCGACCGCAAATCCGTCACAAACAGATCGTCACGCGCCTTCAGCGCTTCCGCCGTCTGCGGCGCAATGCCGATCCCGAAGCGGGGCGCGCCGTCGATGAGGCCGAGGAACACGGCTTCCGGCGTCTCGCCAAGCGCCTTGGCCTCGCTCATCGTGAACAGCGCGTCGTTGAGCGGCGCAGCTTTTTTCAAGACGATGAGATCGCCGCCCATGACATAGGCGCGTGCGCGCCTATCGGCGGCCAGCGTCGCGATCGCGGCGCTGTCCGAGCGCCGTTCGGCCGCGCGCTGGATGCGGCTGTCGGTATATCCGAGGTGTGGTTTCGGACCGAGGGCGGAACGAGAGGACAT
>DASXOK010000586.1:0-1782 GCA_036494425.1 Pseudolabrys sp.
GACCGCCAGCCGACGCGGCTTGGCTGTGGCAGGCGCCACGCGCGGTCCTATCAAGCCGGGGAATCCAGGATCGCCGCCGACGCGAGCGACCATTTCAACCGCGACCTGCCAGGTGTCCGCCAACGTAGCGGCCAGCACGCCATTCGAGCTCTGGCTGAGATAGTCGTGGCTGCCGCCGCGATTGATCGCTCCGAACGTCGGCTTGAAGCCGACGCAGCCGCAAAAACTGGCCGGCCGCACGATTGAGCCGATCACCTGCGTGCCGAGCCCGGCGCTGATGATGCCGGCGGCGACGCCCGCGGCGGAACCGCTGCTGGAGCCGCCCGGCGTGCGGGTGGTGTCCCACGGGTTCCGCGTGCCACGTGGCTCGCTCGCGGCGAATTCGGTCGTCACAGTCTTGCCGACGATCACTGCCCCGGCTTCGCGCAAAGCGGCGACCACGGCCGCATCGCGATTTGAGCGCCAGCCGTCATAGAGCGGCGAGCCTTGCTCGGTCGGCATATCGATGGTCTCGATGATGTCCTTGATGCCGATCGGCATGCCGTCGATGGCCGACAAGGGCTTTGCCTGCTGCCAACGCAATGTCGAGGCATCGGCCGCCGCGCGGGCGCCTTCGATATTGGTGTTAACGAAGGCTCCGATCTTTGGCTCCCACGCCGCGTAGGCCTCGAGGCAGCGCTCAAGGAACGCCCGCGGGGTGTCATCGCCGGATTTGAATTGCGCTGTGGCGTTCAAAAAGGGCCGTTTCTTGGGCATGAGCGTATCGGTTCGGGATGACATGGGTCAGGCCTCGGTCAATGCCATGGCTGCCACCCGGCTCTGGCTTACAATCATGGACGTGCGGAGCAGGAACTGGCGCGCGCGCTCCGGATCCGCCGCGATCGCGCGCAGGTCGTCGAGATTGCGCCGGCGCGTCTCCGGGTCCTTCGCTTCAAGCCGCTTCTTGTTGGCGATCGACTGTTCCTGCACGAACTCGGTCGCGACGGTTCGCCGCTGCAGGCTGTAGAGATCGAGCAATTGCTCCGGCGCGTCGTCCAGAATGACCCTCGCCAGCTTCTCCGCAAGATTGGCAGCATCCTGGATGCCGCCGTTCAAGCCCATACCGCCGATCGGGTTGTTGATGTGGGCGGAATCGCCCGCCAGCAGCACGCGTCCCTTGCGGAAGGTCTCCGCGACACGCTGATGCGTCACGTAGAGATTGCGATGAACGATCTCGTATGGGCGCGGCGCCGGGAAGAACTTCTGCATCCGCGCCTGGACGGCCGCGTCGCTCATTAGTTCCACTTCCGACAGATCCGGATTGGTCGGATAGACGGTGCGCCACAGTCCAGGCGGACCGTCGGCGGAAACCTTGAAACAATTGCACCACTCGTCCGGGTCGGCAAAATAACTGCGATAGCAATATCCGCTCGAAGCCTCGAAATCGAATGGCGTGGTGAGCACGATGAAGCGTTCGGGCCAGGTGAAGCCGTCAAAGGCGATATCGGCTTGCTTGCGCACCACGCTACGCCCGCCGTCAGCGCCGATGAGGTAGGCGCCGGAGTGCGTCTTGATGCCATCGGCGCCTCGCACCTCGACACTGACGGCGCCGCCCGTCTGCGCCACGTCGACAACCTCGTGACTGTACAGCAATTCGACATTCGGCAAATTGCGCGTACGGTCGAGAATGAGCTTGGCGGTCTTGAACTGCTCACATTGAACGACGAACGGATGGTTCGTATCGGCTTTGAGAATGGCGTGATCGAATTCGGCGACCTTCTCGCCGCTCGGCCGGTCCCAGAA
>DASXOK010000587.1:0-4116 GCA_036494425.1 Pseudolabrys sp.
CAGGAACCGATAGCCGGTTTGCTCCAGCACGATGCAGGTCAGCCGCCCACTGGCAAATGCTTTCGTGTCGATGTTGATACGGTTCGCCAGCACCTCGGGCTCAGGCATCGGCGTGTGCCCATGCACGACGATCTTACCGAAATCCACCGTGCTCAAAAGAAACTCGTCGCGGATCCACATCAGGTCTTCGTCGCGCTGCTCATCGAGCGGAACGCCCGGACGCACGCCGGCGTGGCAGAGAAAAAACCGCCCATGCGTGTAGGAGGTGCGCAACGAGCGGAAGAAGGCCACATGCTCGCGCGGCAGCGCCTCGCGCAGCAGCTCCGAAGCCTGCAGGTTGGCACTGCCGACGACATGCCGCACCGCAATGCCGTAGCTTTGCAGCGTCTGCTCGCCGCCTTGCGGGCGCCATTGCATGCCCACCGAAGGATCGGCCAGGAACATCTCGAGCATGAGCTCGTGATTGCCGCGCAGCGCCACGTAAGGCGTGGGAAACGGATTACCGGCAAGCCGGTCGATCACGCCGGCCGACTCCTGTCCACGGTCGATGTAGTCACCGAGCGTCACGGTCAACGCATCGCTGCCATGCGCCTCGACGTCGCGCGTGATGGCAGCGACCGCCCGCTCAAGCAAATCGAGGCGGCCGTGGATGTCCCCAATGACATAGAGCCGGGCATTATCGTTGGGAATTGCCGCATCCTCCGCTATGACAGTCCGCGTTCGCCACGCGGCGCGCTCGTTATGTCAGTCCCTCCAGGGGAGAGCCAAGACTTTTCGGTTCAACAGTAAGCACTTTTGCCATGCCGGGTTCTACAACGACAAACGCCAGCGACACTCCGTCGCCGGGACGCGTCATCACCTCCCTCATGCTGCTGTGGCTCGCAGGCAACGCCTTGCGGCTCACGCTGCTGGCGGTGCCACCGGTCATCCCGCTGATCCACGACGAACTGCATCTCAACGGTACACAAATTGGTGTCCTCACCGGCTTGCCGCCGATGCTGCTCGCGTTCGCCGCGGTGCCGGGCTCGCTGCTGATCGCGCGCCTGGGCTTGCGCGCCGCGCTGGCGATTGGGCTTGCGCTGACGGCCATTGGCGGCGCCTTGCGCGGCGCGCTGCCGGAACTGACCTGGCTTTATGCCATGACCATCGCGACCGGGGCCGGAGTTGCGATCCTGCAGGTGAGCATGCCTTCGGCGGTGCGTGCGTGGACGCCGCACCGCATCGGCTTTGCTACGGCGGTCTACACCAACGGGCTTTTGATCGGTGAAATCATCCCCGTGGGGCTGACCCTGCCATTGGTCCTGCCGCTGGTCGGCGGGCACTGGCAATGGGCTTTCGTCGTTTGGGGTGGGCTGGTCGCGGTGATCGCCGTGCCCGTGCTCGCGCTGGCGCCGCGGCCTCAATCGGGCAATGGCGCAGCGAAGCGTCGCTGGTGGCCCGACTGGCGCAAGAGCCTGATCTGGCGCCTGGGCCTCATGCTCGGCACGACGAACGCCGTCTACTTCACGACCAACGCCTTCATCCCGGACTTCATGCGGGGCAACGGCGAAAGCGAATGGATCAGCGCTGCCCTCTCCGGCCTGAACATCGGGCAGCTTCCCGCCTCGTTGCTGCTGTTGGCGATGGCCGGGCGCCTCGAAGGCAAGACCTGGCCCTATGTCGTCTGCGGCGTCTTCAACGTGATCGCGGCACTCGGCATCGTCTTCGGCACCGGGCCGTGGGCCGTCGCCGCGGCCAGCCTGCAGGGTTTCGCCAATGCTGCGGTGCTCATCCTTGTCCTCGCGCTGCCGCCCCTGTTGAGCCCGCCGGACGACGTGCACCGCGTCACCGCGGCCATGTTCACCATCAGCTATAGCTGCGCGGTGATCACCCCGATCATCAGCGGCTTGGCTTGGGATCTCAGCGGCACCGCGAGTTTTGCATTTCTGCCGATTGGCTTGTGGGGATTCATGCTAATTGTTCTCGCGCCGGCGATCAATCATGTGCCGCGTGCAAGGAGCTGAAGCGATGCGACCGATACCGGTTGGAGCCAAAGGAACGTTCACGCTGCGCGTCACGCCCGCGCATCTTGCCAACCAGTTCAAGGACGCGGCCCTGCCCCAGGTCTTCGCCACGCCGATGATGGTGACGATCATGGAGAACGCCGCGCTCAACGCCGTGCGCGACTACCTCGATCCGGGCGAGAGCGCCGTCGGCACGATAGTGAACGTCAAGCATCTCGCCGCCACCCCGGTCGGCCACCGGGTGATCGCGGAGGCGGAGGTGACGAAGGTCGACGGCCGCCGCATCGAGTTCACAGTGACCGCACGCGACGAGACCGAGGAGATCGGTGCCGGCACGCACGAGCGCATGGTGGTCGACATGGCCCGGCTCGATAAGCGCCTCGCCGCCAAGAAGCCGGACTGACGCCGTTCAGCTCCGACGCTATTTTGCGCCCGGCCGCCGCCGCTCGATGGGCGCGACATCCCGATACTGGCGAACCCAGCGCCGGTCGATCCAATCCTTGAGCGTCCACACCCACGCGCCTTCCATCTTGAACATGCCGCGCGAGGCGACGGCGTAACGCTCACCGGTCGAGATCAAGACCAGATGGCGCCGTTGCGGACGCCAGGCCTCCAGCGGTTCACCAAGGGAGCGGCGCCGCAGATTGTCCGCCAGCGGCGGTCCGGCGCGGACAGCATAGACGCCGGATTTCTCGTGTGGCGTTTCGATGAGCGCGGCGCAATCCCCCGCCGCGAAGACGTCCGGATCGTTGGTGGCTTGCAGCGTCGGGCCGATGGCGAGGAAGCCATGTGGGTCGAGCGCCAATCCGGTTTCGCGAAACCAGTCGGGCGCCGCCGCATCGGTGGCAATCAAGACGGCGTCGGCGGCGATCGTTTCGCCGCCTTCCAGTTCAATGGCACGCATGGTGACCGCGCGCGCACGCCGATGCTCATGCAGCGCGATGCCCCGCTCGGCAAAGATGCGGCGAAACGCAGCACGGACGCGGCTGTTATGGGTGGCAAGAATTTCGCCATCGGTGACGAGCGCGAAGGATAGAGCAGCCTGCGTTTCCGCCATCAGCCGCGTGCGTATAGACAACAGCAATTCGACGCCGCCTGCACCGCCGCCGATGACCGCAATCCGCTTCGGGTCATCCGGACGCCGGCAGCGCGCAATCAATTCGCCGAATCTTGGTAGAAACGAACCGATAGGCTTGACGGCAAGGGCGCGCTCCACGCCGGCGATAGCCGCCAAGGCTGGCGCAATGCCGACATCGATGGACAGAATGTCATAGCCGACGGTTGGCGCAGCGGCGAGAATCACACGCTTGTTCGAACGATCAATGCCGACAGCCTCCGCATGGACAAACCGCGCGCCGGTCGCGGCGGCAAGACGCACAAGGTCGATCTGGGCCTTCTCAGGCGCGTAAAGCCCGGCCACCACCCCCGGCAGCATGCCTGAATACAGGGCTTTTGCATCGCGGCTGACGAGCGTCACCTGCACGCCCGGCACGGGACGCCGGGCGAGTGCGACAAGAACCTGCACATGGGCATGTCCGCCGCCGAGAAGAACGATATCGATCTGCCTGGACATGATCGGCGCAAAACACCTCGGCGACTCGCCCTCATAGACATTGAGAACACATCGCCCCGGCTGTGGGAACAAGCGTTCATCGCGGCAGTGGCGCAAAAGCTGCCGTGCTATTGCGCAAAATTCCTCGCAAAGATGCGTCACGCCGCCCTCAAGATTCATTGATGGCTTAAGCGCAACGGCGCTCAAAGCGCCGCAAGGTGTGACAAGCAAGCCGGCACATCGTCCCTAGCTATGCCTGGACCTGGATCGTGCGCTCGGATGGATCCGGTCTAGTTGAAGAAGAGGTGGCTCATGCGTCGCGCATTATTCGCGATCACGATTCCTATGCTGTTCGGCTGGAATATCGCCTTCGCGCAGATGGACACTACAACGGTGCCCAGCCTCGAGGCGACTTCGCCCCTCGGAATAACGGGCGGAACTGTCGCGCCGACCGGACTTCCGCTGGGTTCGACGGAGATCACGACGCCGGGCCTCAGCCCGATGGGCTCTGGTGCGTACGGCACGGCGAACGGCACAAGCATCCCCAATACGAACACGACG
>DASXOK010000588.1:0-6578 GCA_036494425.1 Pseudolabrys sp.
GCCGGCGGCACCGAGCGGAGTTGCACGTCGGTGTCGGGATCGAGACCGTACTCGGCGAGATAGTAGCGCAGCAGGTAATTGTGCATCGAGTAGTCGAAGGGAATGGCGAACTTCATCCCCTTCCAGTCTTTCGGATCGCGCGTGTCCTTGTGCTTCATCGCCAGCGTGATGCCTTGGCCGTTGACGTTCTCAATCGCCGGGACCACGAAGGGCATCGGCGTCGAGCCCAGACCGAGCGAGATCGCGATCGGCATCGGCGAGAGCATGTGCGAGGCGTCGTATTCCTTGTTCAGCGTCTTGTCGCGAATGACGGCCCAGCCGGCGGTCTTTACGACCTCCACATTGAGGCCCTGCTTCTCATAGAAGCCCATGGGCTTCGCCATGATGATCGGCGTCGCGCAGGTGATCGGGATAAAGCCGACTTTGAGGTCTTTCTTCTCCAGCGGACCGCCTTCGGCGAAAGCTTCGGTCGCGGTCTTCAGCGGAAAGAATTGCGAGAGCGCGGCGAGCGCTGTGGCGCCGCCGAGCGTGTGCAGGAAGGTGCGCCGGGTCGGCGCATCGGGAATGACGGCGCGCAAGATCGCGGAGGCGACGACGTTCTCGTAGCGTCTGTCTTCGCTGGCGAGAGTCTGTTGAAGCTGGAGATGCGCATCGCGGTCGTGCTGCGCCTGGTCGGCGTGGTGGCCGCAAGCGCATCCGGCTGACACCCGCTTGGGATCGAATGGGTTATCGAAAATGCTCATCTTTTATGACCTCTTGTCACCCCCGTTCGTGTGGCCCTCTGCGGCCCCACGATTCCGCCTGTGACTTGCATTTCTCGTGCCGGATTTTCGGGCTGCGTCATCGTTTCGCGGTCTTGAAGCGGACACCGGAAAAACCGATGCCCGCCTGTTGGTTGAGCCTCAAGCCGCCGCGACGGCCGTCGGCGCCGGCGAGTAAGGAAGCCCCTCCTCGATCGGCAGCGACGGATCGCGCGACCATTCGTTCCACGAGCCGAAATAGAGACTGACGTTCTTGACGCCGGCCTCCTTCAGCGCCACCAGCGTGTTGGACGCGCGCGCCCCCTTGAAGCAGTAGAGCACTACCGGCGTGTCAGGCGTGACGCCGACGCTGGCGCATTCGGCGAGGATTTCCGGCGCCGACTTGAACATCGGACCGTTCGTCGTCGGCTTCATCATGCGATACCACTCTATCCACACCGCGCCGGGGATGCGGCCTTTGCGCGGGCAGAAGTCTTTTCCGTAGGGGGATGAGGAGTCGGCGATCCATTCGTCGACGTCGCGCGTGTCGAGCTTGACGATGTTGGGATCGGCGACCGCCGCCTTCATGCCCTCCAGATCCACCAGGATCGACGCTGCCTTGGGATCGACGGCGAAACTGGCCGCTTTCGGGGCCGGCACGTACGTCGTCGTCGGCAGATCAGCCGCCGCCCAGGCGACGTAACCGCCGTGCAGGATCTGGACTTTCGGATAGCCGAGATAGGCGAGCAGCACATAGCCGCGGCACGACTGGCCGAAGCCCGAGTTCATCGACTGCTCGTAGACCACGGCGGTTTCCTTGCCGGAAAGACCGGCCGCGCCGAAGGCGGCGGCGAATTTCTCGCGCATGGCGGCGACGCCATCGGGCGTCGAGGTGGCGAGATAAGTGAAGATATCGTGGATGTTGACGGCGGCGGGAAGATGGCCGGCGGCGTAGGCCGCCCGATCGCGCGTGTCGATGAGGACAATGTCCTCCGCAGGCAACATGGCGGATAATTCGGCAGGCGTAACGAGGACTTTCTCGGTCATGGGTCGCTCCTGACTGATGTTCAACGCGCCCCGGCATGATGGCGGCAGGTGGCCAACCTGACTTCGAGCCGATGTGATTGTCCTTTTTTGCGTCTCTTGAATTCAGTGCGCCATATCGGCGAGCATCTTCTTGAGCTGCTTGATGGCGGGCGTGACGATGGCGACGAAGTAAGCCTCGCGCAGGCGCCGCTGCGCCGCGCCGGTGGTGACGTAGCCGCGAGCGCCGCAATGAAGCATCGCGCCGTGCGCGGCGGTGAGGGACAGCTCGCTTGCGGCAAGCCGCGCTTCGATCACAGCGCGCCAATAGCCGGGGTCCATTTCGAATGGCGTCGCCGCGAGCGCGGCCACGCTCGCCTCCATCGCCTGCAATTGCGCGGCGACCTCTTCCGGCTGCACATCGAGGTACTTGTTGACGTGGCCGACCGAGCCCTTCACCTGCTGCATCAGGTTGATGCAGTCGCGGATGAGACCGAAGGCCATTCCCGCCTGGAGAAGCACGAAGCCGGCGCGGATGCGCTTGATGTAGGCATCGCACGGATCGGCGAGCACCAGCGCATCGGGGATCATCACGTCACGCATCTGTACCGAGAAAGTGCGCGTGCCGTCGAGCGCGACGAATTTCGTGTTTTCGGAGAGCGTCAGCCCTTCCGAGGCGCAGGGCACCACCGCCATGACAGCTCGTGTTGCACCCCCGTCTTCGACCTCGAACACCGCGCCGAAATAATGGTCGTCGCCGAGGTTGGAGACGAAGGGCAATAGCCCGCGCACCACGTAGCCGCCATCGACGCGGCGGCCTTTGAGCCGCATGCCCTCGATGCCGAAGAAGCTCTTCATCGGGTTCGACAGCGCGGTGCCGCCGAGCGCATCGCCCGAGGCGACGCGGGGGCCGAGCGTCTCTTTCAATGAGTCATTGTCGGAGGCGTAGATGTACCAGCCCAGCGCGTCCTGGCACCAGATGCAGAACGAGGTGGAGAGGCAGTACTCGCCGGCCGCCGCCATGGCGCTGATCGCCGCGCCGACATCGATCGGCGTCTCATTCGGCAGATGACAGGCGTAGCCGCCGGCGCGGCCGTAAGCGCGCATCACCGCTTCGGGATAATAGCCTTCGGCATCGATCTTCTGCACGAGGGGCGCGAGCTCCCGCGACGACAGTTCGCGCATCGCGGTGACGACATCCGGACCTGCGTCCGGGTCGTTATCGTTCCGGGCCAGCACCGAACTGTCGAGCATCGCGTACCTCTTCCATGACTGGGACAAAGAAGCGACGGCGCGGGTCCTCCCCGCGCCGCCTGATGTCACGCGAGGCTCACCTCGAGATTGACCGGACGTGTGTAGGTGTTGGCGACCGGCGACCACTGTTTGGCGTGCGCGATGAGCGCGGCGAGCTCTTCCTGCGGACGGTCGGCCTCGAAGGTCACCTTCGCGCGCACGTCGGTGAAGCCGACGGGCTTTTCGGAGACGTCGCCAGTGCCCCAGACCGCGGTGATGTTGAGATCGCCTTCGAGCTCGATCTCGAGCTTGTAGACGGTGATGCCGCGCGCCACGGCGTTGGCGTGAATACCAACGGCAAGACACGAACCCAGCGCGGCGAGCGAGGCCTCGGACGGATTGGGCGCGGTGTCATCGCCGAGCAGGCCCGGCGGCTCGTCCACAACGTAGGCCGGCAGGGTGCGGATGAAATTGAGATGGCGGAAACGGCCCTCGGCCACCGTCTTGCATTTGAGCGTCTTGATGACCTTCGGATCGGCTTTGCCCTTGGCGATCAGCTCGTCGAGGCCCGTCTTGTCGATTGGCGCGAGACACCCGGCGAGTGCGGTCTTGGCGAGGGCTTGAGTCATGGCTTCCTCTTGACGTTTGGATACAGACCGTTCTGTATATGCATGAGGCGTGCCAGTCTTCGAGGGGACAAAAAGTCCGAGGTATCAATGTTTCTCTGGAACTTAGGAGAGTGAACTTCGCCTTTCGCCTATTTCGTGGTCACGAGGGCGAGCAACCTGCCTCGATTGGGCGCACAGAACGGTCGGTCCACTCTTTGATTGCGATTTCACACGGCGCGCTTTAATGGGGTCACATGGATGTTATTCACACCGAGTCGATTGCCCGCCCCGTCGAGGCGCTGCCCGCGCTGTCGCCGCAGGAGCGGCTGATCGAAGCTGCCACGAAGCTGTTCTGCCGTTACGGCGTGAACTCGGTCGGCGTCGATGCCATCGTCGAGGCCGCCGGCACCGCCAAGACGACTCTCTATAAATCCTTCGGCTCCAAGGACGGACTGGTCGAAGCCGTGCTCGAGCGGGAAGGCCAAGCCTGGCGCGCGTGGTTTCTCTCGGAGATCGATGACGCCGGGGGCACCGCCATCGCGCGGCTCGGCCGCATCGCGCCGGCGCTGAAACTATGGTTCGCCCGCGAAGACTATTACGGCTGCCCCTTCATCAACGCGGTCGGCGAAAGCGACAAGGCCGACGACCGCATGCGCACGCTCGCCATGGCGCACAAGAAGGTCGTGCTCAATCGTCTGGCGGACTTGTGCGCCGAGGCCGGTTTCGACGATCCGAACGAGATCGCGCACACGCTTGGGCTGATTATCGATGGCGCCATCGTCGCCGCGCTGGTGACCCGCAATGCCGCGGTGGCCGACACCGCCGGCCGCGCCTGCGCCGCGATCCTCGCCAAGGCCTGAGCGGCGCGCACGCCGCAAATTGCACGCTTGTCAAATTGCACGTCGCATGCCACCCAAAACGGCATGAGCGCTGAGGTTTCGATCGGCAACGGCAATGGCGCGCGGCTTAAACCGCACCCTCTCCGGGCGGCGGTGCTGGCCGAAGTGCATGCGCGCCCGTTCACGCCGATCGAGTCGCCGCGCCGCATCCTGCATTTCGCGTTCGAGACGGTCGGCGAGGCGGCGAAGGCCGACCGCGCGGCGCTCGCCAAGTTTTGCGCAGGGCGCGGGCTCGAGCCGCTGAAAGACGGCACCAAGCATCACCGCGTGAAACTCGGCGGCAGCGTGCTGCGCTGGGAGCAGCATTCCGAATTCACCACATATACGTGGGAACTGCCCTCGGAAGGCGATGTGCCCTTTCATCCGGCGGCCGCTTGGCTTGCCGCGCCGATGGGCGCTCTGCCGCCGCCGGGGCCGGTGCTGGTCGCACTCGATGTGCATCTGTTGCGCGACACCGAGACGGACGCGACCACCGGCCAACTGTTCGACCGCGCCAGCCTCGCGGTGGCGGAGAACTCCGGCGGCGACGCTTTGTTCGCAACCGACTTCCAGGCCGATGCGTCAGGCTTCGTGCGCGTGCTGTTGCTCGACCGCGGCCTCGATCGCGAACGCGCCGGCGCGCTGGTGCAGCGCATTGTCGAACTGGAAACCTATCGCACGCTGGCGCTTCTGGGCCTGCCCGAGGCGCAGCGGCTGACGCCGTCGATAGGCCGCATCGAGGCGCGGCTCGCCGAAGTCACCGAAGAGATGCAGCGTTCGGGCGGGCTGAGCGATAATCACCGCCTGCTCGACGAATTGACCGCTCTCGCCGCCGAGTTGGAAGCCGGCGCGGCGGCGAGCATGTTCCGGTTCGGCGCCAGCCGCGCCTATAACGAGATCATGCAGCTTCGTCTGGAGACTATCGGCGAGCGGCCGGTGGAAGGCTTCCCCACCTGGTCGTCATTTCTCGCACGGCGCATGGCGCCGGCCCTGCGCACCTGCGTCACCACCGAAGAACGTCAGGCGACGCTGTCGCAGAAGCTGGCGCGCGCTGCGAATCTTTTACGCACACGCGTCGACGTCGAGCTCGAGCAGCAGAACCGCGATCTGCTCAGATCGATGAACGCGCGCACGCGGCTGCAACTGCGCCTGCAGACGACGGTGGAAGGCCTCTCCGTCGCCGCCATCAGCTATTACGTGGTCAGCCTGTTTGGCCATGTGGCGGAAGGCCTGCACGAGCAGGGCTTGCCCATCGACACGCCGATCGCCACGGCTTTGTTCGTGCCCGTCGCCGTGCTGGCCATCTGGTGGACCGTCAGGCGGATTCGGCAGAAGCATATTGCCGGCGAGGAGTAGCAGGTACCGCCGACGCTGATGCTCCAGCGCCGGCGGGCAACCTTTGCTTCCCTATGTCTTTTGACATCCACTTGCAAAGCCCGCAAAGCAATGTTGCTGCGATGGGACAAAACTGCTTCAGTTGGCGCGCTTTACGTGCGCGGCTGAAACTGGTTTTCAGTGGTTCATACAAGGGGCAAGCATTTCCGGACGATGACGCCATCTGACTATCAGACCGATATTACCGCCATTCAGCGCATCGAGGCGGTCCCCCGCATTCTCGAAGTGATCTGCCGCACCACGGGCATGGGCTTCTCGGCCGTCGCCCGCGTGACGGAAGACCGCTGGATCTGCTGCGCGGCGCGCGACGAGATCGCGTTCGGCCTTCAGCCCGGCGGCGAACTCAAGCTCGAGACCACCATCTGCGACGAAATTCGCCAGAGCGGCGAGGCCGTGGTGATCGACAACGTCAATGAGGACGCGATCTACTGCCGACATCCCACGCCGGCTATGTACGGGTTTCAGAGCTACATTTCAGTCCCGATCATCTTGGAGAGCGGAACATTCTTTGGCACGCTTTGCGCCATCGATCCTCGCCCGGCGCGATTGAAGTCGTCCGAGACCGTCGGAATGTTCAAACTGTTCGCCGAGCTCATCGCTATCCATTTGAACGCAATCGAGCGGCTGGCCGACAGCCAGGCCGCGCTCCTGGACGCACGGCAGAGCTCCGAATTGCGCGAGCAATTCATCGCGGTGCTCGG
>DASXOK010000589.1:0-4738 GCA_036494425.1 Pseudolabrys sp.
GCGCAGGCGGATCTTTCGAGCACGGAAGCGCTGATCGCGCATCTCAAGCTGGCGATCGAGAAGCTGCGCCGCGAGCTTTACGGCAGCCGCTCGGAGCGCAAGGCGCGGCTCCTGGAGCAGATGGAGCTGCAGCTGGAAGACCTGGAGGCGGCGGCGACCGAGGACGAACTGGCGGCCGAGAAGGCAGCGGCGCGGACGCAGACGGTGCAATCGTTCCAGCGCAAGCGGCCGTCCCGCAAGCCGTTCCCCGATCATCTGCCGCGCGAGCGCATCGTCATCGCCGCGCCGGAGAATTGTCCGTGCTGCGGATCGCGGAAGCTGTCGAAGCTGGGCGCGGACATCACCGAGACGCTGGAGGTGATCCCGCGCCAATGGAAGGTGATCCAGACGGTGCGGGAGAAGTTCTCCTGCCGGGAATGCGAGACGATCACGCAGCCGCCGGCGCCGTTCCACGTCACCCCGCGCGGCTTTGCCGGTCCGAACCTGCTGGCGATGATCCTGTTCGAGAAATTCGGCCAGCATCAGCCGCTGAACCGGCAGAGCGAACGCTACCGGCGCGAAGGCATCGATCTGAGCGTATCGACGCTGGCCGACCAGGTCGGCGCCTGTACGACGGTGCTGCAGCCGCTGCATGCACTGATCGAGCGCCATGTCCTGGCGGCCGAACGGCTGCACGGCGACGACACCTCCGTGCCGATCCTGGCCAAGGGCAAGACGGTCAAGGGACACATCTGGACCTATGTCCGCGACGACCGGCCGTTCGGCGGACGCGCCCCGCCGGCGGCACTCTATTACGCCTCGCGCGATCGCCGGCACGAGCATCCCGTCCGGCATCTTCACGGCTTCACCGGCATCCTGCAGGCCGACGCCTACAGCGGATATGTTGCCCCGGATTTTATGTTGCGGGCGGCCTGACGGAGCAGGCAGCATGACGCTAACATCTGTCGTTGACGCAACATAAATGCGAGCCCTCGCTGACGGACCATCAATTGGAGGTCCGTCATGTTCGAGAAGCTTGTCTCTGACCCGGCCGCTCTGCGGCGACACAGAACCGCTCCATTTGCAGCTGAGCGAGAGCGATATCTGCAACACTGCGCCGATTTCGGCGCGACGCGTGCGACGCTGCTCGTCAAGAGCACAGAGCTCCTGTTTCTGAGCAGTCACCTCGCCCCCTACGCTTCGGAGGGGGTCGACATGGCGGCGCTCCACCAGATAGCGGATACGCGGAAGTCTACTTGCAAAGGGGCAATGGCCTGCCAACGATTGATCGATGTCGGCCGGCCTTGGCTGAAGTTCCTGGGTTGGTGGCGGGAGCCGGTCATTGAGCTTCAGGCCCAAACTTGTCTTGATCGTTACGTAGCCTGGATGCGCGATGAACGAGGTTTCAGCTGCGCCACGGTCTATTTGTGGCGACGACATTCGAAGCTATTTCTGTCGTGGTGCGAGAAGACTAATCGGCAATTGTGTGATTTGCAGCCGAACGATGTCGACGCGTATTTCATCAGCGAGGGCCGGGGGCGTTGGTGTCGTGGGTCGGTGTCCACAATCGCCTCAGCGTTGCGAGCTTTCCTGCGATACTGCGCGACCCAGGGAGAATGTAGTCCACGTTTACCAGAGACCATCCGGGGGCCGCGGATTTATCGCCAGGAATCGCTCCCGTACGCCCCGAGGTGGAGCGACGTTCGACGGGTCCTGACCTATGCCGACAAGAGCAAAGCTAGAGACATTCGCGACCGCGCGATCCTGATGCTACTTGCGATCTACGGTCTTCGCCGTGGAGAGGTCGCCGGGCTGCAACTCGATCAGGTTGATTGGCGTGGACGGGTCTTGCGGGTCTTCCGACTGAAGAGGCGGCAGGATGAGACCTACCCCCTTTTGCCATCCGTCGCCGAGGCGCTGGCGCTGTATGTCGATACAGTTCGACCGCAGACGGCAAGTCAGCAAGTCTTCATGACACTGCAGGCGCCATGCCGTCCTCTTGGCGCTTCGGCGCTCTACGACATCGTCAACCGAAGACTTGTCGCGTTGGGTATCCAAGCTGCGCACCGAGGGCCTCACGCATTGCGCCACGCCTGCGCCGCCCGCCTTGTCGCCGAAGGACTGACGCTCAAGGAGATTGGCGACCATTTGGGGCATCGCAGCACGTCGGCGACCCGGATCTACGCCAAGGTCGACATGACCTCCCTCCGCGAAGTCGGCGACTTTGACCTGGGAGCGCTCCAATGACACTGAGCAAGGTCATCGACGCCTACGTGGCGCTGCAAAGATCGAGAGGTCTGCGTTTTGATTCCGCCCGACGACTATTAGGGCAGTTTAGCCGGGAGACCGGTGACCCGTGCATAGACAAAGTCGGTGCCCAAGCCGTTATCAAATTCCTTAAGGGAAGCCGCGAGCTCAGCGCCACCTGGACGCTAAAGTGCAACGTACTGTCCGGTTTCTACCGGTTTGCCATCAGTCGCGGCTACGTGGACAGCTCGCCGCTGCCGATCACCGCACCAAAATTGCCGCCGCCACAGTCGCCGTATGTCTATTCGACGGATGAGTTGCGTCGATTGCTCGATGCGACGGCGTCCCTTCACGTGGCGCATAGTCGATTACAGGCCCCGATGTACCGGACACTTCTATTGTTGCTTTACGGCAGTGGACTGCGGATCGGCGAAGCACTGAGACTGACTTTGCGCGACATCGACTTCGGCGAACGGGTCATCACCGTTCGTGATACGAAGTTCTTCAAGACTCGTCTTGTGCCGGTCGGCCCGAAGCTCACCAAGGAGTTGGCAACCTTCGTTGATCTGCGCCGGCGTCTGCCACTGCCCGCGGGAGAGGATTCACGCTTCTTCACGACGCGGACCGGTCGCGGGTGGCCCTATCAACATGTCATCACCTTGTTTCAACGGTTGCGCCAGATGGCCGGCATAAGCCGCCCGCCGGGCGAGCTCCGGCCGCCGCGCTTGCATGACCTGCGGCATACGGCGGCGGTCCACCGTGTGGTCGCGTGGTACCGCTCCGGCCAAGATGTCCAGCGGCTCTTGCCACAACTGGCCACCTATCTTGGCCATACCGACATCAAGTCCACACAGCGCTACCTGCAGATGACGCCGGAGCTCCTGCTTGAGGCGAGCCGACGGTTCGCCAGCTACTCGCAGTGGGGGCAGTCGTCATGAGCGACCGAAGTCTCCTTGGCGCCTGGGTTCGGCGTTTTCTGCTTGAGCACTTGGTGACCGATCGCAATCTCGCCCGCAACACCCAAGCCAGTTACCGCGACACGCTGACGTTGTTGCTGCCCTTCGCCAGCGCCCAAGCGCACCGCGCCATCGACAAGATGACCGTGGAAGATTTGTCGCCGACGATCGTTCGTCGATTTCTTGAGCACCTGGAAGTCGACCGGCACTGCAGCGGAGCCACACGCAATCAGCGGCTTGCCACCATCCATTCTCTGGCCCGGTTCATTGGTATGGGATCTCCAGTCCACATCGAGTGGTGCACGGCGGTTCGCTCAATCCCGTTCAAGAAGGCGGCGAAGAGAATGATCGGCTATCTCGAAAAGGCCGAGATCGACGCCTTACTAAAACAACCCGACCAGAGCACCGCCATCGGCACCCGCGATCATGCCCTTCTGTTATTCTTGTACAACAGCGGGGCGCGGGCCGATGAGGCGGCAAACTTGGTCATCAGCAACCTACAACTCGGAACGTCTCCTTCCGTTCGTATCCTCGGCAAGGGCAACAAGCTTCGGATGTGCCCACTTTGGCCGCGTACATCATCCTTGCTGTCGGCCGTGGTCACGGGACGTGGGCCGAATGAGCCAGTCTTTCTTGGTCGAACACGCCAGCCCATGACCCGGTTTGGCGTCCACCGCCTCGTCACGTGCTACGCCGAACGCGCGAGTAGATCGTTACCATCGTTGATCAGCAAGCATGTCAGTCCCCACGTGATTCGCCACACGACAGCGGTCCATCTTCTAAGAGCAGGCGTAGACATCAACACCATACGGGCGTGGTTGGGCCATGTATCCTTGGATACGACCCACATTTATGCCGAGGTTGATATGGAGATGAAGGCGAAAGCCCTGGCCAGCGTCGATATCTCGGACGAGCTGTCATCACCGAAGACCAGAGCATTGCCTTCCCTGATGTTGTTCCTCAAGACGCTATAAGTCTCGGATCGTCGCCAAGTTATGTGATGCACGGACCAGGACAGCCCTTTTAGTTCCTGGTCCGTCAGGCTGCCCGCAACATAAAATCCGGGGCAACATATCCGCTGATATGTGGTGGTGAACATATTGATGGGTATAAGCAGCTCTATCTGGCGGGGCGCAATCCTGGACCGATCCGCGAAGCGGCGTGCTGGTCGCATGCGCGGCTCCCGTTCTTTGCCATGGCCGATATTGAAGAGAATGCACGTCGCAAGGCTGCCGGCAAAAAGGAAATCGCGCTCTCCCCGATCGCGATCGAGGTCGTGCGTCGGATCGATACGCTGTTCGAGATCGAGCGATCGATCAATGGCAAGAGCGCGCAGGAACGGCTGGATGTTCGGCGAACGCAGAGCCGGCCCCTGGTTGAGAATCTTCAGCTCTATATGCGGGAGCAAGTCGCCAAGCTCTCCCGTGGGCACGACCTGGCCAAAGCGTTCAACTATATCCTGAAGCGCGCCGACGACGTCGACGACGATCTCTACAATGATGGTCCGGATTATCTTTTTGCGCGTCTCGTGCGTGGCTCCGGGACTATCCCAGGCT
>DASXOK010000590.1:0-31864 GCA_036494425.1 Pseudolabrys sp.
CGCCTGCTTGAGCGGCTTCGTCGCCACCTTGACCGCCTTGCTCGTGAATTCGGCGGCATAGGTTTTGTAGCGGAAAGGCCCACGCACGAGGCGCGGCAACTGCCGATGATGGCCGTCCGTGAAGATCGCGAAATATTGTCCATCGGCGGCGAGACCGTCCGCTAGCCCCGTGCCGGCGAGCGTGTCGGTCAAAGGATAAGTGGCGAAGCTCGACATGCGCTGCTCGCCGTCCGAGACGATCGGCGCACCGGTCTCCTCCATGCGATTGATCGAATCGAGGCAGGCGGCATCCTGCTCCTTCTCCAATTGCTCCTTGGTGATCTTGCCGGCGTCGTAGTCGGCGTAGGCTTTCTGCAGTTTGGCGGGCCGGGGAAGCGAGCCGACGGGTTCAGTCGGAATTTGCATGCGCTCCTCCTGTCAATCGTCCGTTGTTTTTGCGTCGACCATCCGCCTCGACTTAGACAGACTGGTCTGTCTATAATTGGATTCCCAGCGGCGGCATGGGTCAAATCAAATCCGCAGTCACATGAGGCGTGGAGTTGCGGACGGTCACGCCAGTGGCGGCAATTTGCGTACCCGCTCTCCGCGATGCTAAATGGGGAAGCATCGCTGACCGATTTCGAGGTTAGGTCTTGGCCAAGGCGCGACCACGGAATGCCAACAAGCCGCGCGAACGGCTTCTCGACGCGGCCTATGATTTGTTTGCCGCCAAAGGCGTCGCCCAAGTCGGCATCGACGCGATCCTCGTCAAATCGGGATGTGCAAAGGCGAGCCTTTACAGTCATTTTCAGTCGAAGGATGAACTGGCGCTCGCATTTCTCGATCGACGCGAGGCGGTGTGGACGCGCAACTGGCTCGAAACGGAAATTAAGCGCCGCACTATCGACCCGAAAAAGCGCCTACTGGCGATATTTGACGTATTCGACGGCTGGTTTCGCGAGAAGAGCTTCGAGGGTTGCTCGTTCATCAACATCCTGCTCGAGTCGCCAAAGGGCAGTCCTGTCCGTCGTGCGGCCGCCGATCATCTATCCAAGATACGCGCGATCATCCGTACCCTGGCAGAAGACGCCGGACTGCGTGACCCGGAAAACTTCGCCCATGCGTGGCACATGTTGATGAAGGGGGCGATCATCACGGCCGGCGAAGGCAATCGGGACGCCGCGCGCGAGGCCAAACGCGCGGCAACGCTCGTTCTCGATGGTTGGGAACTAAAGAGCAAAAACTAGGCCTTGCCGTCACAGATCGATGCCGCGTTTACGCAGCCCGTACACCAAAACGCCCCAGGCGATAGAGGTTGCGAGCGCCAGCGACAGCCCGATCACCGAGCCGAAGGGCTCCGCGGTCTCGTGCAGCACTACGCAGGCAAGCGCGAAGCCGACCAGGCCCGTCACCGCATTCGCCATCACCGCGGCGCTCGGCCTGCCGCCGACGCGGCGGTGGAGGATGAACTGCACACTGATGAGGATGATCGGAAACACCGCGAGGATGCCGCTGCCTTCGGGACCGATGTGGAAGCTCGCGGTCACCGTGGTGCCGACCAATAGCGCGACCAGCGCCGCGCGCAGGGCGTAATCCGTCCATCGCGCCTCAAGGCGTGGAATGACCACGTGGCGCAACGGCCGCGCCAGCACGATGCACGCAGTCTGCACCACAATGTTCAATAGGGCTGCTGTCGCAAGCGTCCAAGCGATGGAATGGACGATGAAGGCGAGTAGGACCCAAACCAGAAAAGCGAGCCCGATGCTCACGCCCACCGAGCGCTTCTGCGCCAGGCGCGCGTAGGTCAACGCGAAGATAACGTTGACGCTGTTGATGGCGAGACTGTTGACGGCGCTGTGACCGATGAACGCCGCGCCGTGATCGAGCGCGAGGAACACATAGACGGGGCCGGCGCCGAGCGGCAGCGTCGCCACCAGGCCGCCGACCAAAGGCCCTGCGCGCTCCGCTGTGATCGTCGACGCCAGCACGAAGCCGGCGGCGATGACCATGCGAGCGATGAGGATGAGCGTGAAGTCGGTGTCGAGGGGCATGTTTCTTTTTCCCCTCCCCGCGAGCGGGGAGAGGTGAAGATTACGGCGTCAGTACCACGCGGCCGACGATCTTGCCGCCGCGAAGCTCACCCATTACCGCATTCACGTCGTTCAACGGCCGTGTGGCAACGGGCACCGGCGGCAGGCCGGTGCGGTGCACGAGGTCCATCAGTTCGGCCATCTCGTGCAGGCTGCCCGTGTAGGAGCCCTGGATGGTCAGGGCGCGCATCGCGATCGGCGGCAGCGACACCATGAAGTCACCGCCATAAAGGCCGACGATGATGTATTTGCCGCCCTTGATCAGGCTGTCGTAGCCGACGCGCGCACTCGACGACGAGCCGACAAAGTCGATCACCGCCCAGGCGCCGCCATTGGTGAGCTTTATGATCTGCTGCGCAGCGTCCGCCGCGCCGCCGTCGACCACATGCGCGGCGCCGGCCCTCTTCGCCGCCTCGCGCTTGAGCGGATCGATGTCGACGACGATGGCGCTGTGACCACCCATCGCCTTGTGCAAGGCCTGGCACATCAGCCCGAGCCCGCCGGCGCCGATGATCACGGTCGGCTCGGTCTTCAGCGTCGTCACCTTCTTCAGCGCCCCGAAGGTGGTGACGCCCGAGCAGGCGAGTGGCGCCACGCGCTCCGGCGGCAGGTCGCCGATATCGAACAGATAGCGCGGGTGCGGCACCATGATGTAATCGGCGTAGCCGCCATTGGTGAAGACGCCGAGGCTGCGCATGGCGCGACAGAGGTTGTCTTCTCCGCGCTGGCAGACGGCGCAGGTGCCGCAACCGATCCAGGGATCGGCCAGCATGCGCTGCCCAATCTTTACGCCCTTGGCGTCGGGTCCGACTGCGACCACCTCGCCGACGTTCTCATGGCCCAGCGTCACGGGCAGTTTCATGCCGCGATCCTGAAGGCTCAGCCGTTTGCCGCCGCCGAGGTCGAAATAGCCGTCGGCGAGGTGCAGATCGCTGTGGCAGACGCCCGCCGCCAGCACCTTCAGCAAGACCTCGGTTCCGGCCGGCTGCGGCGTCGGCTGCTCGTTCATCTGTAGCGGCTGGCCACAGATGCACACTTGGAACATGCGCATTTTTGTTTCTCTCCCACCCAATTATCCGGGGAGGATAACCCGAACGCCGCAGGCGCCGCCATGTGCGCTCATGACCGAAGATCTTAAAAATAGCCCGGTGGCGAGCCGAAAAGGCCCTTCGCACCCGCAAAAAATACCAAAAATTGGTCCTAAAACCTGCAATCCGGTCATCAAGCAACTATCTTTGCGCCCAAGCGATGACTTAAGACTTCGCCTCCGCTATCCCGGTTCCCGACATGGCCTCACTCGCGCTCGAACATGACACCCGCCCGGCACCCGAAACTGCGTCACGCGGCGCGGGCGAGTTGATCGACACCGGCGCGGTCGTCGCCGATCTCGAGCAACTGGCTGCCACGCACGCCGGCGGCGAGCGCGAGTTGCGCACCGCGCTGGCGCAGCGGCTGAAGACGGCGCTGATCCAGGGCCGGGCCAAGGCCGAGACGCTGCTGCTCAAGGACCGGCACGGCCGCCGCTGTGCCGAGCGGCTGTGCGAGATGCAGGACGAGATCATCCGCATCCTATTCGAGTTCGCCCGCACGCACCTCTATCCGTCGCAGAACCCGTCCGATTCCGAGCGCATGGCCATCGTCGCCACCGGCGGCTATGGCCGCGGCTTGCTGGCGCCGGGCTCCGACATCGATCTCTTGTTCCTGCTGCCCTACAAGCAGACCGCCTGGAGTGAATCCATCGCCGAGGCGATCCTCTATTGCCTCTGGGACACCGGGCTGAGAGTCGGCCACGCGACCCGCTCGGTCGACGAGTGCATCCGCCAGGCCAAGGCGGACATGACCATCAGAACCGCCATTCTCGAGTCGCGCTTCCTGCTCGGCGACCACGCGCTGTTCGACCAGTTGACGACACGCTTCGACAACGAGGTCGTGCGCAACACGGCTGCCGAATTCGTCGCCGCCAAGCTCACCGAGCGCGAAGACCGGCATCGCCGCGGCGGCCAGTCGCGCTATCTGGTCGAGCCGAACGTGAAGGACGGCAAAGGCGGCCTGCGCGACCTGCATACTCTGTTCTGGATCGCGAAGTACGTTTACCGCGTGCACGAACCGGCCGAACTGCTCGAGCGCGACGTCTTCGACAAGCGCGAATACCAGCTCTTCCGCCGCTGCGAGGACTTCCTCTGGTCGGTACGTTGCCATTTGCATTTCGTCTCGGGCCGCGCCGAGGAGCGGCTGTCGTTCGATGTGCAGCGCGAGATTGCTGTGCGGCTCGGCTACACCGAGCATCCTGGGCAGCAGGACGTAGAGCGCTTCATGAAGCACTACTTCCTGATCGCCAAGGATGTCGGCGACCTCACCGCCATCCTCTGCGCCGCGTTGGAAGACAGCCACGCCAAGAGTGTGCCGGTGCTGAGCCGCGTGATGGCGCGGCTGCGTCCCGTGAAACGCAAGGAACTCAGCGGCACCAAGGACTTCATCGCCGAGAACAACCGTATCCTCTGTGCGCGCGCCAACGTGTTCGAGCGCGATCCGGTCAATCTGATCCGCATCTTCCAGCTCGCGCAGAAGCACAATCTCGCCTTCCACCCGGACGCCATGCGGGCGATGACGCGCTCGCTGCACTTCATCGATGCGGAACTGCGCGACAATCCGGAAGCCAACCGCCTGTTCATGGAGATACTCACCTCCAAGAACGATCCGGAGACGGTGCTGCGGCGGATGAACGAAGCCGGCGTGCTCGGCCGCTTCGTGCCGCCTTTCGGCAGGATCGTCGCCATGATGCAATTCAACATGTACCACCACTATACGGTGGATGAGCATTTGTTGCGCTGCATCGGCGTGCTGACGGAGATCGAGCGCGGCGGCAATGACGAAACGCGTCTCGCCAACGAGCTGATCCATAAGATCCTGCCCGAGCATCGCGCGGTGCTGTACATCACGCTGTTCCTGCACGACATCGCCAAGGGCCGGCCCGAGGACCACTCGATCGCCGGAGCGCGCGTGGCGCGGCGATTGTGCCCGCGCCTGGGCTTCTCGGCGGCCGACACCGAAACGGTAGCCTGGCTGATCGAGCAGCATCTCTTGATGTCGAGCGTCGCGCAGTCGCGCGATCTGTCCGACCGCAAGACCATCGAGAATTTCGCCGCAGTGGTGCAATCCGCCGAGCGGCTGAAGCTATTGACGATCCTGACCACCGCCGACATCAAGGCGGTCGGTCCCGGCGTATGGAACGGCTGGAAGGCGCAGCTTATCCGCACGCTCTATTACGAGACCGAGCCCGTGCTCACCGGCGGCTTCTCTGAGGTCAACCGCGCGCAGCGCGTGGCCATGGCGCAGGCCGAATTCCGCGATGCGCTCAAGGATTGGCCGCAGGACGCGCTCGACGCCTATATCGCCAAGCATTATCCGGCTTACTGGCTCAAGGTCGATCTGCCGCACAAGATCGCGCACGCCAATTTCGTGCGCGACGCCGAGCAGGCCGACAGAAATCTTGCCACCATGATCAGCTTTGGTCACCACGCGGTGACCGAGCTCACCGTGCTGGCGCCCGACCATCCGTGGCTCCTGTCGATCATCGCCGGCGCCTGCGCCATGGCCGGGGCGAACATCGTCGACGCGCAGATCTACACGACGACCGACGGACGCGCCCTCGACACCATTTCGGTGTCGCGCGAGTTCGAGCGCGACGACGACGAGCAGCGGCGGGCCAATCGCATTGCCGATTCGATCCAGAAGGCGCTACGCGGCGAGCTTCGGCTGCCCGACATGGTCACGAAGCGCCCGCCGAAGGGCCGCATCAAGGCCTTCGCGCTCGAGCCGACCGTCACCATCAACAACCAATGGTCCCACCGCTACACGATGGTGGAGGTCACCGGGCTCGATCGCACCGGTCTGCTCTACGAGCTGACCGCGACGCTGTCCAAGCTCAACCTCAACATCGCCTCGGCTCACGTCGCCACTTTCGGCGAGCGCGTGGTGGACGTGTTCTATGTGACCGACCTTCTCGGCGCGCAGATCAATTCCCCGACGCGCCAGGCCGCGATCAAGCGGGCGCTGATTGCGCTGTTTGCCGCAAATGATGCCGACGCGAAGGCAGGCAAAGGCGGCGGCTGACGAGCGTTACTAGGTTTCTGGTCATTCCGGGGCGCTCGCTCGGCGAGCAAACCCGGAATGCAGAAACGGCCACCGAATACGCGGCTAGATTCCGGATTCGCGTGCTTCGCACGCGCTGCGGAATGACAGCGGGAATCAGCTCTTCGGCAGCATCCGGTCCGCGATCGGCGGCAGGAACTTGTCAGTATAGACGGTCGCCGCATCGGGCTTCGTCGGCAGATTGAAGGCCTCCGTAGTGGCGTCGATCGTGAACTGCATCTTCTTCGGGTCGACAACGCTCAAGCCATACTGCATCACGTGCTTGGTCTTGGTGAGGTCGAGCGCGAGGCCGAGGCGCACCTTCTCGATGTCCATCTTCATCATCGGGTCCCGCGCCTGCATCAAGTCGAGCGCGGCCGTCGGATTGGCGATCGTATCCTTGGTGCCGTGGTTGAGCGCGGCGACCACGCCTTTCACGGTGTCCGGATTCTCGTCGGCGAACTTCTTTGTCGTCACCAAAGCCAGGCCGTACATGTCGGCGCCGTAGTCCGAATACTTGATGACCGTCAGATCACTCATCTTGAAGCCGAGTTCGAGCGCCGCCGGGATGTTTGAATTGGTGAAGCCGCCGGTGCCGGCAACCTCGCCGCGCTTGAGCATGGGCCCGAAAAGCTGCGGCTGCACGTTCACCCAATCGACCTTGATGTTTTCCTGCTTGGCCGCCTTGAGCAGAACGGCGAAGGTGTCATGCACCGCGGTGCCGGGACCACCGGCGATCTTCTTGCCGTCGAGATCGGCGAGCTTGGTGATGCCGGCATCCTTGCGCGTGACGACCGCGAGCGGCGTGTCATCGAAGCTGATGTAGACGGCAATAAGCGGCGAGGACGGATTGAGCGTGTTGAAACGGATCATCGACGGTAGGTCGACCCAGCCGAACTGGTAGGCGCCGCCTGCGACGCTGACCGCGACGTTGGTCGCGCCCTTGCCGGCGTCGATGCCGTCCACCGTCACGCCGCCGTCTTTGAAATAGCCGTTCTTCTGGGCGATGAAGAAAGGCGCGTGCGTACCCTGGATGATCCAGTCCAGCATGATCTTGACGTTCTTGGTCTCCGCGCGCGCGGACTCGATAACAGTCATCAGCGCGGCGCAAGCCGTGCCGAGCAGCAATGCGCGCCGACTCATGCGCCTTAAAATCGTGATATTGCGGGCCTTTTTCATGACGGCTCCACTTAGTTGAATGCCGTTCAAGTACCTTGCTATCATCGCTCTTGCTCCTTCCGCGTCAAGCATGGCGGTGTGCGGTGCAAGAAGCATGCCCTGGCATGATCGTTGCAGGCTGCTCGCCAACGATGGCGCGCACACTGGAGCAGAAGGCGGTTCCGGCAACGGCACTGCCTTTTTGGTCATCACACTGCGCTTTCGATAGGCGCAGGTCGCCGAAACGCCGCAAACGCTTCGGTTTTACAAGGAGAGCGCGCATGCTTAAACTTCCGGGCCACGGTCGATATGACCACGTCAACATCAACCAGAGACCCGATTATTCCTGGCCCGGCGGCAAGCGCCTGGCCTTCTACATCGCCCTGAATATCGAGCACTTCGCGTTTGGCGCCGGCATGGGCATGGATCCGACCAATCGCGGCGGGCCGCAGACATCTCGTAATTGGGCCTGGCGCGACTACGGCAACCGCATTGGCAACTGGCGGTTGTTCGAAATTCTCGATGAGCTTAAGCTGCCTGCGACAATCTTGCTCAACAGCTCGGTCTGCTACCACTATCCCGATATCGTCGAGAAGATTAAGCAGCGCGGCGACGAAGTATGCGGCCACGGCCGCACCAATGCCGAAGTGCTCAAGCCGTTCTGGGAACACGACGAGGCGCGCGTGATCCAGGAAGTGACGGACGTCATCGAGAAGTACGTCGGCGTGCGGCCGACCGGCTGGATGGGTCCGGGCGCCGTCGAATCCAACGTCACGCCCGATCTCTTGAAGGAGGCTGGCTATACCTTCCTCCTCGACTGGCCGATCGACGATCAGCCCCTCTGGATGCGCACGCGCTCGGGCCCGCTGCTGTCGGTTCCCTATCCGCTGGAGCTCAACGATGCCGGCACGCTGGTCGCGCGCGATCAAACTGGTCGGGAGTTCGCCGACATGATCGTCGATCAGTTCGAGGAATTGCTCGACGCGAGCGACGAGAAGCCGATGGTGTTCGCGCTCTCGCTGCATGGCTTCATCGTCGGTCAGCCGTTCCGCCTGCGTCCCTTGCGCCAGGCGATCAAGCATTGCGTCGAGCATAAGCACGCGGATCGCATCTGGTTCACCCGCGCCGGCGACATCGCGAAGTACTGCTTCTCGATGAAGCCCGGCCTCATTCCCGGCAGCTGAACCAGGCGCGGAAGGAGAACACCATGAACAAAGCACTCGCGAACAAAGAGACCGCCGGCACGACGCACCTGTTGCAGTCGAGGCCGGACACCGTGCATTGGGGCTTTTTCGACGGCAGCCTGCCGCCGGCGCTCACCATCGACTCGGGCGACCGGGTCACGATCGAATGCGTGTCGGGCAATCCGGAATGGATGCCGCCGGCCGGCTCCGGTTTCGAGCCTTTGCCCGACCTCAAGCTGATCCACGAAAAGGCCAAACGCGGCAGCGGCAATCACATCCTCACCGGGCCGATCTACGTAAAGGATGCAAAGGTCGGCGACGTGCTCGAGGTCAAGATCCTCGACATCGAGCTGCGCCAGAACTGGGGCTTCAACCTCTTCCGCTCCTATGGCGGCACCCTGCCGGAGGAATTCAACTACTACCGCATCATCCACGTGGGGCTCGACAAAGCGAGCAACACGGCGACGATGCCCTCCGGCCTGAAGGTGCCGCTGGCGCCGTTCTTCGGCCAGCTCGCGGTGGCGCCGCCGAAAGCCTTCGGCAAGCAGAACAGCAAAGAGCCGCGCGAGTTCGGCGGCAACCTGGACTGCAAGGACCTGACCACCGGCAGCACGATCTATCTGCCAATATGGAACGACGGGGCGCTGTTCTCGACCGGCGACGGCCACGGCGCGCAGGGGCACGGCGAGGTCGACGGCACCGCCATCGAGACGTCGCTGAAGGGCACGTTCGAGTTCCACGTGCGCAAGGACTTGAAATGGACGCTGCCGCGCGGCGAGACACCAACGCACCTGATCGCGTTCGGCCTCGACACCGACCTCGACGATGCCGCGCGTCAGGCGCTGAAGCAGATGATCGACTGGATCATGACGCTCACCGGCATCTCCAAGGACGAAGCGTACGCGCTATGCAGCTTCGCCTGCGACCTGCACGTGACGCAGACCGTGAACAACGTCAAAGGGGTGCACGCGATGATCGCCAAGTCGATCCTGCAAAAGCCCGCATAATCAGCCGCATCAATTCTCTGTCATTCCGGGGGCGCTGCCGAAAGCTTCGCCCTCGGAATGAGTAAAAATCTGGACTCCGCATCCGTGATGAGTACAAAGCACCGATGAAAAACTTCGTAGATCTCGATCGCGTGTCGCTTCGCTACGGCGAGGACGGGGACGGCACGCTTGCCTTGCAGGACGCCACCATGCGCGTCGACAGCGGCGAATTCGTCGCCGTTGTCGGCCCATCCGGCTGCGGCAAATCAACCCTCATGAAGGTGGTCACCGGTCTTTGGCCGGCCACCAAAGGCGGCGTCATCGTCGCCGGCCGCGAGGTCGACCGCCCGCTCTCGATCACCGGCATGGCGTTCCAGAACCCGACACTCCTGCCCTGGCGCACCACGCTCGATAACGTGATGCTGCCGCTGGAAGTCGCACAACCACACGCGTCCAAGCTCAAGCGCGAGCGTGCGGCTTATGAAGCCAAGGCGCGCGACCTCCTGGCGCTGGTCGGCCTCAAGGGCTTCGAGGACAAATTCCCCTGGCAGCTCTCCGGCGGCATGCAGCAGCGTGCATCGATCTGCCGCGCGCTGGTGCACGAACCTTCGCTGCTCATGCTCGACGAGCCGTTCGGCGCGCTCGACATGTTCACGCGCGAAGAGCTTTGGCTTGCCCTCCAAGAGCTGTGGATGGCGCGCAAGCCGACCGTCATCCTCGTCACCCACGATCTGCGCGAGGCGGTGTTCCTCGCCGACCGCATCCTGATCATGAGCGCCCGCCCGGGCCGCATCATCGCCGAACGGACCGTCGAGTTGCCGCGTTCGCGCGCGCTCAGTATGACTTACGAGCCCTACGCGGTTGGGCTCGTCCAGGATCTACGCGACCACATCAGCGCCGCGAGAGCGACCGTATGACCGACATGGTACTCCCAACCCCCGCCGATACGCCCGCGCCGGTCCGGCGCAAGCGCCGCCGCCTCTCGCGCAGCAAGGTGTTCCGCCGCGTGCTGCCCTGGCTTGTGGTCGCCGCCCTGTTCCTAATCTGGCAGCTGTTCGTCGACGGACTCCAGATCGAGCCGTTCGTGCTGCCGTCGCCGTCGGCGATCTTCGCGGCCGGCTGGCAATGGCGCGGGCCGATCCTGGACAATGCCTGGCAGACTTTCATGACGACGGCGATCGGCTTCGGCGTCGCCATCGTCTTTGGTCTGTTTGCCGGTGTCGCCATCGGCTCCTCGTCGCTGGTCTATGACGGGTTCTATCCGGCTCTGATCGGCTTCAACACAATCCCGAAGGTCGCAGTGGTGCCGATCCTGATCATCTGGTTCGGTATCGGCACGATCCCGGCGATCATCACCGCCTTCCTGCTGTCGTTCTTCCCCATTCTGGTGAACGTCGCCACCGGCATCGCCACCGTGGAGCCGGAATTGCAGGACGTGCTGCGCGCGCTCGGCGCCAGCAAATGGCAGATCATCAAGAAGGTCGGCCTGCCCCGCTCGATGCCTTACTTCTTCGCCTCGCTGAAGGTGGCGATCACCGTCGCCTTCGTCGGCTCCATCGTGGCGGAGACGGTCGGCTCCAACAAAGGCATCGGCAATTTCATGCTGGTGGCGTCCTCGCGCTTCGAGGTGCCGCTCGCCTTTGCCGGCCTTCTGGTCACCGGCGCGATGGGCATCGTGATGTATGCGGTGTGCAGCTTCATCGAGCAGCGCATGACAGGTTGGGCCACGCGCAGCACCGAGAGCGCCGTCTTCACTCCGGGCGGGTGATCCGCCACCGATTGGCTAGCGTTTAGCGACGAGATGATGGCCGGGCTCGCCCCGGCCATTTTATTTCTGGATCGCGGTGAAAGACGCATCCGTCACGTTTCGCGCACGCCGAGACCGCGCAAGCCTTCGATGAGATCGCCCGGCAGATACGGCTTGCGCACAAAAGCAATGCGTTTGTCGCCCTCGAAGTTCTTGCGCAAGTCGCTGTCGTCGTGGCCCGTGGCGATAATGATAGGCAGAGCCGGATAGATCGTCCGTACCTCGCGCACGAGCGCATCGCCTCGGCGATCCGGCAGGCCGAGGTCGATAATTGCCGCATCGACGCCGCTCGAGATCAGCCGCAGCTTCTGCATCGCCTCAGTCGCGGTGCCGGCAACGTCGACTTTGAAGCCTCGGTCTTCCAGGCTGTCGATCGCCATCATCTGCAACAAAACTTCGTCTTCGACGATAAGGACGCGCGCCGGACAGGCGCGGGCATCGAGTAGGTCACGCAGCTTCGCGGCCAGCACCGCCTGTGCGAAAGGCTTGGGGATCAGCTCCACGCCGGGATCGAGCCGCCCGTCGTGCACGATGGCGTTGCGCGCATAGCCGGTGGTAAACAGAACCTTGAGATCGGGGCGTCGCTCCCTGGCCGCTTCGGCGAGCCGGCGCCCGTTCATGCCACCGGGCAGGCCGACGTCGGTGAACAACAGCTTGATCTCCGGATGCTCGTCGATCATGCGCAGCGCCGTCGGACCGTTCGCCGCCTGCAGCACGTCGTAGCCCAGCTCGCGCAGAGTCTCTGATGTATAGGCGCGCACGTCGTCATCATCCTCGACCGCGAGAATGGTTTCCGAACCCGCGGCACCGGCAACGGGCACCTGTGGCTCCTCGACGTCGGCGCTTTCGTCGGCATGCAGGCGCGGCAGATAGATCTTCACTGTGGTCCCCTCGCCGACCTCGCTGTAGATCTTCACATGGCCGCCCGACTGCTTGACGAAACCATACACTTGCGATAGTCCCAGACCGGTGCCGTGGCCGACATCCTTGGTAGTGAAGAACGGCTCGAAGGCGCGCAGGACGACTTCGCGCGACATGCCGACGCCGGTGTCGCTGATCGCTACCATCACATATTGCCCAGGCGTCACTTCGGTCTGGTCCGACGCGTAACGGTCGTCGAGATAGACATTGGCGGTCTCGATCGTCAGCCGGCCGCCTTGCGGCATAGCATCGCGTGCATTGACCGCGAGATTGAGGATCGCGATCTCCAACTGATTGGGATCGACCAGTGTGCGCCATACGCCACCTGCAAGGACGGTCTCGACCGCGATCTGCTCGCCGATCGTCCGTCGCAACAGGTCCGACATGCCCGTGACCAGCCTCCCAATCTCCACCGACTTGGGATTGAGCGGCTGCTGCCGCGAGAAGGCGAGCAGCCGCTGTGTCAGCGCCTCGGCCCGGCGTGCGCCGCGCATGGCGAGGTCCGCCAAACGCTCCAGGCGCACCGGGTCGGGTGACGCTTCATGCACTTGGCGCTGGATAGTCTCCAGATTGCCGATGACCACCGTCAGCAGATTGTTGAAGTCATGCGCCACGCCGCCGGTGAGCTGCCCGATGCCTTCCATTTTCTGCGCCTGCGCCAGTTGCTCTTGGGTGCGCATCAACGCTTCCTGCGCTTCGCGCCGTTCGGTGATGTCGCGGGTGATCTTGGCGAAGCCGATGATATTTCCATCCCCGTCGCGGAGCGCATTGATCACCACGCTCGCCCAGAAGCGGGTGCCATCCTTGCGCAGCCGCCAACCCTCGGCCTCGAACTTGCCCTCGCGCCGTGCCGTCTCCAGCGCTCGCGTGGGAACGCCGGCCGCGCGATCCTCCTCTGTGTAGAAGCGCTGGAAATGCTGTCCGACGATTTCAGACGCAAGATAACCTTTGATGCGTTGCGCCCCGGTATTCCAATTGGTGACAATGCCGTCGGGACTGAGCATGAACAGTGCGTAATCGACGACGCCTTCGACCAGATGCTGGAAGCGGCTTTCGGCGTGCTCGCGTTCCTTCGCCTCACGGATCAACCGTGTATTGGCCGCCGCGAGTTCGGCCGTGCGTTCGGCAATTCTGCGCTCGAGGTTCTGCTCATTGTCACGCAGAATTCCTTCCATGCGCTTGCGCTCTGCGATTTCCTTCTGCGCCGCCTGATAGAGACGGCCTTTGTCGAAAGCGATCGCCGCAATCGCGGCAATGCTCGCGACAATTCGCTCGGCGCGCTCACCAAATATTCCTGCCTGCGGATGGCCGAAGAACAATCCGCCGAGCACTTCGCCTGAACGCGAGATGACCGGTGCGGCCAGATAACTGCGCACCGGCAGGTGCCCTTTCGGATGACCGTTATAAGGTGGATTTCGCCCGAAGCGCGGATCCTTGGTAATGTCGGGAGAGCGCACGATGCCTTCGCCGCGGAAGGTCGGGCTGAACACCTCCGTGTTGCGCGGCATCGGGAATTTAGAGAACGCTTCACGGGGAACGCCGGACAGCGTGTAGAGCAAGTACGATTCACCGGCGTCGTTGACGACGTTGTAGAAGAACGAGCCGAAGGCCGCCCCGGAGAGACGCGTCGCCGCATCGGTCACGACCTGCACCATGCGTTCGAGATCGCTCTCGGCCGCGATTGCCACGCTCACATGATGCAGGGCCTCGAGCGCCTTCCCTTCCTCTCTCACCGCCTGTTCGACCGCGCACCGCGCGTGCCCGAGCTGAATGTTGGATTGGACGCGCGCGATCAATTCCTGCGCCGAGAACGGCTTGGTCAGGTAATCATTGGCGCCGGACTTGAGGCCCGCGACCTTCTCTTCCTCGCCGGCGCGCGCCGACAGCAAGAGCACCGGAACGCCGCGCAACGACTCGTCCTGGCGCAAGGCCGCCAATAAGGCAAACCCGTCGAGCTTCGGCATCATCACATCGGACAGGATGAGATCGGGCTTGAGGCGCTGAGCGGCATCGAGTGCGGCTTCGCCGTCGCCGACCGCTTCGACACGATAGCCGGACCCTGTCAGCAGACGCGTCACGTATTGGCGCATGTCGGCATTATCGTCCGCAAGCAGCACCAATTCGCCGTCAGTGGCCGGCTGCGGCATCGCCGCGGCCAGATCCTCCGCTGAAGACGGCTGCGGCAGCTCCCCCTTGGCGCCATCAGAGAGCCAGCTCATCGCCTCGTCGACGTAAGCTTGCGCGCGTACATTCGTCGAGACTTGCGAACGCGTCGCGCCGATGCGCTCGGGCGTCAAATGCGCGGTGCCGAACGGAACGGTGACAATGAAACTGCTGCCGCGGCCCGCCTCGCTCTCGACGCGGATGCTGCCGCCGTGCAGCTTCACCAGTTCCTGTACCAGCGCGAGCCCGATGCCGCTGCCCTCGAACGAGCGCCCACGTGCGCCCTCGACGCGTCGGAAGCGTTCGAAGACGTGCGGCAAGTCTTCGGCGGAAATGCCGATGCCGGTGTCGCGGACAATGACTTCGGCGCTGTTGCCGTCCGCCGATGACCGCGTTCTCAACGAAATTTCGCCGTCGAACGTGAACTTGAACGCGTTGGAGAGAAGATTGAGTACGATCTTTTCCCACATATCGCGATCGACATAGACCGGCTGCGGCAGTGGCTGACAATCGACCAGAAGCCGGAGACCCGCGCGATCGATCGCCGATTGGAAGTTGGACGCCAAGTCCGCAGTGAGGACCGAAAGATCGACCGCTTCATGGCTGCTGTGAACGCGGCCGGCCTCGATACGCGAGAAGTCGAGCAATGTATTGACCAGCTTGAGCAGCCGCACGCCGTTGCGGTGCGCGATTTCGACGAGCCTGCGGTTCTCGTCGCGGACGCCGTCTTGCGGCTTGGCCAGCACCTCCTCGAGCGGCCCTAACATGAGAGTCAGTGGCGTGCGGAATTCGTGGCTCACGTTGGAGAAGAACGCCGTCTTGGCGCGGTCGATCTCCGCCAGCGCCTCGGCGCGACGGCGCTCCTGCTCGTAGGCTTCGGCGTTGCCGATAGCGGCCGCAATCTGACCGGCCACAAGATTGAGAAAGCCCGCGTAGCCGTCGTCGAACAGACGAACAGGACTTAAGCCGGCGATGAGGAAGCCGGCGCGGCCGGTCTCGCCGCTCGATTGGACAGGCAAGACCACGGCCTGCTTCGGCGGCTGGCGCCAGGGCCAGCTGGGAAAGTCCGCATCGAAAACCGCCGCGAGATCGGTGACCAGATGAGGCTTGTGATCGCGCATGACGTTCGCGAGGGGCCGGGCTTGCGGGCCATCAAGCGGAAGCGACGGCGGCGCGGCCGGATGGCCGGCATCGATGCCGCAAAGTCCCGCGAGCCGCGCAGTCTGCGTTCCCGGCTCAACCATGTAGATCATGGCGAACGGCAGATCGCGCGGATCGGTGGAGAGTGCGCGGGCGGTCCGCTCGCACACCTGCTCCCAGGTGCGGGCGTCGGCCGTGCTGGCGGCGAGTTCGCGCAACAAGGCGAGCTGCCGTTCGCCGATCACGCGCTGCGTTTCGTCGCTGTTGGCGCAGAAGATGCCGCCGGGGGTGCCGTCCTCGGTCGGGATCGGGCTGTAGGAGAAGGTGTAGTAGGTCTCTTCCGGATAGCCGTTGCGCTCCATGATCAGGAGCTGGGCTTCGACATAGGTGCCTTCGTCGCCACCCATGGCTTTGGCCAGCATCGGCCCGATGTCGTCCCAGATTTCACGCCAGACGACGGAGGTGGGCTTGCCCAGCGCCCAGGGGTGCTTGCCACCGGTGATCGACTTGTAGGGATCGTTGTAGAGATAGGTCAGCTCTTCGCCCCAGCCGATCCAGATCGGCTGCTGTGACGTGAGCATCACGCGCACGGCAGTCTTTAGGCTGGGCGGCCATTGCTCCGGAGGGCCGAGCGGGGTGGTGCTCCAGTCGAAATCGCGCATCAGGCCGGCAAGTTCGCTCTGGCCAATAAACAGACGCTCGGTGGCATGGCTTGCGCTGCCCCCGGACTGAACTGTATCGACTGAGGACATACTCCCCCCGCGCGAACGGTCCCCGGCGCCCCGGCCTTCCCCACATGCCGATGCGGACCAATTGTCAGCGTTGGCTAACGCGGCCCTAAGGGCAAAAGTTCCCGTTCCCGCGACGCGCGCAAGGCATCGAATCCACGGGGGAATTCCTGTTTAACACCGCTTTAAACCGCCCCCTCTAGCGTGGCAGACGGGGACCGGCGGCGCATGCTGTCGCGGTTTTTAGTAACGGGTCGCGTATGGCGTCGGGACGAGGACAGTCGGGGAGCCGGCGCGAGCCGGTATTTGACTCATCGCCCGCGGTGCGCGTGAGCTCCGGCGATCGCCCCACCTCGGGCGGCGCGCCCAAGCCGCGGCGCAAGAAAGGCAAAAAGAAAAAGGGGGTGCGCAGCGGCCGGCCGCTGATCGTACGCATGGCCTATTGGAGCCTCGTTGCCTGCCTGTGGCTGGTCATCGGCGCGGTCGGCACCGTCGCCTATGTCGGCGCGCATCTGCCGCCGATTCAGTCGCTTGAGATTCCGAAGCGGCCGCCGTCGATCCAGATCGTCGATTACCAAGGACGCCCGCTGGCGCGGCGCGGCGATCTCGCCGGGGCGCCAATCTCTCTCAAGGAACTTCCGGCCTACGTGCCGCGCGCCTTCGTCGCCATCGAGGATCGGCGGTTCTACGACCATTACGGAGTCGATCCGCTCGGTATTGCGCGCGCGCTGATCGCCAATGTCTTGCGCCGCGGGGTCGCCCAGGGCGGCTCCACCATCACGCAGCAGCTCGCCAAGAACCTCTTTCTGACGCAGGAGCGCACGCTCACGCGCAAGATGCAGGAGGCCCTGCTGGCGCTGTGGCTGGAGCGGAAGTTCTCCAAGACGCAGATCCTGGAGCTGTATCTCAACCGCGTTTATTTCGGCTCCGGCGCCTACGGCATAGAGGAGGCGTCGCAACGCTACTTCGGCAAGTCCGCCAAACAGATCAGCCTGGCCGAGGCGGCGCTCCTTGCGGGCCTCGTGAAATCACCCTCGCGGCTCGCGCCGACACGCAACTTCAATGCTGCCGAAAAGCGCGCGAAAATCGTGCTCGCCGCGATGACTGAGCTTCACTTCATCAGCGAGAACAGCGAAAAGCTCGCGTTCGCCCGCCCCCCACGCATCGCAACCCAGGCCGGCACTGGCTCGGTCAACTACGTCGCCGACTGGGTCATGGACGTGCTGAACGATGTCCTAGGCCATGTCGACGACGACGTCGTCATCCGAACCACGATCGACTCGACGTTGCAGGCGAATGCGGAGAAGGCGGTCAGCGAAGAACTGGCGGCAAAGGGCGACAAGGCCGGCGTGCAGCAGGCCGCGCTGGTGGCGGTGACGCCGAACGGCGACGTGCGCGCCATGATCGGCGGCCGCAATTACGCCGACAGCCAGTTCAACCGCGCCGTCGCCGCCAAGCGGCAGCCGGGTTCGGCGTTCAAGGCCTTCGTCTATCTCACCGCGCTGGAGCATGGTCTTACACCAGACACCGTGCGCGAGGACAAGCCGATCAACGTGAAGGGCTGGCAGCCGGAAAATTATGGCCACGAGTATCATGGCCCGGTGACGCTGACCCAGGCGCTGGCGATGTCGCTCAACACCGTGTCTGTGCGGCTGACGCTGGAGTTCACACCCGCGGCGGTGATCCGCACCGCCTATCGCCTCGGCATCTATTCGAAGCTCGAGCCGAACGCCTCGATCGCGCTAGGCACGTCGGAGGTCTCGCCGCTCGAACTGGTCAGCGCATATGCGCCCTTCGCCAATGGCGGTTACGCCATCATGCCGCACGTGATCGACCGCATCACCGCCGGCAACGGCAAAGTGCTCTACGCGCGCAATACGCAACAGCTTGGCCGCATCATTGAAGCGCGCTACGTGGCGATGATGGACTCGATGATGGAGCAGACGCTGATCATCGGCACCGCGCACAAGGCCACGCTGCCTGGCTGGCCGGCGGCGGGAAAGACCGGCACGTCGCAGGATTTCCGTGACGCGTGGTTTATCGGTTTCACTGCGCACCTCGTGACCGGCGTGTGGCTCGGCAATGACGACGGCACGCCGACCAAGAAGGTCACGGGCGGCGGATTGCCGGTGGAAATCTGGAGCCGCTTCATGCGCAGCGCGCATCAGGGCGTGCCGGTTGCGAACTTGCCCGGCGTCCAAAGCAGCGACGGCCTGTTGTCCGGTCTGTTCGGCAACGGCAACAACGGCACGGCATCTGCTGCGCCGCAGCCGGCCTACAGCAACGGCATAGAAGCGCCGATCCCGCCCGCGCCGATCCAGGCCTCGAATGCGCGCCCGAGCGCGTCGCGCGGTGGCGGACTCGACGGCTGGCTGCTCGATAACTTCTTCAGCCGCCGCTGACAGGTCAACGCGTCATCGCGGCCTTGCTGCGCACGGCCTGCGTTAGCAGCCACAGCGCCAAGGTCGCGCAGCCCATCAGCGCCACGCCGCCGGCTAATGGCCAGGCGCTGTGGCCAAGCAGCCACCCCACGACCGAACCACACACCGCAGCCGCGCCCTGCTGAACAAATCCAAACAGCGAGGAGGCGGCGCCGGCGCGTTCGGGGAATGGCGACATGGCGCCGGCGATCGATTGCGGCAGCACCATCCCGAGCCCGGCGAGATAGATGGCGACCGGCAGCACCAGCGACAGTGCCGAACTGAGGCCGAACGCCACCGCGGCAGCGGCGCCAAGGCCGCCGATCGTCAGCAAACAGCAGCCTATTCCGATGGTGCGGTCCAGGCCGAGTTGACCGACCAGCCGCGCCGCGGCCGTTGCGCCGATCATGTAGCCGATCGAGCCGACGGCGAACGTTACGCCGAAGGCAAGCGGCGTGAGACCATAGATGTACTGGAGCACGAACGCCGCTGCGGACAGCCAGGCAAACAGACCCGCATAGCTGGTCGTGGCAAGTCCGAGATAACTGAGATAGGCGCCGCTGCGCGCGACAATACGATAGGACGCCAGCATCGAGCCGAGCGACACCGGCTCACTGGACCGCATCGCGAGCGTCTCGGGAAGCAGCGCTGAAATGATACCAATGCCGGTGAGGCCGGAAACCATGAGCGCGACAAAGATTGAACGCCAGCCAAATCCCGTCTGTAGAACACCGCCGACGATGGGCGCCAGAACGGGCGCCAAGGCCATCACCGAGCCGATCAGCGACAATTCACGACCCGCGCGCGCGCCTGAATAAAGGTCGCGTACGATCGCGCGTGCCAGCACGACTCCACCGGAGCCGCCTAGCGCTTGAACGGCGCGCGCGGCGATTAGCATCTCGATGGACGTGGACATCGAGCAAACGACGCTGCCCACGGAATAAAGAGTCATGGCGCCCAGCAGGACAGGTTTGCGCCCGTGCCGGTCCGAAATGGGGCCGTACAGTATCTGCCCGACGGCGAAGCCGATGAGGTAGGCCGAGAGCGTGAGCTGGACTTGCGGCGTCGACGCCTTGAGTTGGCGCGCGATGTCCGGCCAGGAGGGCAGATACATGTCCGTGGTCAGGGGAGCGATCGCGCTCAACGCAGCGAGCAAGGCCGTGAGCGCGAACGTGCCGGGGCGGAGCATGGACTGGGTTTCCATTTGATCTTGTCATGGCCGGTCTTGTCCCGGCCATCTCGCGCAGGAAGGCAAGGCGGTGCCTTGCTAAGCGAGATGCCCGGCACAAGGCCGGGCATGACAGAATAGGTACCTTAGGACTCTCACTGACGCTAGCGCGGATCGGCGTCCGCTCCGTAGCGGTGGAGATCGCTGCCATGGGCGTCGAGCCACGCCTTGGCACGGCGCGTGTGCGGACAGATGCCCTCGACCAGCCGCCAAAACCGGCGCGAGTGGTTCATCTCGACGAGATGCGCGGCCTCGTGCGCGGCGAGATAGTCGAGCACGAAAGGCGGCGCCAGGATCAGCCGCCAGGAGTAAGACAGGACGCCCGTGGTCGAGCAAGAGCCCCAGCGGCTCGACTGGTCGCGGATCGACACGCGCGCGTGCGTGACCCCGAGCGCCTGCGTCGCCTGCCGGCTCGCCACTTCGAGATCGCGCTTGGCCTCGCGCTTGAGGAAATCGCGCACCCGGCGCGCAACGTGCGGCGCGTCGCCGGCGACGCAGAGGAGGCGCTCCTCCCCTGCCCTGTTTTCGACCCACACGGTGCCGCGCGTGCCGCGCCGGTGCTCGATGCGGTGATCAAGGCCACGCAGCGGCACCACGGCGCCGTCCACGAAGGGCGCCGCCTCGGGCAGCCGCTGTAGCCGCGCCGCGATCCACCCGCCGTGCTTCTGGGCGAATTCGCGCGCCTGCTTGAGACTGCCGCGCGGCGGCATGGTGAGCACAACTTCGCGCATGGCCGCGTGGATACGTAGCGTATAGCGGCGCGCCTGGGCGTGGCGCCGCACGCGCACGACGAAAATCTCGCCGTCGAAATCGACAGTGATTTCCGACGGCTCGCTGGTGCGCCGATACAAGAGAGCGCGGAGCGGTATGGACATCGTCAACTCGAGGAATCAGCCCTTACGCATCATGCCACAACATGCCGCGAGGGTGGGATGCGAAAGAAGCGCAGATTGGGCGCCGATGACGTTATTGCGCAGAACCATCGCTGAGAAAAACCCGCCAAAAAATACTCTACGATCACGCTCCCCGTTCGTGAAGGAAGGCGCGAACGGGATGTGACCTATGGTTGCTACTAATAATTCCTGTGGAAAGACCATGCCATTCCGCTATCGGCACAACTTGGTTCACCCTAAGGGCGATCAATTGCTCTCCTTCGCCCACTTGCATTCAGGTTGCGCATTAGCCTATGGCTTCAATCAAATTCGGCGTTTTTAGACCGATGACGTAAATTTAAAATGGTAGCTTACGCTAGAACATACAACCCGGAGCCGCGCTGTATTAACATAACTATATTGTCTACCTTAGAGTGTGCAACCTAGAATATACATCATGAGTTCCTTTTCACGAAAATAACTGCGCATTTATTATTGGCTGGCATCGTTCGCATGACGGGGGCCAGTCATGCAACATGCAACAGCAATTGCAGAACTTGAAAGCACCATACGCCACGCTTCGCCGGACAAGCGGCTCGAGACGTTACGCGCGATCACAAAGCTTTTTCTCGAGAACGCGGCGAACCTCGGTGAAGACAAAGTCGACGTATTCGACGACGTCTTCGATAGTCTGCTCAACAATATCGAGATCGGCGGCCTGACGGAGCTGAGCGAGAGTCTCGCCCCCGTCGAAAACGCACCACGCAAGGTGATAAAGCGCCTCGCCAACGACGCGGAAATCACTGTCGCCAACCCGGTGCTCACGCAGTCTCCACGCCTGACCGCAGACGATCTCGTTCAGGTCGCAGAGACGAAAGGCCAGGCACACCTGATGGCCATCTCGCGCCGGGCGCAGTTGCCCGAACCGGCGACCGACATTCTCATCAAGCGCGGTGACCGCGAGGTCATTCACAATCTCGCGCGAAATCCATCGGCGCGGTTCTCCACCGCCGGGCTGGACACGCTGTTCGAACGTGCGGCGCAGGACAACCGCATCGCAGCGGCGCTCAGCACACGTCCGGACATTCCGCCCAGCGTTCTGCGCGACTCGCTGGCGAAGGCCGTCGAACGCATGGAGTCGCAAAGCCGATCGTTCGCCGCCGCGCAGCGGCTGGTCATCACGATGAAGCAGGAAGGGCAACTCGGCGACGAGACGCTCCATCACTTCGCGGTGCAGAGCCGGCGCAACGAAGTCGTCGCCGCGCTCTCAGTGCTGAGCGGCCTCAAGCACGAGCTTATCGAAACGCTGGTGGATGCCGACGAGCCGGGCGGATTACTGATCGTATGCCGGGCGCTGGGGATCACCTGGCATCCCATCTCCGCGATCCTGAAGATGCGGTGCGGCGAGCAAGGGCTCGCGCCGGAAAGGCTTCTTCGTACGCACGCGGATTTCGGCAACCTCTCGAAGCCGACGGCCGAACGTGTCCTGCGCTTCTGGCAGGTGCGGCAGCGGCTCGCCAACGGTCCGCAGGCCTGACATGGCGGCTTCGGGAGGAAGGCCAGACTATCGACTTCAGCGCGCCAACCCGAGGCGGGACGTGAGATTCGTGGCATCGCTGATGAGTGACGAGCAAAAGCTCATTTGCTTCGTGCTGGTCGCCAATATCTCCGAAGGCGGCGCCAAACTGCTGCGGCTGGAAAATATCGACGTCCCGGAGCGGTTCACGATGGTTCTGTCAACCAGGACAGGCCTCCAGCGCAAATGCGGAGTCGTCTGGCAAAGCCATGAGGCGATCGGCGTGCGCTTTCTAACGGACGGCAAGAGCCGCCGGCGCTTGTCTTAGGCGTTGCAACGGAGCGGTGCGGGTTCGAAAGACTGGAAAGTCGCGACATCGAGTTAACGCGTGTTCAAATCCTGACAAGGGCATGAGAATGGCGGACAAACGACGAAGCGCTCGCGTGAAGCCTGAAAGCCTCGGCGCAAAGACGGGGAAGATCCTCGTCCCCGGCAGCAATGCGCCGATCGAATGCCGCGTGATCGATATATCGGCCGGCGGCGCGTGTCTCGAACTGACGTCGCTGATCGCGCTGCCGAAGCGACTCGAATTCCTGCATTGCGGTGTGCGGAAGGTGTGCACGCTCGTCTGGACCCGCGGCTATCGGCTGGGACTCCAATACGAGGCACCGATCCAGCGGTCATTGGCGGGAAGCGGCCTTGGCCGCGCCAAGGACAACGTCAGCCCATTGGCGCGGGTCAGACGCTGAGGCGCGCGGCTTGCGCCGCGCCATCAATGCTTGGCGAGCACTTTCGATGCGGCGATCTGGCCGTTACGGCCGTCATTGTTCGACAGCACGAAGTCGGAAATGCGCGGTGCAATCTCGGCGCGGAACCGTGAGCCGTTGAACACGCCGTAGTGGCCGACGCTCGGCTGCACATAGTGCGCCTTGAGATCGTCCGGCAGATTGCGGCAGAGGTCGTGCGCCGGCTTGGTCTGACCGACGCTGGAGATGTCGTCCTTTTCGCCTTCCACCGTCATCAGCGCGACGCGCGTGATCGCGCCAGGATCAATGCGGCGGCCGCGATGCGTCATCTGGCCCTTCGGCAGTGCGTGGCGGATGAACACAGTATCGACCGTCTGGAGATAGAACTCAGCGGTGAGATCCATGACCGCGAGATACTCGTCGTAGAACTCACGATGCTTCTGCGCCGAATCGCCGTCGCCCTTCACCAGGTGCGTGAACAGATTGCGATGCGCCTCCAGGTGACGGTCAAGGTTCATGCTCACGAAGCCGTGCAGTTGCAGGAAACCCGGATAGACGTCGCGCATGACGCCGGAATGCGGGAACGGCACCTTGGTGATGACATGCGACCGGAACCAGTCGATGCCGCGGCCTACGGCAAGCTGGTTGACGCCATTCGGGTTGATGCGCGTATCGATCGGGCCGCCCATCAGGATCATGGAGTGCGGCACGTAAGGATCGTTGTCGGCCTCCATGGCCGCGACCGCGGCCATCGCCGGGACCGATGGCTGGCATACGGCCAACACGTGGGCGTCGCCGCCAAGGAAGTGCAGCATCGAGATGACGTAGTCGATGTAGTCGTCGAGGTCGAAGCGTCCGTCCGACAGCGGCACCATGCGCGCATCGGACCAGTCGGTGATGTAGACGTCGTGATTGATCAACATCGTCTCGACCGTGCCGCGCAGCAGCGTCGCGTAGTGGCCGGACATCGGCGCGACGATCAGGAGTTTCGGCTGCGGCCTGCGCGGCACGCGCGAGAAAGCACGCTCGAAATGCAGGAGGCGGCAGAACGGGCGCTCCCACACGGTACTGATGTGCACCGGCACGTGCTCGGCGCCGACGGTGACGGAGTTGACCCCCCATTCCGGCTTGCGGTAACGGCGCGTTGAACGCTCGAACAGTTCCATGCTCGCGGCAATCGACTTCCCATAAGCCGTGTGCGCGAGCGGATTGGCCGGATTCTTGAAGAACAGCCGCGTCGCGTCGGCGATCGCGCGCGAGGGATTGAGGGCGGCGTGGCCAAGCTCGTAGAACCAGTACATCGGCGTTGCCAGTAAAGCCCCTGCATCGCCCCGGAGCGTTGCGGCCCCGTCGAATTCACCAATCGCCATCGATTTTGACCCCGGCCCTTGCTGCGGCGCGGCAGACTGTCGTTTTTCTGTCATATCGTCAAGAATAGAGGTAAGTCCTTCGCGTTTCCTTTACAAGGCGTGAACCGCATGAAGTACTTGTGAAACAAGGCGTTTCTTGCCTATTCGCCGGTCTGCAGCAGGGTGCCCTGGACGCGGGCACTGCGCAGCAGAGCCAAAAACGCGGCTGCCGCAGCCGCGAACAGCACCACATTGAACGCGAAAGCCTCCAGCATCAGATCGGCACGGAACACATGGTCGATCAGCAAAGCACGCATGCCCTCGAAGACATAGGTCGGAGGCAGCGACCATGCGACGTATTGCAGGGCATTCGGCAGTACCGACGCCGGGTAGTACACGCAGGTGAGCGGTAAAAACAGGAACATGATCGTCCAGGCGAGGCTCTCCGCGCCCATGCCGTTGCGCAGCAGCAGGCCTGAGACAAGGATACCGATCGACCAGCTCGTCAGCATGAGATTGACGAAGAACGCCGCCAGCGCGACGCCGAGCGACCACAGATTGAAGCCGAAGAAGGCGATCGCGAGCAGCGTCACCGGTACCATGCCGATAGCCAGCCGGATGAGACTCATGATCATCAGCGCGGCGACGAACTCCACGGGGCGCAGCGGCGACATCATGATGTTGCCGAGGTTGCGCGCGTACATTTCCTCGAGGAACGAGATCGAAAAGCCGAGCTGACTGCGGAAGAGAATATCCCACAGCAGAACCGCGCCGATGAAGACGCCGCTGGCGCGCGCGAAGTAGCCGGAATTCTCCGCGACATACATCTGCAGGAAACCCCACATCAGCATCTGCACCGCCGGCCAATAAATGAGGTCGAGGATACGCGGCCAGGATGAGCGCAGGAGATACCAATAGCGCCGCACCATCGCGTTGACGCGGTTGAGGGAGAAGCTGGTGTCGCCAGCGGTCATCGGTGGCCTCGTGTCCCGGGCGCAGCGCAGCTTGTAATGCTGCGCTGCTGACCCGGGACCCCGGTGATTTCTGAAGCAAGCGGGGTCCCGGATCTGCGGCGCACCGTTCCGCTGCGCTTCACGCTGCGCCGCGTCCGGGACACACAGTCGTAAATCACCGCACCACCTCGCCCGTCTTGCGGCGGCCCCGGGCGACGTCGAGGAACACGTCCTCCAGCGTGTCGCGGCCATAGCGCGCGAGCAGGCGCTCCGGCGCATCGTCGTCCTCGATGCGGCCTTTCTTCATGATGATGACGCGTTCGCACAGACGCTCGACCTCGGTCATGTTGTGCGAGGCCAGCAGCACCGTGGCGCCATGCGTGAGCCGATACTGTTCGAGCCGGCTGCGCACCCAGTCCGCCGTATCGGGATCGAGCGAGGCAGTCGGCTCGTCGAGCAGCAGCACCTCGGGCCGGTTGAGCAGCGCCTTGGCGAGCGACACGCGCGTCTTCTGCCCGGCCGAGAGCTTTCCGGTGGGGCGGTCGAGGAAATCGGTGAGATCGAGATCGGCGGCCAGCGACACGATCCGCTCGTTGATATCGGCGACGCCATAGAGCTGGGCGAAGACCGACAGGTTCTGCCGCACGGTGAGCCGCATCGGCAGGTCGACGTAAGGGCTCTCGAAATTCATGCGGTGCAGCACGCAGTAGCGCTCGTCCGGCATACGCGCCCCCAACACCGACACGGTGCCGGAGGTGGGGGTGACCAGGCCCATGATCATGGCGATAGTTGTGGTCTTGCCGGCGCCGTTGCCACCGAGCAGGCCGGTGATGGAGCCTGGGGCCAGACGAAACGAGATGCCGTCCACGGCTGTCGCGGCCTTGTAGCGCTTCACGAGGCGGTCAACGGCGATGGCTGAGGTGTTCTGCGCGTCCATGGCGGCACAAGATGTGACGCTGCGCCGCAGGAAGCGCAAGGCCTGCTCCACACCCTAGATCATGCGCGGGCTTGACCCGCGCCTGTATCTCTTTCGAAAAGGCAGGGCTCAAGAAGGTATAGACTGCCGCTATGTCCATTCTCGGCTTTTCCCAGGATCGCCCACGCCGCAACGTGCGTCTCGACACGCTGGTGCGGCTGCGCTGGCTCGCCATCATCGGCCAGACGACGGCAGTGCTGGTCGTCTATATCGGCCTCGACTTCGACCTTCCGATCTGGGCCTGCCTGGCGATCATCGCGCTGTCGGGCTGGCTCAACGTGGCGCTGCGGCTACGCTTCCACCTGACCCAGCGGCTCGAGCCGGACCGCGCAGCCTGGCTGCTCGCGTTCGACATCGCCGAGCTCTCGGTGCTGCTCTATCTGACCGGCGGCCTGCAGAACCCCTTCGCCTTCCTGTTCCTGGCGCCGGTGCTGTTGTCGGCGACCGCGCTGCCCCCGCGCTTCACGCTGACGCTCGGCGCCTTCGCGGTCGCCTGCGCCACCGTGCTGGTATTCCTGCATTATCCGCTTCCCTGGGACAGCGAAGACCCACTGCAACTGCCGCCGATCTACATGATGGGCGTCTGGCTCTCGCTGCTGTTGTGCATCGGCTTCATCGGTGTCTATGCGTGGCAGATCACCGAAGAGGCGCGCCAGCTTTCCGATGCGCTCGCGGCCACCGAACTGGTGCTGGCGCGCGAGCAGCATCTCTCGCAGCTCGACGGACTCGCTGCCGCCGCCGCGCACGAGCTCGGCACGCCGCTGTCTACGATCTCGGTGATCGCCAAGGAGTTGGAGAACGCGATTCCCGCCAATGCGCGGCACGGCGACGACGTGCGCCTGCTGCGCGAACAGGCGACGCGCTGCCGCGACATCCTGGCGAAGCTCACGGTGCTGTCGTCGAGCGGCGAGCCCTTTGACCGGACACCCCTGACTGCGTTGATCGAGGAAGTGGTGGCGCCGCATCGAAATTTCGGCGTCGACATCGACGTGGTCACGCCCGCCGATCGCACGCATGAGCCCATGGGCACGCGCAATCCGGCGGTTCTTTACGGACTTGGTAATTTGCTGGAGAACGCGGTCGACTTCGCCAACGAGCGCGTCACCATGGAGATGCAATGGAGCGAGGATTTCGTCGACGTGAGCATCACCGACGACGGACCGGGCTTTGCACCGGAAATCCTGCTGCGCATCGGCGAGCCTTACGTCACCAGCCGGCGCCGCAATCCCAACACCAGCGACGAGGAGCCGACCGGCCTTGGCCTCGGCTTCTTCATTGCTAAGACATTGCTGGAACGCTCCGGCGCAACCGTGTCGCTGGAGAACGGAACGGCATCCAAGCACGGCGCAACCGTGAAAGTGCGCTGGCGGCGCGAAGCCTTCGAACGGCCCTTAACCTTCGCTGGCGCCTTGAGTTGATGGCTCCCATCACTATTTATTGCGCTAGAATTGAAGTGTTCCGGGGCGCAATCACCGGCTAGAATGCAGGATCGTTGACGGGATACAGGTGTGAACGTGGACATGGCCATCGGAAGCGTCGCGAACGCGGCGAAGGAGCAGATTCCAGGCGAGCGCTCGGTGCTGATCGTCGAAGACGATCGCTCGTTCCTTCAACGGCTGGCGAAGGCGATGGAGCAGCGTGGCTTTATCGTCACGATCGCCGAGTCGGTCGCGGACGGCTTGCTGCAAGTGGAACAGGTGTCGCCTGCTTTCGCGGTCGTCGATATGCGTCTTGGCGACGGTAACGGCCTCGACGTGATCTCGGCGCTCAAGCGCCGCCGCCCGGAAGCGCGCGGTATCATCCTCACCGGCTACGGCAACATCGCCAGCGCGGTGAACGCGGTGAAGCTCGGAGCGGTCGACTATCTCGCGAAGCCCGTCGATGCCGACGATGTCGTCGCGGCGCTGCTGGCGCATGAGAACGACAAGATCGAGCCGCCGGAGAATCCGATGTCCGCGGATCGCGTACGTTGGGAGCACATCCAGCGCATCTATGAACTGTGCGGCCGCAACGTGTCTGAGACCGCGCGCCGGCTCAACATGCATCGGCGGACGCTGCAGCGGATCTTGGCGAAACGCGCGCCAAGGTAACCAGGCACGTCATTCCGGGGCGCGCCGAAGGCGCGAACTTGGAATCCAAAAACAACGAAGATTTTTTTGTGTGGCTGGATTCCGGGTTCGCCGCTGCGCGGCGCCCCGGAATGACCATCACTCCATCTCCCCATAAGGCCCGGTCGGATCGACGAGCGATTGCAGCCGGAGCGCGGCGGCGCGGGCGAACAGCAGCATCATCGACTTTCGGGTGGCGGCGGGCAGCCGGTGCTCGGGCGCTTCGCATTTGAATGCGGCGCCAAAGGTGTCAGCGACGATGAGCCCTGCGTCGGGCGGGAAAATCTCGCACGGCACCTCGAGGCAGGTGGCGAAGAAAAGCCGGTCGCAATGGGCGCGGTAATCCTGCCATTTCTGATCGTTGCGAAAATCGGCAACGGAGGACTTGATCTCGACGATCCAGATCCCTCCGTTTCCGTTCAGCGCCACGAGGTCGGCGCGCCGGCCGGAGGGCAGCGGCAGTTCGCTCACCACGCAGAAACCGTGCGCGTGCAACAGCCGCGCGGTCCCGCGCGCGACGGCGAACGCCGTCTCCGATTGGCGGCCATCGACCGGCAATTCCACTTTTTGCGCAAGGAGACTCATGCGCGCATCCTAGCCAATTCAAGCGCGCTCCGGGAAGGCCGCTCCGAGCGCCGCGCGTTCGGCCTTCAGCACGCCACGCTCGGTGATCAACCCGGTGACGAGCCGCGCAGGCGTCACGTCGAAGCCATAGTTCGCCACGGGCGAGCCATCCGGGATGATTTGCACCGGCACGATGCGGCCATCGGCGGTCTTGCCGCTCATCATCGCCACTTCGTCCGCGCCGCGTTGCTCGATCGGGATCTCGGCGACGCCGTCGCTCACCGTGAAGTCGATGGTCGGCGACGGCAGCGCCACATAGAACGGCACGTTGTTGTCGCGCGCCGCCAGCGCCTTCAGATAAGTGCCGATCTTGTTGCAGACGTCGCCTTGCGCGGTGACGCGGTCGGTGCCGGTGATCACCATGTCGACCATGCCGTGCTGCATGAGATGTCCGCCGGTATTGTCTGGGATCACCGTGTGCGGCACGCCGTGCTTGCCGAGCTCCCAAGCGGTGAGCGAAGCGCCTTGATTGCGCGGCCGCGTCTCGTCGGCGAACACGTGCACCGGCAAGCCTTTATCGTGCGCCATATAGATCGGCGCGGTGGCGGTGCCCCAATCGACCGCGGCGAGCCAGCCGGCATTGCAGTGGGTGAGCACGTTGGTACGCTCGCCCTTTTTCTTTGAGGCAATCTCTTCGATCAGCTTGAGACCATGGCGGCCGATGGCCTGGTTGATGGCGATGTCCTCCTCGGCGATTTCGCCGGCGCGACGCAAACCCGCCTCGGCGCGCTCGCCGCGCGGCCGGTTGCGCACCGCGGCCAGCATCTCGTCGAGCGCCCATTTCAAGTTGATCGCTGTCGGCCGCGTCATTGCAAGCGACGCGCAAGCCCGTTCCAGATTGTCGTCGGAGGCATCCTCGCGCAGCGCCAGCCAGACGCCGAAAGCCGCGGTCGCCCCGATCAGCGGCGCGCCGCGCACCTGCATGGTTTTGATCGCGCGCGCAGCGTCGCCGAGCGTCTTGAGGTTCGTCTTGACGAAGCGATGCGGCAGCAGCGTCTGATCGACGATGCCGACGCTCTGCCGGTCGCTTTCCAGCCAGATGCTGCGCGTCTGGTTGCCGTCAACTTTCATGGTGCAAGTGATAGCGAGGTTTGCAAGGATGCGCCACTTTGCGAAGGGAAGCGCGGCATGGTCGTCGACTACGAAAAAGAATACGACAATCACGCGCGCGTGCCCGAGAACCCGCAGATAGCCGCCGGCCGGGCGCGCGACGCCGCGGCCTATCGCGGCAGCGCCCACAACGCGGAACTTGGGCTTTCCTACGGACCGTCGAAACGCCAGATCATCGATCTCTTTCCCGCCGGCGCGGACGCCCCGCTCGCCATGTTCATTCACGGCGGCGGCTGGCGGGCGCTCGATCCATCGAGCTTCAGTCACATGGCGGCAGGCGCGAACGCGCACGGCGTCACAGTCGCAGTGCTCGGCTATGATCTATGCCCCCAAGTGACGGTGGCGGCCATCATCGAGCAAACGCGCGCGGCTTGCCTTTTTCTCTGGCGAAGATTCCACAAACGCATCTTCGTCTACGGGCACTCTGCCGGCGCACATCTCGCCGCCTGCCTGCTGGCGACCGATTGGAAAACGCTTGCTCCCGACGCGCCGGCCGATCTGGTGCCCGCCATCCATGCCGCGTCCGGCATCTTCGATATGACGCCGCTGCTGCGGACGCGGCAGTACGACGTCCTGGGACTTGATGAGACATCCGCCCGCGCGGTTTCGCCGCTGTACGGGCGCGTGCCGGCCGGCCGTGTGCTCGACGTCATCGTCGGCGCGCTCGAATCGAGCGAATTCCTGCGGCAGAGCCGCACCGTCGCGGAAGCCTGGCGGCAAGGCATGGTGCAGACGCGGTACGAAGAAATCCCCGGCGCCAATCATTTCACCGTGGTCGATCCGCTGGCGCATGCCGACAGCGCGATGACTAAGCGCGTGGTTGAATTGGCCAAACAGGTCGCCGCAATAAAAGTCTAGAGCCAGTATTTTTGCGCCATCGCGATCGTCAGCGCCGCGCCGGCAACCACAACCAGCACGCGGACAATGTTCTGCGGGATGATGCGCGCGAGATACGAACCGGCAAGCCCGCCGGCGACGGTGCCAACCATCAGCGCCAGTGTCGGCGGCCAATGCACCGCCCCTTGCACGATGAAGACGATGCTCGCGGCTAGTCCGTTGAGACTGGAGACCAGGTTCTTTGTGACGTTGGCAGAGCGGTAGTCGCCGCCGGTCGCGACGCTGAAGATGCCGAGCAGCAGAATGCCGACGCCGGCATTGAAATAGCCGCCGTAAAACGACACCGGCAGCAGCACTTTCAGGCTCGACAGGTTGAATTTGATCTCATGCCCGCGATGCGCGGCGCGCCGGCGCAAGTGGGCGCTGATTTTTCCGGAGAGCGCAAACACGAGCGTGGCAAAGCCGAGCAGCAGCGGCACGATGGCGGTGAATACTCGACCCGGCGTCAACAACAAACATAAACCGCCGAGCGCGGCGCCGACAATCGAGGTGACGACGAGAATGACGAAATCGCGGTTGAGCGGCGGCAATTGCGAGCGATCCGCCATCGCCGCGAGGAAAATGCCGGGCATCAGCGAGACCAACGTAGTGACGGCGGCGGCCTGCGGCGGCACGCCGACCGCGATGGCCGCCGGGTACAGCACCACCGCCGCGCCGCCGACAATGGAGGCTGTAACGCCGGCCATCACGCCGGCGCCGACCAGGAAAGCCACTGTGGCGAAGTCCACTAGAAGAACGCCTGAATGCCCGTCTGCGCGCGGCCGAGGATCAGCGCGTG